>NZ_AP012332.1:333481-666962 GCF_001042655.1 Gardnerella vaginalis ATCC 14018 = JCM 11026 | reverse complement strand
AAATTCTCTTTTATAATGCTTATCCTAGCTCTTATATGCACTACAATTCTCAGCTCTAGACCTTCAAGAGTTTTAAACGCAAACGAACAATCAAGCTCTAGAGATATTGTTTTATGCTTAGATGTTTCTGGATCTACTCTGCCGTATGATTTGGAAGTTATTAACGCTTATTTGAAATTTGTTGAGCATTTTCAAGGCGAGCGCATTGGTTTGAGTATTTTTAATTCAACTTCTAGAACTGTTTTTCCTCTTACAGACGATTATTCACTTGTTAAAAAACAGTTGCAGTACGCTTCTAAGCTGTTGGATGGAGTTCAAACACAAGACAAAATCGACAATATGCAACAAAAGCAGTATCAGCAGATTTCCACGTGGCTTGATGGTACGCAAAACCGAAAAGAAGCAACATCGTTAATTGGCGATGGTCTTGTTAGTTGCGCTGCAATGATTCCTGGAGTTGTATATGGTTCTTCTAGCAACTCCCAAAAACCTCATAATCGTCTTAATCGTAGTGCATCTATTGTTTTAGCTACAGATAATGTTGTTTCTGGGAAACCAGTTTACTCTCTTAAGCAAGCTTTAGATCTAACAAAACGAGCTAATATTCAAGTCGATGGATTGTATTCTGGATCTACTCAAAGCGAAAATGAGAACACTACTAATCAGATGCGTGAACTTATTGAAAAAAATGGTGGCATTTTCTTAACTCAGCATAATTCTGATTCTGTTTTAGCTTTGGTACGTAAAATTGAACAGCAGCACACAATTATGCAAAAGGACTCTACACAATCTGCTTTAAGCGACGATCCTAGTATTGCAACAATATTTGCGGTTATTTTTGTAACTCTCTGGCTTATTTCAGCGAGAAGGATAAAACGATGAAAATATCTTTTAGTTGGATTTCGCTAGTTGCTATTGCAATTCTTGGCATTTTGGCATTATATGAAATTTTCCCAATTAATCGCAAAAACCTTAGTTCGGACGAAACAATTTATATGAGGGTTCGAAGAGTGTTGATATGCATTCTTCTAGCTATTTGCGCATTATGCCCTTGTGTTATGAAAAGCACCTTGCAACGCTCTCTTAATGCTACAAATGTTATATTTGTTTTAGATGTTACTGGCTCTATGAATGTTAATGATTCTAAGGATTTAAACAACAACACAACCACTAGGTTTAATTCTGCAAAACAAATAATAAAACAAATTACAAATAATTACATAAACGCAAGTTTTACTGCTATTAGGTTTGGAGCGTCTTCTAGTGTTGATGTTCCACTTACGCCAGATTCTAATGCAATTGAAAATTGGGTTGATACTATCAACACTGAACCTGTTGGAGTTTCAAATGGAACTAGTTTGGATGCTCCCCTAGATAAAACTCTTCTTGAAGCTAAGGCAATTCATGACGCTCATCCGCAAGACGTTACAGTTTTATATTTAATAAGCGATGGAGAAGAAACAACTTCTAGAAAGCGTAGAACATTCTCATCTCTACGCGGATACGTGAATCATGCTTATGTTATTGGCGTAGGTTCTAAAAATGGCGGGAAAATCCCAAATACCACCACTAAGCTAAATGATTTAGATGATATAAATTCTACAGATTCTTCTACAAAACAATCTGGTAAATGGATTATTGACCCATCTACTGGAAAACCTGGAATATCTAAGATGGATCCGCAGAATCTTAAGAATATAGCTGATGAGGTTAGTGGAAAATATGTTGACTCTAGCAAAAATCACTCTATTGGATTAGAAGCAAAAAATATTCTTTCTAAACAATGGAGACAGAACAATACTGTTAAGCCGAGACTTAGACCTGAGCCAATCGTTTGGCCTTTTGCTATTCTTGCAAGCATATTGATTCTTTGGGAATTATCATGCTGGATTACAAAATCAAGGAAGCTTATATGATTAGCAGAATCACACCTAAGTCACTCCTAAGATTTTCTCTTGTTACTTTATCTTCTATTGTTATAGCCTTATGCGCTATATCAGCTTATTTGTCTATTACTAATCTTAAAGCAGAATCAACGTATAATTCTGCCACAAAATCACTAATAAATAACATAAAAGCGTCAAAAAAAGTTGATGCAGATAGAGAAATATTGCTCGTATCTCAAAAACAGGTTGATGATCAATTTAGCGAAGCAAAATCGCCATACACTATTCTTTTACCTCACATAAAAAATAGTATTGAGCACAACGCACTAATATCTAAAAGACTTACTAGATTCTTACAAAAACAAATTGATGAAGATAAAAAAAATACTGATTCTAGTGCACAATCCAACTATAATGACCGAAACCAAAAAAATAATTTGCAGGACAAATCTGGGAATTCTAGTTTAAGCGATTCTCAAAAAAAGAAGGTCGAAGACTTATTAAAACAAAACAATCAAAAAGATCAAGACCAGAATCAAATAAACCAATCCGAAAAAGATTACAGCAATAATGATTCAAATAGTAAGTCCGGAAAAATAAAGTCTTCTAAACAAGAAGATTCAAGTAACAAGCCGTGGTAAAGGTAATAAAAAAATATCTAATAGAATATAAACCCTTATATTTCAATATTTTGGAACCTTTAACCACATTAAAAGATTTTTCGTGACTATTTAAAAAACATTGTGTGTAATACTTTGTATGCATACATTTAATAATTATTACTGGCTGATAGCAAGAACAGAACAATGTTCTAACAGCGTGCTTGGCGAAGCACATTCAAATACTCTTAAAGATTGGCATGGAAAAGCCGCAAACGCGTTCAATGAAGAAATGTTTAATGCTGCCAAAAAAGCATGCGAAATTGGCTCTATTAACTCAAAAATCAACTTATGGAGGTGAATTTAATGCCTTGGAGAGTTAAATCAACAATAACAGGTGGGAAAACCATTAGCGTAGCTGATGCTAGCGAATACAAAACAAAATCCGCAAAATTACAAGAACTATCCAACGATTTCCACTCGTTAAGCACAAGCTGGATGCAAGCTGCGATGCAGATTGAAAGCCAAAAATCATCTGTTTTCTCTGAAAATAACAAAAATTTTAATGGTTATTTTAACGACGATTCTTTACAACCGCTATTGGATCCTGCAGAATGCAGAATAAAATCAAGCCAATGCGAATCGTTATCAAATAAACTTGATGAATTATCTTCTCTAATAATCAGAGCAAATAATCTATATGCTAACGCAGAATACAAAAATAGAGAAAACTTAGATAATCTTGTATCGATTGGTACAAGTATCTTTCCTATTACAGCAGTACCATTCTTTGCAAGCGTAGGATTTAGCATACTTTTAGATATGACTCAAAAAAGCGGTATGAAAAACTTTTCTAAATGGAGTCATGAAACTGCACCAATTCAACAAGGCTTTATTAGAGGCTTTTCTAAGCATTTTCTAATAAACCCCGTAACGGGAATTCCTGTGCATTTTATTTCTAGTATTCAAGAAAGAAATTCAAATAAGCATTCAAACGATCCAGTTTCTAAGCTTGCAAGTGCATTAAGCTTGTTTAGCGCAAAAATCAACGATGCAAAACAAGGGAATAATCTTAAAGTAATAAAAATTAGATTACCTCACAGAGAATATTCAAAAATATTTCATTACAGAGGAAGTAATATTAGTCAAGCTCTTGGAAATCTAACAGATCTTTCAAATGGAAACCTTGGCGTAAAACCGCCTAAAATAAACGCAGATGCAGCAACAATAACAATACAACGCTTTAAGAAAAAAGACGGTAGCATATCTTGGCTTGTTACAATACCTGGAACAGATGGCAAACCAAAATCTCCTTTTGGATGGCCACAAAACGCAGAAGTTATGAGTAGTTCTAAAAACGTAAGACAAAATGCAGACAGCACAAGAATGGTTATAGAAGCCATGAGAAAAAGCGGAATTAAAGCAAAAGACTCAGTTATTCTTGTTGGACATTCACAAGGAGGAATTGTAGCTGCAAGCATAGCTAGCGATTACTCAAAACAATACAACATAAAACACATAGTAACTGCTGGATCTCCAATAGCAAACCATCCAATACCAAATAAAACTTGGGTCACAAGCATAGAAATGGAAGACGAACTAGTTCCTACCTTAGATGGCGCATCTAATCCAAATAGAAATAATTGGGTTACAATACATGGAACTGCAAAGAAAAGCGCTACTGCTCACAATGGCACAATCGCCCCTAAAACAGCTCATAATGCAATATACAATTCACTTGTTGTAAATGGAATAAAATCGCAAAACAAAAATAAAGAAAATAATAAGAAAAACAATAAACAATACAGAACTAAAAGTTATAAAAATGAAAAACTTTTTGAAAAAGATGGAATCTTAGTAAAAAATGTACCAGAAGAAGGAACGCTCACACATGATTTGAATTATCATAAAGCAGCTTATGAAGACGCTCATCAACTTGGATCTAAAGAGATACGAATGCAAGAAGAGCATTTTAGAAAAACACTAGGTGACGAATTAGAAGAAACAACACTATGGCAAGGAATTATGAGCCATTAACTATGCGCCATTAACTAATAACCGCTCAAAACACCTAGTAGTTTCATGCCATGCTGTAACCTTTAAAGTATGAAGCTTACTGATATTTGCCCTGCTATTGCTTTGACTCCGCTAGACGGAAGATACCACAATCAAACTGTTGATCTTGTAGAATTTCTAAGCGAACCAGCCTTAAACCGCGAGCGCATGCGCGTAGAGGTTGAATGGATGATCCTTTTAGCAAACGGATACAAGGGAAACGGATTCAAAACCATTGTAGACGGCGTAAATCCTTTAATAGATGAAGAATGCGATTATTTGCGTGCAATTCCAGAAAATTTTGGAGCAGAAGGAATAAAACGCCATGCAGCTCACGAAGCTATAACACATCACGACGTTAAAGCTGTTGAATACTACATTGACGACGAGTTAGACAAAGCAGAGCAAGTATTAGGGCATAAAACCCAGCTTAGCAATCTTAAAACATTAGTTCATTTTGCATGCACGAGTGAAGATATAAACAATCTTTCTATAGCGAGGTGCGTAAAAAACGCGGTTGAAAACGTATACACGCCAAATTTGAAAGCTATTGTTGATTACCTAACCCAAAAAGCACAAGAGTATAGAGATATGCCAATGCTATCTCTCACTCACGGTCAGCCTGCCACTCCTACAACTTTAGGTAAAGAGCTTGCAGTGTTTGTTTATAGACTAAATCGCCAGCTAAAACACCTTAACTCCCAAGAGTATCTTGGAAAGATAAATGGTGCTACTGGAACTTTTGGCGCTCATCTTGCTGCTTTCCCTAATGTTGATTGGCTTAGCGTTTCTAAAGAATTTGTAGAAAATAGAATGGGTCTTTGCTTCAATCCTCTTACAACGCAAATCGAAAGCCACGATTGGCAAGCAGAGCTTTATAGCACAGTAAGTCACATTAATCATATTCTTCACAATCTTGCTGTAGACGTGTGGATGTACATTTCTCGCGGAGTTTTTGTACAAGTTCCAGTTAAAGGAGCTACAGGATCTTCCACAATGCCTCACAAAGTGAATCCTATTCGATTCGAAAACGCGGAAGCAAATCTTGAGATTTCTTGCGCACTTTTCGACACTCTTTGCGCAACACTTACCGAGAGCCGTTGGCAGCGAGACTTAACAGATTCAACTACTCAACGAAACGTTGGTTCCGCATTCGGTTATGCTCTTCTTGCTTTGAACAATCTTCTTGGCGGCTTAAAGTCGATTCATCCAAACACGCAAATGATGAGCGAAGAGCTTAACAGCAATTGGGAAGTTCTTGGAGAACCAATCCAAACTGCTATGAGAGCTCAAGAAATTGCTGGCGTAGAAGGAATGGAACGCCCATATGAGCAGGTTAAAGAATTAATGCGCGGTCATAGTATTTCTAGACAAAATGTTGAAGAGTTTATATCTTCTAGAAACTTTGATAGAGAAACAGCAAATAGGTTGAAAGCTCTTACACCAGAATCTTATACTGGTATTGCATCTAGGCTGGTTGATTTTATTCGATAATTTTATTTAATAAATAAACGGTGTGTTTATGCAATCGCAAGTAGAAGAAAATTTGGTTATTAATGACACGAGGCCTAAATTAGTTCGTAATTGGGCTGACTTGATTTACGCGATTATATCTATTGCACTAGGAACTGCGGTTGTGCTGTTTACAATGTGTTTTTCTGGCACAACCGCAGGCGTAGAGCACGATGCAAAAAATGCTGGAAAAATTATTGTGTGGATTGTAACTGGATTACCATCTTCTCTTTTCCAGCAAGCAATTACAATCGCCATAGTAGCTAGCGTAGTAATTTCTATGATTAACGCAAGACGTTGGATTGACACAACGATATCTACACTAACCTTGCTATTAACATATCCTCTCGTATGGTATATTTCTTATCTTCTCACTGCTTTAAATAATGCTCCACTATTTACATCATTTAACTCAATTTCCAGCAGTCACGGTACTGAATTATTGCCAGACATATACGCGGTAATAGTTGCTTTTTTAACCGTTAGTGGACCTAGACGAGATAGTAAAGTCGTAAGAATATCTTGGCAAGCATTAATAATTGCTTCACCTATACTAATAGTCACATCATGGCATTCACTAACAGGTGTTTTAACATCTTGGTGTATTGGTCGCGCTATAGGTACAATAATCAGATTTATTAAAGGCACTCGCAGCAAAGGTGCTTGGGGAAAAGATATAGTTGACGCATTAGAAAATATTGGAATTACTCATCTTGTTCAATTAAACAGACGTACACTAACTACAGACCATAATGGTGTTCTGAAATCTAGCCTTGATGACGATCTGATTGAAAATTCAAGGCTATACGATGCGATTGATATTCATGGAACAAGATACGTGATTTCGGTTCTAGATAATCAGGTTCACTTGCCAGGATATCTAAATCAGCTATGGCAATGGATTAAGCTAATAGATATACCAGTTAGACGAGATCGTTCTGCAAGACACTCCATACATCATCATCTTTCAATGCTTCTTGTTCTTAGGAGCTTGCACTTAGCTACAGCAAACGTTTATGGAGTAACAGATTGTGGAAAATCTTCAATAATGGTATTCCACACCGATAATGTACTTGTGCCATGCAATTTAAACACGCTTACAATTAAAGATGCGGAAAGACTTATGCGCTACCTCGATATTGCAAACAATCGAGGAATAACACATAGAAGAATAAGCCCAGAAACACTTGCAAGGCTAGAAGATGGAACTCCGGTTATTGCAGGATGGCAAAATGGTGATGTTGCTAGCGACGACACCAATATTGCTTTAGACAAAGTACAACTGTTATCAATAATCGCAACATGCATTGATACAAGTAGCGCTATAGACGCTGCTATGAATACTTGGGGCGCAGATAAGCTAGCTCAAATAATGCCTTTTATGCAAAAAGCTGCTATTCCTTCATCAACTAGAGCATTAACGTCTTGGAATAAGAAATTGTTTGAAGAACTTAAAACTAAGCTAGGTGAAAAGGTATGCGAGCACACAGATGACGAAGATTATGATACAGTGCGATTAGCCCGTTTTAATATTAGATTCTTCGTTACGCTGATTCTTATTGTTGCAGCTCTGGCTGCTATTGCAACACAGTGGCATCCTCAAGAAATTGTATCTGCTCTTAAACGCGCGGATACATTAATGGTTCTATTATGCTTTGCATTCAGCTTGCTAGCTTGGGTAGGTTCTGCGATTACAGTTGGATCTTTTATGGACGATTCACGCCCTTCTGCTGGCGTTCTGTTTACATCACAAGCTGCTTCTGGGTTTACAGCTGTTTCCATGCCAGCTGGCGTAGGACCAGCCTTTGTGAACATGCAAATTATAAAAAAGAATGGGTATTCGGCTGCTCAAGCCACAGCCATTACAAGTGCAGTTTGGCTTTTACAAGCACTTGTTACAGCTTTAGTTATGTTCTGCGTAGGCATTTTTACTGGTAAAAATGTGCTTTCTGGAATGATTCCTACACACATGCTCATAACAGTAATAGGAATAGTAACGCTAATCATATGCACTTTTATGATTATTACACCTATTCGAAAATTTATACGTAAAAGATATCTTCCTATTCTTTCAGATTATGGTAAACAGATTAAAGAGCTAATAAGTAGCCCTAAACAGCTCATTAAAGGCACTGTAGGCGGTCTTATTCTTGTTTTTGCAACAGGACTGGGATATTGGGTAGCTCTTCTTGCTTTCGGCTACTATGCAAACCCTTGGGAAACAGTGCTACTGTTCCTAGTTGCCAATACTGCTGGTTCCGCTGTTCCTACACCAGGTGGATTGGGAGCTGTTGAAGCTTCACTTACTTTTGCTTTTACCTCAGTTGGAATTCATCCAACTATCGCATTATCTGCTACCCTACTTTACAGACTCATGTTCTACTGGCTAAGAATACCAATAGGCGCTTTTGCTATGAAAAGTCTTAGTAACCGCGGATTAGTTTAGACCATGTAACATATGCTTAAAAAGCTAGACAGCTTAGTATGGTCTGCTTAAAATCTTGAAAAACCAACTTTCTTATTATATAAGATTATTTAGTTGATAATAGTATAAATAAACCTATATAAGGCATTTCTACGATTTTAAAGTATTTTATCAAGCAAAAAATCTAAAAAATCGTAAAAAAATCTCGGAAAAACGGCGAAAAACCGCGCATTTGTAGGGAAAATGTATTAATATCTATGAGTGAAAGTGGTCTTTGGAAGAGAAGGCCCCTAACACAAAGGATGCTTGTATGGCATACAACAAGTCTGATCTCGTTTCGAAGATCGCTCAGAAGTCCAACCTTACCAAGGCACAGGCCGAGGCCGCTGTCAACGCATTCCAGGATGTGTTCGTTGAGGCTTTGCAGTCTGGTGAAGGCTTGAAGCTCACTGGCCTGTTCTCCGCTGAGCGTGTAAAGCGCGCTGAGCGCACTGGCCGCAACCCACGCACTGGCGAAACCATTAAGATTCCTGCATCTTACGGTGTTAGAATCTCCGCTGGTTCTTTGCTCAAGAAGGCAGTTACTGAGTAGGTTTAAACGATAAGCGTAAGACTTACAAGCAAACGAGGAACGCTCCCAATTTTGGATTTGTTCCTCGTTTTTTTATACCTAATATGATTTTGTATGCGTTAAGCGGAAAACAGAATAAAAAAAAACGCGGTGAAAATCACCGCGCCACCTGTGCGCCAGACAGGATTCGAACCTGCAACCTTCTGATCCGTAGTCAGATGCTCTAATCCGTTGGGCTACTGGCGCATGTTTCCGAAGCCTTAGGAAATCGTTCCCTTGTTTTCGGCAACTTGACTAATATACAACCATATTCACAAAAACACAACCCTTGGCGTGTCGCCAAGGGTTGCAGCTAAAACATAAAAATCTAAAAAGTAAAAACTACTTAAGACCTATGTTCAAGAACTTCATCTACCATACCGTATTCTTTAGCCTGAGGAGCTGTAAGAATCGTATCCACCTCAATATCTTTACGAATACGCTCAATATCCTGACCAGTATGCTTTGCAAGAGTGGATTCCAACCATTCGCGCAAACGCAACATTTCCTTAGCCTGAAGCTCTATCTCAGTAGCCTTACCAAAATCCTGACCCATAGCAGGCTGATGAATAAGAACACGAGCATTTGGCAGAATCATACGCTTACCAGCAGAACCAGCTGCAAGCAAAATCGCAGCAGCCGAAGCAGCTTGCCCTAAACACACCGTTTGAACATCTGGCTTAATATACTGCATAGTGTCGTAAATTGCCGTCATAGCTGTCATAGAACCGCCTGGAGAGTTAATGTACATCATTACATCCCTATTTGGATCCATGCTTTCTAGAACCAAGAGCTGAGCCATAATGTCATCAGCAGAAGTGTCATCAACTTGTACACCCATGAAAATAATACGATCTTCAAAAAGCTTAGTGTACGGATCTTGAGTTTTCATACCATAAGGAGTCTGCTCGCCAAATTGAGGCAAAACATAACGATTCGTAAACACACCACTGGTTTGACCAAATCCACCCAAGCGCTGGGCGCGTGCAACAAACTTTGCTTCTTCACTTGCCATATAAAATCACTCCTCCCCACGCATAGAAGCTGGAGTGGTGACAATCTTATCCACAAAACCATACTCCAAAGCCTGCTGCGCAGTAAACCAATGATCATACTCATTGTCACGGTAAATTTCTTCAACTGTATGACCAGTCTGCTGCGCAGTAAGCTCAGAAAGAGTCTTCTTCATATCCATAATTAACTCAGCATTAATACGCACATCAGTTGCAGTACCGCCAACGCCACCAGAAGGCTGGTGCATAAGAACACGTGCATGAGATGTAATAAAACGCTTACCAGGAGTACCAGAACTCAGTAAGAACTGACCCATAGAAGCAGCCATTCCCACAGCAATAGTAGCCACATCTGGCTCAATAAGCTGCATAGTATCATAAATCGCCATTCCTGCCGTAATAGACCCTCCAGGCGAATTTATATAAAGCCAAATATCTTTTTTAGGATCTTGCGCAGCTAGCATAAGCATCTGTGCACAGATGATATTAGCATTTTCATCCTTGACTTCAGAACCAAGCCAAATAATACGATCCTTTAAAAGTTGATTAAAAATCGAATCCATTGGATTTTGTGGCTCCCCTTCTTGCATAATGGGAGAAGCCGTAAACAGCTCAGTCACCTTATCTCCTTACAAACATTTTGAATATATCTAGACTATCGTGTGCGTGTGACCGCAAAAAAATGCGAAATAAATCGCTCAACACAATTAGCTACGCAATTGGACACAATTGCAGCAAATAGCATAAGAAAAAGTAATGCAAACGGCGCATTTACTAATTCAGCAACTAAAAGCCAAGCCATAATTGGAGCTTTTCTGGAAGATGCAAGTAAAGAAACAGCGCCAATAATAGATACAGAAATTGCAGAAACTTGCGAAATGTCAAAAACTTGCGAAAGCGCAGACGTTGAAAAAATAGCGTATAAAATCACACCAAAGCAAGCGCCAGTCGAAATACTCGGCTGCAAAACGCCTCCAGAGGCACCGTAACGCAAAACCAACAAAGTCGCAAGCATTTTCATCATTGCAAGAAGCAATAAAATAGTCACAATATGTGAACTTTCTGCCAAATACGGAAAACTAGCTACAGAAAAAGCAAGCTGAGAAAGCGACCTACCATTCCCCATAATATGCGGAAACCAACAAGCCGCAACACCAATAACTAAGCCAGCTACAGGCATAAAACACAGCATTTGTATGCCACGCAAAGCATGAGTTCTACACCAAATAATACCCAAGCGAAAAACGTAACCAACTAAGCCGCACGCTGCACCAACAACAACAGTTAAAACGCAAATTTGCCAAGAAATCACGCAAGAAAATTGCGAAATATTGTAGTATCTAGAATGATGCAATAAAAATTCAACAACAAACGCAGCAACATAATTCATAACAAGAGCAAAAGGCAAGCAATGCAAACGCTCCGAGCGCGCAATATTTTTAGCTGCATTATCTATTAGCGAGCCATTCTCGCGATTTAGCCACGCATAAAAACCAAAACCTTGAGTTTTACTAAGCAAACCTAAAGAAAGCACGGTGCCAGCTAAAGGCGCGTGGTACACTGCAGCCAAGCCAGCACCTGCAGCAGACGCAACTAGTATACGCTGAGTCTTAACAGACATATGAAAAATACTGCTGCAACGCTGAGCAATCATTGCAGCTAATTCTCTAGGAGCTACTTCCCTTCCGATTGAAATTCCAGAGCCAACAATGCCGATTTGCAATAAAACATGTGCAATAGTAGAAAAAATTGGCATTCTACTGCCACTAACGGCTTGTGGAATAGTAACGATTCGAGGAGGATTTTCTCTTTTTCGCAAAAAATACCAAGCCAGTGCAGCAATAGTCATAGCAATTGTGCCAGGTAGCACGTATCGATACCAAGGAAGAGCTGAAAATACAGTGTTTTTAGCAGATTCAATTGAGCCAAAAGCAAGGTATTGTACAGCATAAAAAATAAGCGTAAGAACTGTAGCTCCTAGGCCAATAAGAACGCCAAGGGCAACAGAGACTGCAATAAAACACGCTAGACGAATTGCAAAACTAAATAACTTGCAAGATTTACCGAATCTGCCAAATCTGCAACAAGCTTCATGCTTAGTTTTAGCACTATTATCCATAATGTCTCGCAATTCTTAAGATTTTCCTATAATAATCGTAATTATTTAATTAGATATAAGTAAGACCCAGCGGAGCTAAACTCCACTAGGTCTTAGATTAAAATCTAATAGAAGATACTAACTTACTTTTCAGAGGTAAGCTCATCAGCTACTGCAGCAGCAGCGGAAGCAGCTTTAACGCTTTCGTCTTCTGGCTCCTCTTCTTCCGTTAAGAAAGCACTCAAGTCTATAGCCTCTCCACCAGCAACGAATTTCACAGCACGCATACCAGCAAGCAAGCCCTTAGAACGAGCAACTTCCTGAACAGCGGAACCAAGCTGACCATTACGAACAATAGCGTTAATAAACTGGCTTGGATCCATACCATACTGCTGAGCAACAGAAACCAAGAAGTTAGTGACATCTGCCTGAGATACAGAAACATCGAGGCTTTCTGCCAAAGCGTCGAGAACCATTTGGTCACGAAGCTCCTTTTCTGCAGCCTTCTCAGCTTCTTCCTTCTGCTCTTTAGTAGCCTTTTCAGGATCTGGAGTCATACCCTTAAGATGTTCAGCAACAGCCTTTTCTTTAACACCCTTTGGTACAGGAATCTCAACCTCTTCCTGAATCTTAGCAATAAAGGCATCGCGAGCCATAGTAGCCTGACGGCCTTCATTTGCCTGCTCGCAAGACTTACGAACATCAGCTTTAAGCTCTTCGAAAGTATCAAACTCAGAAGCTTCCTGAGCGAAGTCATCATTAAGCTCTGGCAATTCCTGAGTCTTAACAGAGTTAACCTTCACCTTAACCTGAGCTTTTTTACCCTGGTTCTTTCCAGCCTCAAGAGTGCCTTCAAAAGTGGTCTCTTCGCCAGCGGAAAGACCTTCCAAAGCTTCATCCAAACCATCAAGCATGGTGTTGGAACCAAGCTCATAGCTCACGCCATTCTGAGAATCAGCAACCTCATCGTCGATTCGAGCTTCCAAATCAATGTTAGCAAAATCACCCTTCTTAGCTGGGCGATCAACACCAACAAGAGTACCGAAGCGCTGACGCAAAGCCTCAAGACGAGCATTAACATCTTCGTCTGTAACTTCTGGCTTTTCTACTTCGATTTCTACACCCTTGAACTTGTTAAGCTTGAACTCTGGACGACGCTCAACAGTTGCAACAAACTTAAGCTTAAGTTCGTCTTTAGCAGATTCTGGGACTTCCTGAACATCAAATTCTGGCTGATCCATTGGGCGAATCTTCTTTTCTTCCAAAGCCTTAGAATAAAGCTCTGGAACAGCAGAATTTACAGCTTCACCGGCAACAGCTCCGAAGCCAACTCGCTGATCTACAATCTTGCCTGGTACGTGTCCCTTACGGAAACCTGGCACGTTGATTTGCTTTGCGATCTCTTTACGAGCCTGATCCATAAATGGCTCAAAATCTTCGAGATCTGCGGTAATGGTGAGCTTAACCTTAGTTGGCTCAAGATTCCTGACGCTGATTTTCACGCTTCATGCTCCTGAAATTACGTTTTCTAGCTTCTGCCATATGGCACAACCGTTACATAATAGCGCGAGTTACGGACTCTGCAATTAAATCGCTTTGCCACGTTCTTGCGCCCTGCTCTACAAGAAACTCCTTAACGTTAATATGCTCAATATTATCTTGCCAACAAAGATTGCGAATAATTTGCGGTTTAATAATGATTTCTGTAGGAGTATGCGTATCTTCTGCAATCTTGATTAAAGACTGCTTTACATTTTGTAAGCGCTCATATCTTTTGGGATGATGATCACGCCAATACTTCATAGATCGTGGAGCTGCTTGCGATTCTTGTGCGTCGCTAGAATCCGCAGAATCGCCAGCATCCGCAGAATTGTCAGAATCGCCAGAATCGTTGTAATTGCCATATTTACTACTTGAATCATCAAGCTTAGAAACAATAGCAACTTCCCCACTTTTAGCGCGACTAATCGCGTCTTCTATAACAACTTTCCACACATTTGGCTTGATTTTGCGCTGAATCGGAGCATAACGTTCAAACATCTTGTCTTGCTCGCTGCCCGTGTGAATCCTAACGCGTTCGTTAAGAATGCGAATTGAGCGAAACTCCCTAGAATTACTTGGTTTTCGCTTTCCTGCTTCAATAATCGCAGCATCCGAAAGCAATAGAGTTGGCGCAATATCGTATTGACAAGCAAGCTCATCTCGCTTTTGCCAAAGCTCTTTTGCAATCATTAAGCCGACTTTATCGTGCATAAGAACGCTTATATGAGATATTCTAAGCCAAGGATTTGGGTGAGGAGACTTCTTTTGAGCACCTTTACTTAATAAGTGTGCAAACTCTTGATTTGCCCATAAAAGCTTGCCTTGCTTTTTTAACTCGCCGCTCATTACTTCTTCTAATTCGATTAGCAACTCAACGTCTAAAGCCGCGTAATTTCGCCAATCTCTAGGAAGGGGCCTATAAGACCAATCCGCTGCAGAATGTTCTTTTGCAAGAGTCAATCCCAAATAATATTCAGTTACAGAGCTTAATCCAAAGCGCTTTCTACCAAGCAATTTAGCTGCGATTTCTGTATCAAATAAAGCACGCGGACGCAAACCAATATCGAAAAATCCTGGCAAATCTTGCATAGAATCGTGAATAATCCAAGGCGCGTCTCCTACTGCCTCATTAAATTCATGCCAATCAACGCCAAGTTTTCCTAACGCTATTGGGTCCAGCAATCCAATTCCTGCACCTTTGCGTTTGAACTGAATCAGCCAATCTTCGTGACCATATCTAAAACCAGATGCGCGCTCTGCGTCTGCAGCCAAAGGCCCCGACCCTGCTGCTAACAAATTACAATATTCTTTATATGCTTCAAGCGTATCAATGACTTCTGGAACTCCTTCTCTAGGCTCTTTTAAGAGCTTTGGTTCCTTATTCAAGAACGCCTCCCGATTTGCATGCTCTAGCCAAAGTCTTACGCTTTTTGCATCTTGCCTTGCAATTTTTTGCAAAATATCCGTAAAAAATATTTAAGCCGTGTTATAGATTGTGCATCTTTTAACACGGCTTCAACTTTCGCACACAACTACGACTAATCAAAATAAATAATCAATTAAATAATCATTTAGATAATCAATCTGTTTTATTATTTACTATTTCTCCATTTATGCGCTTAACAAGTTTAGTTTTAAGGAATCTAGTAAGAGTAAATGCGACTGCCGAAACTAAAACTGTTGGGATAACGTAGAGAGCATGTAAACCTAAATCTCTTATTGGGAAAGTGGCAAGTTCCGTAGCAATAGTTATAGCAATAGATATTATCGGCACTTCAATAAGAGGTTTCTTATCGAAAGCCGCAACGATATTTATCGGCAACAAAATTATCGGCAAAACAATTAAAATAATAAGCGCTGTGCCAAAGCCAAACTGATCGTTACACCGTGCAAAAATAGCTAACGCTAATGCAAAAGCTAATGCAATCCAACAACCTATTCTGCGCTTCATTGCGTATCCTTTCTCTAAAAAGGGTATTTGTATAATTATACAAAATCCTTCAAAAAAATACAATACACAAAGATTGCCTAAAACGCATCGAGGTTCAGTCTAATACACTACAAAACCGTGGTCTTTGAACTGATTTACAACTCGCTCTTTTAATGCTCTAGAAGGTCCTTTTTGATTCTCAAGTGGGTACGGAATCCTAAGCTCATGCCACTTTGGACGGCCTAGTTGATGGAATCCAAGCACGTCAATATGCTCAACAGCATCTCCAAACGAATCGCAAATCTCAGCAACTTTTTCAACATTTTCTTCACTGTCTGTAAGACCTGGAACGAGCACAAAACGCACCCAAATCTTCTTACCAGCCTTCGCTAAGCGCTGACCAAAGTCAATAGTTGGCTGAAGCAAGCCGCCAGTTACTTTTTTATACGTTTCTTCAATACCAGATTTAACATCTAGCAAGCAAAGATCAATGTCGTCAATCATTTCGTCTGTATAATTGCGATTCAAAAAGCCCGAAGTATCTAAGCAAGTATGCACGCCCATTTCTTTTGCTGCACGAAATACTCTAGATACAAAAGCTGGTTGCATCATGGATTCGCCGCCAGAAAATGTGATTCCGCCACCAGTTGCCTTAAAAAGACTTTGATAACGGTCTACTTTTTTAATCATTGCATCTAAGTAGACTGGCTTGCCATCGCGCATTTTCCAAGTATCTGGATTTTGGCAATATTGGCAGCGAAGTGGGCAGCCGCTCATAAAAACAGTCATACGAGTGCCAGGGCCATCAACAGAAGTATTAATATCCCAAGAATGTACAAATCCAATATCGCCAGTTTTAAGAGCAACTAAGCGGTCTTTTCTGTCTAATCCAATTGGAGATTCAAAACCAGAAAGACCACCCATTAAAGTTTGTCGGGCATACTCTTTTGACTCCTTTAACATGTGCTGAGTCGTGGTACGAAATGCTGTGTTTTCAACCATCTATATGCCCTCCTATAACCGTCTTTGGTTTAATTTATTCGATTTTAAAAACTACGTTTATTTTAAAAGCCGCCAGGAGCAAAACCTACTCACTCCCGGCGGCATTCGCAATCAATCAGAATCAGTCAGTAACTGAACCCTGGTGGAATGTACGAGAAATAACGTCGAGCTGCTGCTCCTTAGTGAGCTTTACGAAGTTCACTGCGTAGCCAGAAACGCGAACCGTAAGGTGTGGGTACTTTTCTGGGTGCTCAACAGCGTCTTCAAGCTGTTCCTTGCGCAAAACGTTGATGTTTGCGTGGTACAAGCCGTGACCGTTGCCAGCGTCCAAAATACCAACCAAATTCGTTATACGCTCGTCTTCATCTCTTCCCAAACCATCTGGCGTAATGGTGTTGGTCAAAGAAATACCATCGAGAGCATCGTCATAGTCAATCTTGCCAACGGAGAACATGGATGGAAGCATACCGTGAGAATCCATACCATTTTCTGGGTTTGCGCCTGGAGCGTAAGGAGTGCCCTTCTTGTGGCCAGATGGGAAGGAACCAGTGTTCTTGCCGTATTCAACGTTAGAAGTAATAGTCAAGATAGACTGAGTTGGAACAGCATTACGGTACACAGGCAAACGCTTTACCTGACCCATAACAGTGCTTACAACCCACTTTGCCAAGTCATCAGCACGATCGTCATCATTACCGTAGATTGGGAACTCTCCAACCGTCTTGTAGCCAACGATTAAGTCGTCTTCTGCGCCTTCGATGTACTCATACTCATGACCTTCAGTGGTCTTAGCATCCTTGTTGTAGATTGGGTAAACCTTTGCATACTTCAAAGCAGCCAAGGAATCTGCAGCAATAGACAAGCCAGACATACCGCAGCCGAGTGTACGATAGACTTCCCTATCGTGCAAAGCCATCTCAATGGACTCGTACGCGTACTTATCATGCATATAGTGGATGATGTTCAAAGCCTCAATGTAGGTTTCGGAAAGCCATTCCAAAGCCTTCTCGTAATTGGCCTTAACCTTCTCGTAGTCAAGAGTTCCGTCGGCTTCTGGCTTGATTGGGTCAATAACACCCTTATCAATAACCTGCATGCCAGTCATTTCATCGCGGCCACCGTTAATCGCGTAAAGCAATGCCTTTGCGGAGTTAACGCGTGCAGCGAAGAACTGCATTTGCTTACCAACGCGCATTGGGGAAACGCAGCAAGCAATAGCAGCGTCATCGCCCCAGTGCTCACGAATATCTTTATCGGACTCGTACTGAATTGCAGAAGTGTCGATAGAGATTTGTGCGCAGAAACGCTTGTAGGCTTCTGGAAGCTTTGGATCCCAGAAAATAGTGATGTTTGGCTCAGGACCTGGCCCAAGATGCTCAAGAGTCAAAGTGTTGAGCAAACGGAACGAAGTCTTAGTAACAAATGTGCGACCATCATCGCTGAAGCCAGCATCGGACCAAGTTGCCCAATATGGATCTCCAGAGAAGATTGCGTCGTAATCCTTAGTACGCAAGAAGCGAACAATACGAAGCTTCATAACCAAAGCATCAATGATTTCCTGAGCATCGGTTTCGTTGATTAATCCAGCCTTCAAATCACGCTCAAAGTAGCAATCGAAGAATGCGGAAACACGACCGAAGCTCATTGCAGCACCATCCTGGCTCTTAACAGAAGCAAGATAGCCCATGTAAGTCCACTGAACAGCTTCCTTAGCGGTTTGAGCTGGTCGGCTCAAATCCAAGCCATACTCGTTGCCCAGGTTAATAAGCTGCTTCAAAGCCTTGATTTGCTCATCATGCTCTTCGCGGAAGCGAATCCAATGCTCAATCTAGGTCTCAGTAAAGTCGTTGCGGTATGGAATCGAATCCTTATCGCGCTTCTTGAACTCAATAAGCATATTTACGCCGTAAAGAGCCACGCGACGATAATCACCGATAATACGACCACGACCATAAGCGTCTGGCAAACCAGTCAAAATCTTATTGTGGCGAGCAATCTTAATATTCTTGGTGTAAACACCAAACACGCCATCGTTATGAGTCTTGCGATAAACGGTGAAAATCTTCTTAATTTCTGGATCTACTTCCTTGCCGGCTTCCTTAATAGCCTGCTCAACCATTCGCCAACCACCGTTTGGCATCATAGCGCGCTTGCAAGGTTCGTCAGTTTGCAAACCAACGATTACGTTATCTACTTCTGGGCTTTCAATGTAGCCTGCTGGCATTGCGTCAATGCCTGCTGGAATATGAGTTTCAACGTCGTATACGCGGCGCTCACGCTCAACTGCCAAGTAATTGTCATCGAGATACTTCCACATATGCTTCGTTTTCTCGGTAGCATTCGCCAAGAAGGATTCGTCGCCTTCGTATGGGGTGTAGTTCTTTAAAATAAAGTCGCGTACGTCAATATCTTTTTCCCAATTGCCGCTTGTAAATCCATCCCACGCTTTTGCACGAAGATCCTCTTCGGTGAGAACGGATGCATCCACTGATGCCATATTTGACTCCTTTCGTATCCACGACGCTTCTTCACGCCGTCTTCTCTACTATGTTAAAGCAATGTTTAAACAGTACACGTCGATTTTTTACTATTTTAAAGTGAGTTACCTCACATTTTATGCTTTTATGTATTCAATTTAGTAAAAAACGCTAGTTTGAATACTCAAACTAGCGCATATGCAATATGTAGTTAATCAACGGATGCTTGCGACTTTTCCCAAGACGTATCCAAGATTTCGTCTACTCTCTAAACGCGGTTGTTACTGGAATTCGCCTATCTCTTCCAAACGCAATCGCACTAACTTTTGGCCCTAACGGATACTGCCTACGCTTCCATTCTGCGCGGTCTACAAGCCTAATAACTGTATCAACTGTGCGCTCATCAAAACCGTCTGCAAGCAAATCTGCGCGACCGTGAGCAAGCTCAATATGAGCTTCCAACACTTTATCTAGCAAATCGTATTCTGGCAAAGAATCAGAATCCTTTTGCCCTGGTCTTAGCTCTGCGCTTGGAGGCTTAATAATCGAGTTTACAGGTATAAGAATGCTATCTTTTGGAGCATTGTCTTTAGGAAAATCTTCACTGCCAGCAATAGGTAACATTCCAAGACCTACTCCATTTTGAGCAGCACGATTTCGCCATCTAGAAAGCGCCCAAACGCGAGTCTTAAACAAATCTTTAATAGGAGCATACCCTCCTACTGCATCTCCATAAATCGTAGAATAACCGCATGCAAGCTCCGACTTATTGCCAGTAGCTAGTGCCAGCAATCCTTTTGAATTAGAGTACGCCATAACAATCACGCCTCTAACTCGCGCTTGCAAATTTTCTGCAGCAACACCTTGTAAATCAAGCTGATTTTGGAATGACTTAAAAAGTGGCTCAATGGGCTGAATATCGTAATGTGCTCCAAGTCGCTTAGCTAAATCGCAAGCGTCGTCTTTAGAACCAAGCGAAGAATACATGCTTGGCATTGAGATTCCCCAAACGTTTTGCCCTCCGCAAGCATCTGCCGCCATAGTTGCAACTAGCGCAGAGTCAATTCCGCCAGAAAGTCCTAAGCAAACGCCCTTAAATCCGTTTTTGCGCATGTAATCTCTAAGTCCCAAAACACATGCGCAATAAACTTCTTCGTCTGGGTCTAATTTTTGAGCAATCGTTGAGCACTTTTGTGCATCTAAATCTGTATTAAAATCAACAAAACTTAAGTCTTGATCAAACATTTTAGAACGCTCGATCAGGGATCCATCTGCGTTTACTACAAAACTGCCGCCATCAAAAACAAGATCATCTTGAGCACCAACTTGATTTACGTAAACAAGAGGAGCATTAAGCTCTTTTGCACGCTTTTGCGCCAGCTTTAAGCGAATATCCGTTTTGCCTTCTTCGTACGGAGAACCGTTGATTGTTACTAAAACATCAATCCCCTCTTTAGAAAGACGCGCAACTGGGCCGCCATCTTGCCAAATGTCTTCGCAAATCGCAAATCCTAATTTTGCGCCTTTAACGTTTAGAATTCCGCAATCATCTCCAGAAGAGAAAATTCTAAATTCGTCAAAAACGCCATAATTTGGTAAGAAATGCTTGTCATAAACAAGCTCCACTTTTCCATCATGAATAACAAGTAAACGATTTCTTGGCTTACCTAATTCATCGTCTACACCAACTGTTCCAACAACAACGTATAAGTCAGCTAATCCGCTATCTTTTAAGATTTTTGCAAGACTGTAAGCAGCGTCGCTAGCTGCTTTTCTAAATGTTGCACGCAAAGCAAGGTCTTCGATTGGATACCCTGTTAGTGTCATTTCTGGAAACACAACAATATCAGCGTTTCCACTACTTGCATCTTTGCAAAATCGCAATATTTCATCCGTATTTTTGCTTATGTTTCCAACGCAAGTGTCAATTTGAGCTAAAGCTAAACGCAAAGAAGTCATGTTTTTATTATAATCCATGTTGCATAAGCCGCATTGTATAAAGTCATATTGCAATAAAAGCATCCACTAAACAGAAAAATCGCAAAACGCCAATCATAAAAAACAAGCGAAAAACAAAAAATCAATCGCAAGTATAAAAAATTAATTGTCACATATCTGCCTGATTTCATTAGTATTGCTAACTCGTCATAAATTATACAAATAGAAAATAGGTAGCGAAGAAGATACAAAATCGCATATATTGATATTCCGTTGCTAAGAAACAAAACATCAACGAACAAAAAACATTAAAGGACAAGGGGAAAAATATGAAAATCACAAAGAAGAACACAAAGATTATTGCAGCTTTTACAGCACTAACTGCGATTTTGGGGCTTTCACTAAGCGCATGCGGATCTTCTGCAAATGGAGCAACTAAAGACGATAAGGTGATTAAGGTTGCAGCTTCCCCAACTCCTCACAGCGATATTTTGAACAAAGTAGTTAAGCCAATTTTGCAAAAACAAGGCTATAAGTTGGTTGTTAAGGAATTTACTGACTACGTGCAACCAAATACTGCTGTAGAAGAAGGCGAAGCAGACGCAAACTACCATCAGCATTTGCCATACTTAGATAACTTTAATAAAGAAAGAGGAACGCATATTATTTCTATTGCTGGAATCCACTTTGAACCATTTGGACTTTACCCAGGAAAGACTAAAACAATTAAGGACTTAAAAGATGGCGCAACAGTTGCGGTTCCTAGCGACCCAACCAACGAAGCTCGCGCACTTCTTCTTTTGCAAGATGCAGGTCTTCTTAAGCTAAAGAATCCAAAGGATGTTAACGCAACAAAGAAAGATATTGTTTCTAATCCAAAGAATCTAAAGTTTAAGGAAATAGACGCTGCTTTGGTTCCAACAGTTGTTAAGGACGTTGATTTAGCTGCTCTAAACGGAAACTACGCTATTCAAGCTGGATTTAACCCAACTAAAGATCCTCTTACAAGCGAAAAAGTTGGAGGCGTAGCTGCTAAGACATACGAAAACATTATTGCTGTTAAGAAAGGATCCGAAAAGCTTGCTAAAATCAAGGCTCTTGTAAAAGCGTTAAAAACAGATGCAGTTCGTGATTTTATAAAGAAAAACTACAACGGCGCTGTTTTGCCAGTTTTCTAAGATGATTGCATTGTTCTAACCTTAAGCAAATATGAGACATGTGCCTCACAAAAGCATAGAGGCACGTGCCTCATATTTGCTTTTCAAAATCAGTGAGAGATAATATGATTCAAATTGAGCATCTTTATAAAACTTACTCAAGTGGTAAGCAATCGCACGAAGCACTTAACGATATTAATTTAACTATTGAATCAGGCGAAGTATTTGGTATTTTGGGATCTTCTGGAGCTGGAAAATCATCATTAGTCAGATGCATGAACTTGTTAGAACGTCCAACATCTGGAAGAGTGCTAATAGACGGAAAAGATATTACGGACGCCAAAAATAGAGATTTATCTAAAATAAGATCGAATATTGGAATGATTTTCCAAAACTTTAGTCTTTTTCAACAGCGAACTGTGTTACAAAATGTGACTTTTCCTTTGGAACTAAACAACACTCCTAAAGAAAAAAGAGAAGAACGAGCAAAGTATTTACTCGATTTAGTTGGATTAAAAGATTTAGCAAACCGCTACCCTGTTCAGCTTTCTGGCGGACAACAGCAAAGAGTTGCAATAGCGAGAGCACTTGCTAATAATCCTTCTATAATGCTTTGTGACGAAGCAACAAGCGCCTTGGATTCAACAACTACAGCACAAATACTTGACTTGCTTAGAAGAATCAACCGAGATCTTAACGTAACACTGGTTATTATTACTCACTCGTTAGCAGTAGCAAGAAATATTTGCGATAGGGTTGCTATGATTGACGGCGGAAAAATCGTAGAGATCGGTGACACTTCAACACTTTTCAAAAATCCTCAAAGCAATATTTTAAAAACGCTTATTGCAGACGAACATGTTGAAAACCATAGGGGAACTAAATCCAATAATAGTAATTCCGAAAATGGAATAACCACTAATAGCGCAACAAACAATGGGGTGAAATAAAAATGCCAGAAAATATTTCACAATTTATAGACGAATATGGAGAACTACTTATTGAAGGCACAAAAGATACAATATCTATGACTTCAATATCTACACTATTCGCATACGTAATAGGATTACCAATAGGAGTTCTTCTTATAACAAGCGCAAAACAAGGAATACGTCCTAACTCATATTTGAATGCGGTTTTAGGTTGGATTGTAAATATTGTTCGCTCAATACCGTTTATAATCCTACTTGTTGCAATAATTCCACTTACTAGACTTATTGTTGGAACGTCTTTGGGAGTTTCTGGCGCTATTGTTCCTCTTGTTTTAACAGCTGCACCATTCGTAGCGCGAATTGTTGAGCAATCTCTTGCAGAAGTTGATGGAAGTCTTATAGAAGCTGCACAAAGTTTTGGCGCAAGCAATACGCAAATAGTATTCAAAGTATTGCTTTTTGAAAGCTTGCCTTCATTAATTCGTGGAGCGGCATTGACTTTCATTACACTTTTTGGATTCTCTGCAATGGCTGGAACTGTTGGCGCAGGCGGTCTAGGAGATATTGCAATTCGCTACGGATATCAGCGTTACCAATACGATGTTATGAGTGTTGCTGTTATTTTCTGTATTCTTCTTGTGCAAGTAGTACAAACTGTTGGAGATTTAATATCCAATAAAATCAACCATCATGAACGTCGATAATATCCAATAAAAAGTCACAAATAAAAAAGTCACAAATAAAATCCTAGTAGCGTAAGATACAGTAAAATCTATTAATCGCTTCTAGGATTTTCTATTTATCAAATGATCAACCATTCAACATGCCTACGATTTATTAAAAAGATACCAAATAATGTAGAATGTCTGAGTCACAACATTTTGCAGGGGTGCTTTCTTTTTAAAGAAGGCTGAGATAGGTGAAAAACCTGACCCTTCGAACCTGTTAGTTAATACAACGTAGGGAGCAACGATTAAGTATGACCTCAAACTATCCATACGCATCAATGCGTGACCAGTTCAACCTAAACACATGTTTTATTGCAAATCCTAAACTATGCAAAAGTCGCGCACTCACGGATATAGTTGACGACTCTTTACGCGCAGGATCAACATTTATAAGGCTTAATTGTGCGGATGAAAGCGCAAAAGAAATCACATCAATCGCACGAGATATTGCACAAATCATAGAAGATAACGATAAATGTGATTCAGTAACTTTCGTAATAGACGGAAGAGTTGACGTTGTCTGGCAGGCAAGAAATCAAGGAATTAAAGTCGATGGAGTTCATCTTGCGCAAAGCGACATGGAACCTAAAGAAGCACGAGCACTTTTGGGAGAAGACGCAATAATAGGCTTGTCCGTAGAAACAGAAAGTCTTGTTAAGGTTATTAATGAACTTCCTGATGGCTGCATTGATTATATTTGTGTAACGGCAATGCGTAATCCAGAAGATGGTTGCGAAAACATTACTCCAACTTATGAATTAGAACCAAATCACACTATTTTAGATGTAGCAAAGATTAATACTATTTGCTCAGCAAGCGATTTTCCAGTACTTGTTGGAGGAAGAACATCTTTAGAAGATGTTGACATGATTGCTCGCAGTAAGGCTGCAGGATTGTTTGTATCTGAAGCATTGTACGCAAGCGAAACACCAGAATCCACTATGAGTGAATTCGTGGAACGCTTTACGCACATTCGCGGCAATCAAAAGCACGGTTATGCAAAACGCGTTATAGTTCAGGAAAAAGCTGATGAGAAAGCTAACAATACGCCAAAGTTCATTAATGCTAAAGAAGCAAAAGATGCTGCAAAATTAGCAAAGCAACAGCGCGTTGATATTGCTTCTCGCGGATGTACTCAGAGGGACAAAGCTCATATTCGTAAAACTACGCCAGTTCACTTTGAATATGAATATGGTTCTTACGATTTGGAAGTTCCTTATACAGAAATTAAGCTTTCTGATACTCCAGGCGTTGGCCCTAACCCACCATTTAAGGATTACAACACAGAGGGACCTAAGTGCGATCCTAAGGAAGGCTTGGCTCCACTTCGTCTTGATTGGATTAGAGATCGTGGCGATGTTGTTGAATATGAAGGTCGTAGTCGAAATCTTCAAGATGACGGCAAGCGAGCTATTAAGCGCGGTAAAGCTTCAAAAGAGTGGCGTGGTCGCACTCATAAGCCAATGAAGGCTGCAGATCATCCTATTACCCAAATGTGGTACGCGCGTCATGGAATTATCACTCCAGAAATGCAGTATGTTGCTACTCGCGAAAATTGCGATGTGGAACTTGTTCGCTCTGAAGTTGCATCTGGTCGCGCTGTGATTCCTTGCAATATCAACCACCCTGAAGCAGAACCTATGATTATTGGTTCTCGCTTCTTAACTAAGCTCAATGCCAACATGGGTAATTCTGCTGTAACATCTTCTATTGACGAAGAAGTAGAAAAACTTACGTGGGCTACTAAGTGGGGTGCAGATACCGTTATGGATCTTTCCACAGGTAACGATATTCACACAACTCGCGAGTGGATTTTGCGTAACTCCCCTGTTCCGATTGGTACCGTGCCAATGTATCAAGCTTTGGAAAAAGTTGAGGATGATGCTTCTAAGCTCAGCTGGGAGCTTTTCCGCGACACTGTTATTGAACAGTGCGAGCAAGGCGTTGACTACATGACTATTCACGCAGGCGTACTTCTTCGCTACGTGCCTCTTACTGCAAACCGCGTAACTGGTATTGTTTCTCGAGGCGGATCCATTATGGCTGAATGGTGCTTGCAACACCATCAAGAAAGCTTCTTATACACTCACTTCGAAGAATTATGTGAGATTTTCGCCAAGTACGATGTTGCATTCTCTTTGGGAGATGGTTTACGACCAGGAAGCTTGGCTGATGCTAACGATGCTGCTCAGCTTTCTGAGCTTATGACGCTTGGTGAACTTACTAAGATTGCTTGGCAACACGATGTTCAGGTTATGATTGAAGGACCAGGACACGTACCATTTGATACGGTACGCATGAATATTGAAATGGAGAAAGCAATTTGCCAAAATGCTCCATTCTATACTCTTGGTCCTTTAACAACCGATACTGCACCAGGATATGATCACATTACTTCCGCTATCGGCGGCGTTGAAATCGCTCGTTATGGTACGGCAATGCTTTGCTACGTCACTCCTAAAGAGCATTTAGGACTTCCTAATAAGGATGACGTTAAACAAGGTGTTATTGCTTATAAGATTGCTTGTCACGCTGCGGATCTTGCTAAGCATCATCCGCATGCCATGGATAGAGATAACGCTATAAGCAAGGCTCGTTTCGAGTTTCGCTGGCTGGATCAGTTTAATTTAAGCTACGATCCAGATACCGCTATCGCTTTCCATGACGAAACGCTTCCAGCAGAGCCAGCAAAAATGGCTCACTTCTGTTCCATGTGTGGACCAAAATTCTGCTCAATGGCTATTTCTCAGAATATTCGCAAGCGTTTCGGTGGCGCAGATCAACAAGAACAACTTGTTGAAGAAGCCCGCAGTCAGGCTATTGCCGAGGGTATGAAAGAGATGAGTAAAAAGTTCCAGGAAGCTGGTTCAACGTTGTATCAAAGCGCCAAAGCGTAGAGTATCTATGTTTCTAAAGTTTTGATATTACGAAAATAAGGCGAGTTAATGCAAGATTAATCCTGCTCAAGCTCGCCTTATTTTTATTTGCAACAGTTTTATTTGCAACAGTTTTGAACAGTCTTTAACATATGGGAAAATCGCATTATGACACTTATCAATATGCATACGTCCGAAGGCGATATAAAGATTAATCTTTTTGACGATAAAGCGCCTATTACAGTAAAAAATTTCGTTGACTTGGCGACTGGTTCAAAAGAGTGGATGAATCCTTTTACGGGAGAAAAATCCAACGAACCATTCTATGACGGTTTGACATTCCATCGTATTATCAAAGACTTTATGATTCAAGGCGGATGCCCTCTTGGAAACGGAATGGGTGGTCCTGGCTACGAATTTGACGATGAGATTGACCCATCCTTAAAGTTTGATAAACCGTATCTTCTTGCAATGGCAAATGCTGGAAAACAGCGCGGACGAGACGGACGCTTACACGGCACGAATGGATCTCAGTTCTTTATAACTACCGTGCCAACTCCTTGGCTTGATGGTCATCACACCATTTTTGGAGAAGTCGTGGATGATGAATCTAAAGCTGTTGTAGATAAGCTCGAATCTGTTCCAACAGATAGGTCTGATGCCCCACTAGAGCCAGTTGGAATTATATCTATTGAGGTTATTAAGTAATAACATTAATTAAAATAAAGCATAAATAATATAAAATTGCAATAATAAAACTTCCAGCCAAAACATTATTTGACTGGAAGTTTTATTGTTTAGGTTTTCTTGTTTAGTCGCGTTCCATTTTTCTGAGTCGCGGTTCCGCACTATCTTTTGCGCCCGTAATTCTATAAACGTCAAAAACGCCATCAATCTTACGAATTGCAGCAAGAAGAGTGTTCAAATGCTGAGGATCTGCCATTTCAAACGTAAATTGACTTGTAGCAACGCGGTCATCTCCAGTAGCAATCGTTCCCGAAAGAATGTTTACACCATGATCCGAAAGAACTCGCGTAACATCCGAAAGCAAATGCTGACGATCCAAAGCTTCTACTTGAACTTTAACAAGGAACAAGCCTTTATCGCTAGTCCATTGAACAGGAATAACACGCTCCGACTGTGACTTTTGCAAATCAATCATATTCTGGCAATCCGTTCTATGAACAGAAACACCCTGATTTCTAGTTATAAAACCAACAATGTCATCTCCAGGAACAGGCATGCAACAGCGAGCAAGTTTAACCCACACATCTCCAACGCCCTTTACGGAAACACCAAGAACACCATTAGATTTGCGATTACGCTCAACTCTCCTAAGCGGAAGTGCTTCTTCCTGAGCTTCTTCAGCTACTTCTTCACTACCAGCATCTTTAACAAGACGAGAAATAACGTTTTGAGTGGAAACTTGACCTTCGCCAATTGCAGCGTAAACAGCTTCTACATTAGCAGTTATATTAAGCTCTTCTGCAACACCTATTAACGCTTGTGGAGTAAGTAAAGTAGATAAAGGCAAATTACGTTTACGCATAGCTCGCGTAAGCTCGTCTTTACCCTCTTCAATCGCCTCCGAACGGCGTTCCTTGCTAAACCATTGACGAATCTTATTTCTAGCTCTAGGGCTTTTTACAAAGCTGAGCCAATCTCTTGAAGGACCAGCAGTATCAGACTTTGATGTAAGAACTTCTACAGTATCGCCATTGTTAAGCTTAGTGTCAAGTGGCACAAGCTTTCCATTTACGCGAGCGCCCATCATTCTGTGACCAACCTCAGTATGCACAGAATAAGCAAAGTCAACTGGAGTTGCATCTTGCGGAAGAGCAACAATACTTCCCTTTGGAGTAAACACGTAGACTTCCGAAGCTCCAAGATCTTGCTTTAAGGAACCCAAGAATTCGTCAGAATCTGGCGTTTCACTGGTCCAATCTGCAAGCTGCTGAATCCACTTTAAATTATCTAATTCGCTAAGCTCTTTGTTTTCTTCTTGTTCACGCTTAACATCACCTTTATCTGGCTTACTTAAAGCGCGACCAGCTTGTCCGTTTGCCTTATACTTCCAGTGAGCAGCAATACCAAATTCAGCACGCCTATGCATGTCCCATGTGCGAATCTGAATCTCCACAGGCTTTCCACCAGGACCTACAACAGTAGTGTGCAAGCTTTGATACATATTTAGCTTAGGCGTTGCTATATAGTCCTTAAAACGTCCAGGAACAGGACTCCAGCGCGCATGAACTGCACCTAATGCAGCATAACAGTCCCGAATAGAATCAACGATTATTCGCACACCTACAAGATCGTAAATATTTTCAAAATTATGACCGCGAACAATCATCTTTTGATAGATTGAAAAATAATCTTTTGGACGCCCCTTAACAGAAGCTTTTACATGTTGCTGGTTTAAATCTTCATTGATTTCTTCTAGAATTTGACGCAAATAAACTTCACGTTGACCAGCTCTACGAGCAACTAAAACTACTATTTCGTTATAAATTTTTGGATATAAAACCTTAAAACTTAGCTCTTCAAGCTCTGTCTTAATTGCGTTCATACCGAGTCGATTTGCAAGAGGAGCGTAAACATCTAGAGTTTCACGAGCCTTTTTATGCGAGCTAGATGGCTTAACGTATCTCCATGTACGAGCGTTATGCAAACGATCTGCAAGTTTTACCACCAACACTCGCACATCTCGGCTCATTGCAACAACCATTTTTCTGATTGTTTCCGCCTGAGCGCTTTCTCCATATTCCATGTTTGATATTTTTGTAACACCGTCGACTAATCCTGCAACAGTATCACCAAAATCAGCCCTACACTCTTCTAGCGTGTAATCCGTATCTTCAACAGTATCGTGTAATAATCCTGCAGCAACAACTATAGGACCCATTCCTAGGTCAGCTAAAATCTGAGCAACAGCAAGAGGATGAATAATATATGGTTCGCCTGATTTACGCCTTTGACCAGTATGCTGTTTTACGGCTCTAGCATAAGCTTTGTGCAAAATCTCCATATTCTCATCGGGATGATGCCACTTACACATTCGCAATATTGGGCACAATGGGTCTCGCATATCTTCGCTAATTTCACATCCGAGCATGTTAGCGCCCTTAATGTCGTCTTGATTTTCACCCATCGAATATCACCTCCCGATTTATAGTTACTATCCTACATTGTAAAACAAGCTAAATCATACAATAATCTACATGTCTAATATTAAACACAATAAACTTAATATTAAATACAATAAATCCGACTCAGTCTAATAAACTTAGCTCTGGCCGGATTTATGTAATTTATTGCACTCCAGTAGATCCAAATCCTTTTGTAGATCTATCTGATCCTGGAAGCTTATTTGCTTCAATAAAATTAGCTTCAACATAACGCTGGATAACTAGTTGAGCTATACGATCTCCACGATGGAACTGCACAGTATTGTTCGGATCCATATTTATCAACGGAACCTTAATTTCACCGCGATACCCAGCATCAACGGTTCCTGGCGCGTTAAGAACTGTAACACCTTGTTTTACAGCGAGACCAGAACGCGGATGAACTAGAGCAACGTATCCAGCTGGCAAAGCTATAGCAACACCAGTTGGAACCAGAGCACGTTCAAATGGGCGCAAAGTCACATCTTGCGTAGTTCGTAAATCCGCCCCAGCATCTCCAGCATGAGCGTAAGAAATATGTTCCATAGCAGGCTGATTACTATCAGTATCATTCAAATTATCCAAATACTTGATAAGAACTTCTACCTGTTCTGGACCAGTGTAGGTCTCGTCATAAGACATTAGGCTGCGCACTCCTTACAAACTGGCTGACCATCTTGAGACATTTGTGCAAGCTGACTACGATGCTTTACGAGGAAACACTCTGAGCAAATAAATTCATCACCCTGCATTGGTATTACTGTAACAGACGCATCTTCATTGCTTAAATCTGCACCTGGCAACTCGTAATCTTCTGCAATAGCATTCTCATCATCGTCTATATCGTTAGCAGAGCTTTGTGAACCCTTACTCAACGCTTCCAATGACTCCTCGTCTTCGTCTTTACTACGAGGAGAATCATAATCCTGTGCCATTATGGTCCTTTCGTTTTTAAAACTACTTACTAAATCTACTTTTATACTTTTAGCTATCTAATAAAAGCTACCTACGCGCATAGCATACATGAAAGCTACCCCGCATAGAATACTCGCTTTTTTATTCATAGAAAATGGCAAAGAAGGCAGACTATGGACTAAAGTATGTTATAAGTAGCGTTAAAAGCGAGGAAAGTGGTGCACAATGCTTGAAAATCCGCCAAAAGAGGCGAGTTTCGATCATGTGGATAATAATGGCGATTTAATTTTTATTTTTGAAAACACGCCGTTAAAAATTCATGTTGACGACACGCTGGAGCGCGCGATTGCCGAATCAAAAAAACTAACAAATGTTGGTGGCGATAATCAAAACACAGTTAATTCTATTAGTAAATCTGATGATTCGCCAGCTGCTACCACGGCAACACTACCTATATCTCAGATACAAGCACTGATACGTGCTGGCGTCGATCCAGAACATGTTGCAAAGCGATATAACGTAAGCGAATCTCAAGTTAAAAGATTCTCTAGTGGCGTTGAAACAGAAAAACAGTATGCTATTGAGCAATTCTTAACAGTTCCAGCTCCAAAACAAAGCAATATGAGAACTATTTCAGATTTGATTGAACGAACTCTCGCAAAAGCACACATTGGAATGGAAACTGTAAAATGGCGTGCCACAAGACGCGGACTTGAACCATGGCTTATAACAGCAGAGTTCAACACTGCTACTCGAACAATAAAAGCAGAGTGGACTTGGAATATGCACGACAACTCTATTACGTGCGCAAACCCTTCATCTAGATTGTTGCTTGGCGAAGAAGTTATGAACAATGATTCTTCTTCTAAAAAATCACAGTTTGGAGGAGCTTATAGAGACACAGTAAGCATAAACTTCCCATTCGCAAATGATGAGCTTCCAGGAAATTCGATTCGTTCTGCAAGAATAGAACGTGCTGTGAGTCAGTGGGAATCAAGGAATAGCGTTAATCTTGCAAATGTTGCTATTCAAACAGAGGCTGCACAAAAAGAACAAAACAGCAACAATACTAATAATTCTTTAGATGGTTATACAGAAAATCCAATTCTAAGCGATTTGGTATCAAACTCTACTCCATCTAACAATCCAGATAATACAGAACAGTCTTCTGCAAACGTAAAAAACATAGAAGCCGCAGAAACTGCTGCAAATATTGCAAACTCTTCTTCTAATTCTGGAATCTATAAGTCTAAAGAAAATTCAGAAAATGAAGATAGTAGCGAAAATGCGAGCGCAAACATTTCACAAGATAATTCTAGTGAAAATGCGGTAGTCGATTCTTCCAATTCTGCTTCTGCAAAAAGCAAATATGCAAATTCTAAATCAAACACTTTTGGATCAGATTCTGAAGATGCGCATGTTCAAGCAGATAAAACAGTTGCTATAGAAACTCCAAAAACTGAACCAAAACAGCATATGAACGAGCATACTAGGGCTAAGAAGAGCACGAGAGCTGCTGTTCCTAGTTGGGATGAGATTCTTTTTGGAGAGGCTTAATTTATCATAAATCAAGCTATATCAACTAAGCATGGAATATCCATTTCCATGTGACTCATAGAGCCATGAACGCTTGGTAAGTTCATGGCTTTTTCTGTTTCTATCCTGGAATCCACTATAGTTACAGATGACTTTGCTTGAACAAGAACATCACCTATGACGCTTAATGCTAACGGACTGACTTTCCCAAAAACACCATCTTTAACAGCTTGCTCTTTAGTTCTTACACGCGCTTTATCTTGCAAAACGTTAGACCATCTTAACGCAATGTCATCTGGATTTTCGCCATCTTCCGCGTAAAGCATAACAGACCTAGGCTCTCCCCCAACAAGCTTCACTCCTTTAGTAAGACGACTATCTTTTGCAATATCTATTTTCAAATCTGGATTTGATTCAATCATTCCATGGTCTGCAGTAATAACAATCAAAGTGCCTTTTTGACAATTCTTTTTTAAAAGACTCAGTTGCGCGTCTATCTGCTCAAAAGCTGAAACCCAATTCTCAGATTTCCAACCGTAATTGTGACCAACTTTATCAATATCTCTAAGGTACAAATATGTTAAACCAGGCGTTTTAGTACTATTGGCAGCATTCATAATTCTTGCTCTAGGAGTTGATCCACTTATGAATTTAGCTCCCCTAAAAGCTGCTTGAGTTAGAGGAGAATCCTCAAATTTTGAAAGACTTACATGATTCGCTCTAACACCTAAATTAGAAAGCGACTCAAATATTGTAGGCTGGCGTTGCAAATCTAATGGATCTGGAGCATCCCTAAATTGGATTAATTGACATAATGCCCCCGTTTTAGGATTTTTTTGCGTGTATCCCGTCATTGCAGTAAGACCAGGGCATGTTCCAGTGCCAAAAGTTGCCATTGCTGCAACCGTAGTACTCGGAATACAAGTCTTTATTGGACGCTGATTTGCGCAATCGTTAAGAAGATAGCGCAAATAAGGAGCATGACCTTTTCTAATAGCAAGATTCCAATAGCCAAGTCCGTCTACAAGCACAACAACAGCACTCTGTGACTTCGGAAATCCAAGACTAATGCGCGCAGTATCAGGATCATTATAAACAGCTGTACTAATCGAAGCATCAATCGAAGAGCTTACTGCTGGAAGAATCGCAGACAAACGAAGATTGGAGTTACACGAATCATCAACAAAATTCAGCAAATCATCCACAGACGGAATCTCAATACTCATAAGCAACATTGTAGTCAAAACACAAACTATACAAAATCATGAATAATGCATAACAGACTATGAGTAAAATAAGCATAAAATAAGCATTTAATAAAGTTTTGTGCACATAAATTGGTATTATAAAGGCTTGTAAATCACTTCAAGGAGTTCAAAACCATGCCTTCACGCAGCAAATCAGCAAAACAAACCTTCGACCCTAGAAAGGTTAAGGAAAACATTGTTGAAACGCCGCTTAACGAAGAAATGAGCAAATCATTCCTCGAATACGCATACTCGGTGATTTACGCGCGCGCATTGCCAGACGCTAGAGATGGAATGAAGCCTGTACAGCGCCGAATCGTGTATCAAATGGGAAACATGAACCTTACCCCAGAACACGCATACATGAAGTCTGCTCGCGTTGTAGGCGAAGTTATGGGAAAACTGCATCCGCATGGAGATTCCGCAATTTACGAGGCAATGGTGCGTTTGGCTCAGCCATTTTCTCTTAGACTCCCTCTGGTTGACGGTCATGGAAACTTTGGTTCCTTAGACGACGGTCCTGCAGCATCTAGGTACACGGAAGCGCGACTAGCTCCAGCAGCACTTGGAATGAATGCAGATATAAACGAAGACACTGTTGACTTTGCTCCAAACTATGACAATAAGCTAAAAGAACCAACTGTTCTGCCTGCCGCTATACCAAACTTGCTTGTAAACGGAGCTTCTGGAATCGCAGTTGGAATGGCCACAAATATGGCTACTCACAATCTTGGCGAAGTCGTAGCTGCAGCAAAATACGTTATGAAGCATCCAAATGCTACTCTAGACGATTTAATGCAAATAGTTCCAGGACCAGACTGGCCTGGCGGCGGCATAATTATTGGGCGAAGTGGAATCCGCGAAGCGTACGAAACTGGAAGAGGCGCTTTTACAACTAGATCGAAAACGCATATTGAAAACGTTACAGCGCGCAAAAAGGCGATTATTGTTACCGAATTACCATTTATGGTTGGACCAGAGCGCGTGCTCGAACGCATATCTCAAGGCATAAAAGCGCGCAAACTAGACGGAATATCTGGAGCAATAGACTTAACAGATAGACATAACGGAACGCGAATCGTAATCGAAATAAAAACAGGATTCGACCCAAACGCGGTTCTTGCGCAACTTTTTAAGCACACTCCGCTGCAAGAAAGCTTTACGATTAACAACGTTGCACTAGTTGATGGAAGACCTCACACAATGGGTCTTCGAGAGCTTCTAGACGTGTGGATTTTGCACAGAAGAACCGTTATTAGAAGGCGCAGCGAATTTAGACTAAACAAAGCCAAAGAGAGACTGCACCTTGTAGAAGGATTGCTTCTTGCAATGCTAGACATTGACGAAGTAATTCAAGTAATTAGGTCTTCCGAAGATGCAGAAACCGCAAAATCAAAGCTTATTAGCGTATTTGATTTAGACGAGATTCAAGCGCAATACATTCTTGACTTAAGACTTAGAAGACTTACAAAAATGAGTCGAATCGAGCTAGAAGGCGAAAAAAACGACTTATTGCAAAAAATAGATGAACTTAACGAGATTCTAAGCTCCGCAAGCCAGCTAGACAAAGTTGTGATTGCAGAAATGGATTACGCTGTAAAACAGTGGGATACTCCGCGCAGAACTATTCTTTTAGACGAACAAGAAGACGGCAGCTTTACGCCTGTTTGCACTAAAAACAGTAAAGAAGTTAATTCTGATTCAGCTATGGACGCAGTTATTGCAGCAAATCAATTGACAAATGCCCAGGCAGATGTTGCAGCAGCCGCAAGCGCCGCTCGTAAGTCTGGAGACACTGACGCAACCTCAGCGGCTTTGCAATTAAGCGACGAACCGTGTGCCGTAGCTTTGAGCACATCTGGGCTTATAGCAAGAACTAGTGTTGAAACATTCAATAGATGGCAATCACATTCTTCAAATATCTTTGACACTCCATGCTTAAACGTGTTTACTACTACTACGCGAGCAACATACGCTTTAATAACATCCGCAGGGCGATTAGTAATAGCGCATGTTGCAGACTTGCCACATTTAAATCAAGGAGATGAAAACGTTTCGGAATCTCTTTCCAATGGTGTTAAAGCAAGCGAATTATTAACTTCTACTCAAAGCACAGACCCAATTAGAGGAGAGAAAGTCGTAGCTGCTATTGCGTTGAGCGAATCTGATTCTAAAACTCCTCTCGCAATCGGAACAAAGAATGGCGTTGTAAAACGATGGAATTTTGAATCACCAACAACAATGGATTCTTGGAGCATTATTGACTTAAAAGACAACGATTCAGTAATTAATGCAGCACTTGCTAATGATGAAGATAGGCTTGTGTTTATAAGCAGCGATTCTTCCCTACTTACATTCGATGCAAAGCAAGTGCGTGCGCAGGGGCGAAGCTCTGCAGGAATGGCAGGAATTAGGCTTAATGAAGAATGCACTGTTTCTGCTTTTGCTGTAGTTGCTAAAAATGATGTTGAATGGAATTACGAAGAGGGCGAAAATGGTCTATTTTCTGCTTCTGGAAGCGTAGTATTCACTCTTGCTGGAGATAGCGACGCGCTTGCTGGAACAGAAAACGGAGCTGCAAAGATTACGCCGCTAGAAATGTACCCTACAAAGGGTCGCGGCACCGGAGGCGTGCGATCACAGCGATTCCTTAAGGGGCAAAACACGATTTTGGCAGCATACGTTGGAAACTATCCGCTTTACGCGACTACACAACGTGGAGCGAACGTAGAGCTACCTAAGCCAGATATGCGAAGAGACGCTTCAGGAACCGAGTTAGTTTCCCCAATTGCGCATATTGGGTAATCATCTTTACTGCTATAGTTGCGATTTTGTTGCTACAGTGGTAAAGAACTTGAACGATTCACACATCATGAGGAGCCTTGGATACTTACTCGCGGCAATCTAAAAACTGATGATTCATCAAATAAAATAATCAGCAAAAACACAATAAAATCAAATTCCCCCTGCAAACAACCATACAAGTTACACAACAGGGGGAATTCTTGAATCACAATATCAACACAACATAACTAGATTCTTACATAAAATCAACCTACTACACACATATTTAATGCTTGCGGCGAGACTTGAACATAGACAAACCAAAACCAGCAAACAAAGACACAAACAAAGCACTTATAGACATAACCAGTGAAACACCAGTATCAGGCAAATGCTTAGCAGGAGCCTTAACATTGTAATCCTCACCAGCATCAACAGCTTTAAAACTCTGCTCAACAGAATGCTCCACCGGCTTATCCGAAGAATGAACAGGATTCAACACAGGCTGCTCAACAACAGAATACTCTGGATTCTCAGGAACAATCTCAGGAACAGGAATCCACGAATCGTCAGGAACATCAGGAACAGGCTTCGGCTCAGATTCAGGAGTCACATCTGGCTCAGGCATAGGAGTCGGCGTTGGCGTTGGTTCAGGAGTTGGCTCAGGTGTAGGTGCAGGAGGTATTTGCGTATAAATAGCGTAAACAGTAGTATCCTCGCTTACAATTGTGGACGCAGTAAACGCATCCCCAGTTCCATTTTTATCCTTATACCAACCATTAAAAGTAAAACCAGCTTTAGTAGGATTAGCTGGCATAGACTGATCAGTTAAACCATCACCACTAATAGAGAGACCTTGCTGAACTTTCACAGTAGCATACGGTTTCTTGTCATCATCATTTATAAATTTGACGGTAGCAATCTTTCTTCTCAACACAAAAGTAACAACTTTTTGAGTAGAAATTGAGTTATCCTTATGAATCGCAATATTAAATTTTGCATCAATTGTAGCGCTATTAATATCTGCTGAATTTTCTGGTTCAACAACCCACTCATAGTTTGTAGGCGCTTCAGCAGCAGACTTTACGATGTAGTTTCCAGGAGACAAATAAGCAAAACCATTGGAAAGATAACCAGCAGCTTCACTAAGCAAAGCCGTATTTTTATTTGTTATCATTGATTGTAATGCGTTTAACTCTGGAGCTGCGCTAGACTCAGATGACTTGAAATCACCAGCAATTTGCTTATCGCCAACGTAAAGTCCAAATTTCTTACCACTCTCGATCTTGTTTTGCAAATCTTTGTATCGCACAACAAGCTGAGTAGGAATTGGTCTAAATGTCACATAATAATGCTTTGTATTTAGTTGATTGTCATCTTTATCTCGAACAATACCGTAATTGAAATTTCCAGGTTTTTTGTCAGCATTTTTAGTAGTAAAAGTACCGTCTTTTGGCGTGTCTATATCATTACTGTAATACAAATAACCAGTGATTTGCGTGTTTTTAAGCTCTTCCATAGTTGGGCGCTTAATAGAATCTTTCTTGGGATCGCCTTCGTAGCTTAGAAGAGGCGTATACATATTTCTGACAACCTGATTATTACCAAACCTAACTTTGGAAATATTTTTCGCGTCAGACAAATCGGATAAATCCAACTTGGTAAACGGTTTAGTAGAGAACCTATCAGCTTCACCAGAACTACGTTGTGGAAGATCATCATTCCCTTTAATGTTTGCTGCCTTGCGATATTGCAAATCATCTACAAAGTGAAATTGCGCGCCACATTCAGGTAGAAAGGCGACATATCCAAAAATTCCAGATGAGTCTTCATGATTAAATCCTTCATAGCCAAAAATAGCTTCATGAGTGTTGTCACCCTCCATAACAACATGAATAAACGTTTGGTTCTTTCTCATATATACTGTGATATTTGTCTTATCAGCCAAATTGGATCCAATAAGCTTCCCATTTACCTCGAGCCTGTATGAGATCTTATTGTCGGGAGCTTTATTAAAGTCAAAATCTGCTGATCCATCTGGATTTTTTAGCTCGCGGGATGATCTGTATGGGTAAAATTGACCATCGGCAGTATATACACTTTCTTTATCAACCCGCGGGAAAAATATGAATGTATCAACTCTTCCAAGCCTGCCATTATATGTATTGATAATCTCATTAATACTTCTAGTATCGCCAGATGCTTGACCATTCTCTACAGAAAATTTCTTGCCATAAGGCGTATAAAAAATCTTTTGAATAGAAGGCAGAGGTCTAACAGATGTTGTTTTATCCTGCAGCTCTTTGACTTCAGCAGGTGTAATAACATTCGGGAACGGATTGGTTACATTCTTGTCATTACTAAAATCATATATGCCATCTTTATTAGGCTTAACTTCGCTTTTCTTCTCGCCATTATTTGTAGAATCTGTTGACGCCCTATCATCTTTTGCTGCTTTAACTGATTTTTGTGTACTTACTTCATCGTTTTTTGGTTTATCCGCATCAGTAGGATCATTTCTTTTATCAGCTTTGTTATCGGCAACAGAACCACTATAGTCAGAGGAAGATGTCAACCTAGTTTCACTACTGGAAGGATCAGCATTAGCAAAGTTAGATTCATGATCTTCAGAATCAGACTTCTGTTTTCTAATAATTTCTTGTGACTGTTTAGAAGCATGTGACTGCGCCAAATCGCGCGACTTTGCAGATATATCATTCTGCACATTTTCTTGTGATTTTACAGATTTTTGTGACTTTGCTAAATCACCAGGGAAAGCCCCCCCCCCATTAGAAAAATCAACACTAGTGACATTCTGCTTCACATCTGATGCAGAATTATTTTCAGACGCATTCGCAGTTTGAGCCATGCAAAAAGCGCAAGCCGCAGTAGCAATACTCATCATCGTCGTTGACAACACGATTGCAGTTTTTTTATTCATTTTAGCCTCTTCACTAAAAACTCATAAAATTACATAAATTGTACAAACAACCATTAAGCAAAGCTTAAATCCACAAAACTTATAAACACTTTTGATTATACAATAAATAAACATTAAATATAAGTAGATGCACACAATATTTGCTTGAAAGTAGACAATACGATAGTAACGAATTTCCCCCTGATATATAAAACATCAGAGGGAAATTATCAGCATTCGCTCAAAACATTCATAAATGCAATACTAATTTTTGCGTTTAGCTATTCCAGCAAGCAAACTAGAAAAACCAGCGAAAAGGGATATGATTGAAATCACAAATGTTGAAGTTGCTGAAACACCAGTATCAGGCAAATGCTTAGCAGGAGCCTTAGCATTATAAGCTTCACCAGCATCAACAGCTTTAAAATGCTGCTCAACAGAATGCTCCACAGGCTTATCCGAAGAATGAACAGGATTCAACACAGGCTGCTCAACAACAGAATACTCTGGATTCTCAGGAACAATCTCAGGAAGAGGAATCCACAAACCACCAGGAACATCAGGAACTGGTATTGACTCAGGATCTGGGGTCGGTGTTGGAACAGGAGATGGCGTTGGTTTCTTAACAACTGTAACAGTAGCAGTCTTAGTTACACTTGCCTTCCCTTTATCAGATAAAGTAAATGTCACTTCATAAACGCCAAGCTTTGTATTATCAAAACCACCATTATCAGTAATCTTAACCTCATTTTTTAGGTCTCCATCTTCAGGATCTGTAGCAGATACAACAAGACTATTTAAATCAAGAGAATCACCAACGGTAATAGTTTTATCCTGCAATGTAAGAGTTGGAGCAACATTCATAACAGTCGCATTTAAATCATAAATAGCATAAACTGTTATGTCACCCTTTACTGTAGTTTTTTCAGTAAATATTTTGCTTTTATCCTTACCTGTAGAATCTGCATTCCACTCTCTAAAAGTGTAACCTTTCTTAGAAGGATTCTTAGGCATTTTCTGATTGTCAACACTATTTTCACTTATGCTTTTGTTTTCCTTAACTTGCACAGAAGCATAATTTTCATTGCTATCATTCACAAAAGTGACTTTGTAGATCTTAGTTTTAGGAACAATGTTGTAGGTAAAGTGCGAAATACCAATTATCCTAAATTGTCCGTTGATAATATCGTAAAACAGGCACTGACCTTCAAGCTTGCCAGATTTTACTGCTATATATTTGCCTTCTTTATTCTTCTTAAAATAAGATGAATTTTCAATCTGTACTGGAGTACCATCTTCTTTGAATCCTTCCACTACATTAATACTCTGATTGACACCTTCTTTCGTAATTTTAATAGGACTTTTATATTCGTCTCCTACTTCAATAGTGAAAGTTCCAGGATTCTGGTTATCGAACACAGAATCGCCCTTCTGCGGATTATTAGATGGGAATAATTGATACTTAGCCAAATTATCTTTTACATCAATTTCAGTAATTTTATTACCTTGGAAAGCATCGCTACCAATTCCAGAAAGATAATACGGCTTAGAGTCTGAATCGTGCTCTTTGCCCTTGTCATCAATTACGCCTTCAAACACAACTTTTTCAATTTCATTAGCTACAAAAGCACCATTATGTATTGAAATTACACTTTTCGGAATAGTAACAGTTCCCTTAATTTTGTTCCAGCCGAACGCACCGTATTCGATGATTTTAAGAGATTGCGGAAGAGTGACACTTTCTATATAATGTTCACCCTCGATATGCTCATGATTTTTGCCAACTTGTTTCGCTTTACCCGTAAAAGCAACTTCTCCAATTACTTCTATACCTTCTGGAATTACAATATGTGGATTTTTCTTAAGCTTGGCAAGTCCTTTTTCGTTAAGACCTGGAACAACTTCATTAACAGTACCAGTAGGAGTACTAATGTCTTGTCTATATCCAATCTGCTTCCCATCTTTGGTAATATTAAAATCCTCACGAGTCCAAGTTAAAGATGCATCATCTATAGTACCCGAATCAGTTGAAGCTGCCCTAGATTCTGCAGATGCGTGTACGCTTCTATATTCACGATTATTTGTTTGAAGATTAGTATTGCTTACATCTATAAGAGTTTGTGTAAGTATAGCATTTTCAGAATTTTCAGCATCAGTTACAGATTCAGAAGCTTTAGAAGATTTAGTAGATTTTGTGGTTTCGGCAGGTTTTGCAGATTCAGTAGACTTAGAAGGTACAATATTTCCAGAGGATTTTACGGAAGTGCTATCGGAAGCAGCCCCCCCCCATGCTGGTTTTTACTAGGATTTGTAGCATAAGAGTTTGCGTTAGAAGAATTTACAGTTGTATTAATACCATCACTCACTGAGGTATCGGCAGCATTTGCACTTTGTGCTACACAAAAAGCACACGCAGCAGTAGCAATACCCATCATAGTGCTAGTCAAAATTATGTTAGTTCTCTTACTCATTTTTCCTCCCGCAAAACCAAATTTTCTAGAATAATTACCAAAATAACGGAATCAACACCAAAACAAGTATAATACAGGCATTTAACAGCATTGAATCTTCAGACATTCTACAACTTACAACTTCAATCTCAACAAAATGTAACCAAACTCACAATAAGCTTAATAAATCTTAAACAAACAACCATTAAGCCAACAATCACACAAAAACATTCTCATACTCAACTTTTGCAAGTCCGAAGCAATTGCATATGCATAAACGCCATTATAGATAGCAAAATAATCAAATATACTGGAAGCAAAGACATAGACACGTTTTGACCAATAAACCCAAAGATTGCAGGCATCAACATTGATCCAATATACGCGCTAGCCATTTGCATGCCAACAATCGCTTGTGATTTATCAGCTCCAAAATAATGCGGTGTAGAGTGAATAACACATGGATAAATAGGCGCACACCCTAAACCAATAATCACAAATCCTGCAACTAATGCTATATGATTTGGCAATGGCAATAACAACACAAGAATGCCTAGAATCATCACTAGTTGTCCAAGACGAATCATGGTTTCGTCATTAAAACGCATTGTCAAAAATCCGCTTATAAATCGTCCTGCTGTAATACCAACATAAAATAAACTTGCCCATCCCGCTGCAACAACACGGCTAACGGACCCATACAAAACCATGTAACTACTAGCCCATAATCCTGCAGTCTGTTCAATAGCACAGTAGCAGAAGAACATTATAAGAATATTTTTAGCTCCAGGAATGCGCAAAACTTCCGCAAAAGATAGCGTTTTAGAATATTCTTTAGATATCTGAATAGATTTCTGTAATTCATGTGCTTTACGATTATTCCACAATGGCAAACTTATAAACAATATTACAGTTAATATCACTTGAACAATCGCAATATACTGATATCCTGCGGACCATCCCAATACGTGAGAAAGCGCAAAACCCATAACGTAAGGTCCAGCTGAAGCTCCAATACCCCACATGCAGTGAAGCCAGCTCATATGACGGCTTTCGTAGTGCAAAGCAACATAATTATTAAGAGCAGCGTCTACCCCTCCAGCACCTAGCCCGTACGGGATTGCTAACAAAATAAGCACAATATAATTCGGCGCAAAAGAAAAACCCAACAATGCCAATGCAGTTAAAGCAACAGACACAAACGTAACTTTGCCTGCACCAAAACGCTTAGTCATCCTGTCACTCAGTAGAGCAGAAACAATAGTTCCTGCAGAAATAACCATTGATATTCCGCCAGCCCAAGAAATTTGCGCGCCAATATCGTGACTCATAGTCGGCCAAGCAGATCCTAAAAGAGCATCAGGCAAACCCAAACTGATAAATGCTAGATAAATAATTGCAAGAAGAAGATTAATCATATTCACATATTAATTCATTAAACGAGTTATAAGTTTTTGTATTAGGATCATATTTCATTTGCTCAGCTTCTTCAAGTGCAGCAAGCGTATCAGAATTGGGAATATTATATTTCTTGCAAAGAGCACAATCTGTTGTAGAGAGATCAAAAATAGCATCTAAATCAGTCATGCAACACTCCTACTGCAAATATGTGTTACTAGGAAAGACAAAAATTAGCAACAATAAAAATGATACAATATTCAACAGCATAAGCAATACTGTAAGTGACCAAATGAGTTCAACGTCTTATTTAAACTAAATAAAAGTTTCAAATTTACATTTTATTGAAGATAATCTTAAAGGATAAAAACAAGCCAAATACATTAATAAGGCTAATAAATTTTATTCTAGAATGCTTAGAAATTATTTATGCATCAATAGATGCATTTTTCTTGATAAATGCACCTATTTTTTGTATCATACGACTAGAGGTGATGTATGAACAAGAACTATAATCAGAATTACACAAAAGAAGAAATTTCAGCAATACTTGCAAAGATAAAAGACTGCATAAGGAATGACCGTTTTACCATCTCGTTAAACGAAAATCGTCAAGAAAACATAAACTTCATTCGAGAATACAACATACGATCAGATATTCAGAAAAATATACTTCTCAACATAGAAGTGGAAGATTTTTGTCATTCGTTAAAAAACAAAAAAAGAGGCTATGAATATGAAACGCTTTACGTATTCGCACCACGCGTAAAACTATCACACGTAGGTAAATGTGAGATGGTAAACATTTACACGAAGTTTAATATCATTACTATTTCTCAGCAAAATAGAACAGTTGTTATTTCATTCCATAAAGCAAATAAACAGATAGATTATTTATTTAAATAATCTAATAAACAACTCAAAAAGATAATAAATCTGCTAATTTTCAATAAAAGGCTCATAATGAAAGATAATAAGACATTTTGCGAAGAATGCAGGAATAATGTTGAGTACTCAACAAAATCCGTTCCAATGACTGCATCTATTAAAGGAAAACAATATTCCTACACTGGCACAGAAGCGCACTGCAAAGAATGCGGCTCTGCTGTATATGTACCCGAAATTATTGACGCGAATCTTAGAGCATTGTATGACGAGTATCGTAAAGAAAACAATATTATTCCGCTTGACAAAATCAACGAAATACCTGCTAAATACTCAATAGGCAAGCGTCCACTTTCACTGCTTCTCGGTTGGGGTGAACAAACGTTTTCTAGATTTGCAGACGGAGACATTCCTTCAAAACAATATTCTGATATTTTGCTACGCATTTATAATGATCCGAAATATTACTTGCAATTATTAATCAGCAATAAGGATAATCTGAAATCTGCAATTAGTTACGAAAAAAGTTATAAAGCAACACAAAAACTAATACGCGAATTACAAAATAACTTTGCAAACAATAACTTTGATGGCAATAAGTCGAGTGACAAAATAAACAATGTAATACAATACTTGCTTATAAAGTGTGAGGATATAACTACCCTAGCCTTGCAAAAATCCTTATACTACATTCAGGGTTTTTATTTCGCTTTTTATAAATCATTCATATTTACCGATGATTGTCAAGCATGGATTCATGGACCTGTATATAAAGACGTCTATTTGCGTTATAAAGACTACACTTTTACTCCAATAGATTCACCGACAACAGAAATATCAGGAATTAAATCATCAGAAAAATTAGCGGATTACAAACATGTTCAAAAAAGTGATGTGACATTATTTACATCAGAACTAACAACCACACTATCAGCTACCGAAAAAGCAGTATGCGATAGCGTTATTGATAATCTTTGCTGCTACAGCGGTAAAGAACTTGAACGATTTACGCATCATGAGGAGCCTTGGATACTTACTCGCGGAAATCTAAAAACTAATGATTCATCAAATAAAATAATCAGCAAAAAGATAATTGGCGAATACTTCACAAAAATAAAAGAAAAATACAATATGATAAATCCAGATGATATTCGCCAGTATGCGAAAGATATGTTTGCCAGTAAATAAAGCGAAACAGAAACAAAACACAATAAAATCAAATTCCCCCTGCAAACAACCATACGAGTTACACAACAGGGGGAATTCTTGAATCACAATATCAACACAACATAACTTAGATTCTTACATAAAATCAACCTACTACATGCATATTTAATGCTTGCGGCGAGACTTGAACATAGACAAACCAAAACCAGCAAACAAAGACACAAACAAAGTACTTATAGACATAACCAGTGAAACACCAGTATCAGGCAAATGCTTAGCAGGAGCCTTAGCATTGTAATCCTCACCAGCATCAACAGCTTTAAAACTCTGCTCAACAGAATGCTCCACTGGCTTATCCGAAGAATGAACAGGATTCAACACAGGCTGCTCAACAACAGAATACTCTGGATTCTCAGGAACAATCTCAGGAAGAGGAATCCACGAATCGTCAGGCACATTAGGAACATCAGGAACTGGTATTGGCTCAGGTTCAGGAGTCACATCTGGCTCAGGAGCTGGAGTCGGAGTTGGTGTAGGTTCAGGAGTTGGAGATGGCGTAGGAATAGGGTGAGTTGGCTTCTTCTTCAATACAAAAGTAATAAATTGTATAGCAGTAGTCTTTCCAGTTTGAAGTCCGATATTAATATCTGCACTAGTTTTAGAATCCTGTTTATTTGAATCTACAACCCACTCGTACCCTTCAGGCGCTTTAACATTTGGCTTTACTGTATATTTTCCAGGTAACAAATATACAGCACCGTTAGATAAGTAGCCAGTAAAACTTTTAAGGAAAGTAGTACTAGACGATTTCATCATAGTAACTAAAGCTTCTTTGTTGCTTGTAGTAACATCACCACTCGTAGAAGCAAATTCATTGCCAATTTTCGCATTACCAGAATCTAAAAGCTCGTACTTTGCATTTGATTCAAATGTTCCATCAGACTTCTTATACTTAACGACCAACTGCGTAGGAATTGCTCTAAAAGTAACATAATAATGTTTACGTGTAAGACGCTTAACAGGCTTGCCATCCTTCATTTCATAAGCAAAGGAAAGATAGTGATTACCAGGATCTTCCTTAGTATCCTTATCGTTCGCAAACTCATGATTCTTGTTCTGAGGCTTATCAATGTCATTATCCCAATACACGTATCCTGGAATATTCTTACCAGTAAGATCAGTAAGTATAGGACGCTTCGCATATTTTATATCTGGATCTTTATCAAAAGACAAAATAGATGTCTTACCGTCACCACTATCTGTTCGATAGAAGGCTGCTTTATCAGTTATTACAGCAGAAGTACCAGAAATATCCGCCAATCCCGCAATTTCGTAAAATGGAACCGACGATATTAGAGTACCCTTCTTCTTGTCTGCATCAGTTAAAGATGGATGAGTGTCAGAATTTCCTCGCTGCTTTAACTTACCATCTTTATCTACCCCATTTGGATTCTTAGATCTATATTGCAAATCATCCACAAAATGGAACTGCGCATCTGCTGCAGAAAAATAACGATTATAACTTGTATTGCACCCAGCCTGATGACAATAAACATACACAAATTTAAATCTTTCAAAATTAAACTTATACTTATACGTGAGTTTTAAATATAAGTAATTTTTGAAAGCATACTCAGAGCGAATATCAATAGACTTTTTACAATTCTTTGCAACAGTATAACCATTTAATTCAAAATCAACTGGTTCAGCAGAAGCTGTAATTGTTTGTTCAGAGCCTGCATAAATACTACCATCTTTTGATATAGAACCATTTACAGACACACCCTGAGATGAAGTAATCTGTGACTCATTTTTGCCAGAAACATAATCATTTTTATATACTTTGTAAACAATATATTCTCCATCAACATTCTTTAAGAATCTATTTTTAACAATCTCACTTTTGGGATTAGGATTATCTGAAGTAGCAGCAGGCTTAAAATAAATTTTTTCTACAGAAGTTTCTTTATTCTTAAACGCTTTTTCAATCTCGTCATCTGAAATTACATCTGGAAATGGATTTGTGATTTTTTTAGTAGTATTATTCACATAAGTGTACTTAATTTGGTCATCATCTTCGCCAACTTTCTTATAGTTAGCAGCAGTATCAAATACAGGCGTTTCCTCAGGAGCACTTCTATCTTTATCAACAGATTTAGCATGTTCTGAGGAAGTGCTATCTAAAGCCCCCCCCCGGGTGTATTAGAAGTTGCGGCAGAAGAATTTACAGACGTATTAACACCAGAAGAAGCAGCTGAAGTTTCAGCAGCATTCGCACTTTGCGCTACGCAAAAAGCACACGCAGCAGTAGCAATACCCATCATAGCGCTAGTCAAAATTATATTAGTTCTCTTACCCATTTTTCCTCTTAAAGATATATAACGCAATAATGTAAAAACATACACACATTGTACGCTTTATAGTCGAAATACTAATGCAAGCATGATATATCACGCAATCGTTTAATTTATTACAAAAGTCATGCATTAACACACATTTTAGAATTATGCATCTCATCAAGCAGATCTTGAACCAAATATCCGTCGCTCATACAATGCATATCCGAAATACCATTACGCATCAAATCATAAGTGACGGAATGGTAAAATACGTCAAGCGCCTGTTCATAACTCAACCCAGCACGCTCAGCTAACAAACTTACAACCCTAGCATACTTCTTTTGCAACAAAATAGGATTCGCCTTCAAAATCCATCACTCCCCTAAAACTTGCCACACCTTTTTCACGCATAAAGGAAATAATGTCATTTGTAATATACTCTTTGCCTTGAGTATGCAAAACATCATAAGATGGAACAATATAAGACATAAGAATATTACTTTTCTTAGTCAAAGCATCATACGTATCTCGAGGGTTTTGATTAAGCTTATTTGCAACATTTTCAATACAAAATATTGCAAAATCAAGCTTATCTTTGTCAAAGACTTCTTGCTTATTACCAATCATAAACCCTCCTTTTTAAGATAAAGCACAATAGAACACTGACTTACAAAGTAATAATTCTTAAAACAAACCTTTAATACAGTTTACATCAAAAATCGCATATAAAATAAGGCTTCTAACTTGATGCTATAAAACATTAATCAGAAGCCTTATTCCAATATTCTTAATTCTTATACCGCGTTTATACGCGATTATATGCGATATTTGCGTTTAATGCTTGCGGCGAGACTTGAACATAGACAAACCAAAACCAGCAAACAAAGACACAAACAAAGTACTTATAGACATAACCAGTGAAACACCAGTATCAGGCAAATGCTTAGCAGGAGACTTAGCACTATAAGCCTCACCAGCATCAACAGCCTTAAAACGCTGCTCAACAGAATGCCCAACTGGCTTATCCGAAGAATGAACAGGATTCAACACAGGCTGCTCAACAACAGAATACCTTGGATTCTCAGGAACAATCTCAGGAAGAGGAATCCACGAATCGTCAGGCACATAAGGAACATCAGGAACAGGCTTCTGCTCAGGTTCAGGAGTCACATCTGGCTCAGGTTCTGGAGTTGGGGTTGGCTCTGGTTTCGGCTCAGGAACTGGAGCCGGTGTTGGTGTTGGTTCAGGAGCTGGAGATGGCGTAGGTGCAGGAGATGGTGTAGGAGATGTTTCTTTTACATACGACGCATATACAGTCATATCACTATTAGCTACAACAGTATCACCAGTAAACACATCCCCAGTTCCATTTTTATCCTGATACCAACCATTAAAAGTAAAACCAGCTTTAGTAGGATTAGCAGGCATAGACTGGTCAGTCCATTCATCACCACTAATAGACTTATTGTCTTGCACTTTTACTTGTGCATATTGAGTATCTCCATCCATAAAAGTAACTGTATGACCAGCAACCTCCCACTTAGGGAATACAACAAATGTGTGATTTGTAGAGCAATACTGCGTACCGAGTTTACTGCCAAATGTATTAACGCCCTTGTTATCCCTTATCAGCGCAAAAATATACGGATAATCAATAAATGGCTTAGTACCAAAATCCGAATACGCAACAGTTGTACTATTAATGATCTTTTTATCGTCATCACTCATACGGTCAAACGACGTGTATGGACGATTATCTGTTTTTTTAGCAACATAGAACTGCCAACCAACAAACTTGTAACCAGCTTTAACAGGAACCTTAGGTTTGCCATTTTCATCCGTTGGGAACTGAATAGCATTATCTTTTACACGAATACGCTCAAAAATATTATCCTTGTTATACTTGAAATTCCAGTTACCATCAGATCGATAGTTTCCGTCATCCTTTTTTGGCTGCTCATACGAGAAGCACTTGTCTGCCACAGACTCATCCTTCGCATAAACAATCTCCAAGGCATTTAGACGAAAATATTTATTTTGATAGTTTTTATTAGACCCTTTAGATGGATTCCACGTAAAGTGCGTGACATCAGGTTCAAACGATTGTGATTCATCTGTGGCAACATTGTTATACGTCACATAATACGGGCTTGGAACTGTGCTGTTTACCACTGACACTTCATAAGTATGGCTTGAATCATAACTACCCAAGCTTTTGGTTGCACTAGTAGCAGTATAAGGATCATAAGTTCCAGTAGTTGTTGCTACTACCTTGTTATCAGTTGTATCTTTTATCTGAAACTGGATATTCTTAAACGCGTCCTTTACGTCTTTCCTAGAAGAATCTAGCGTGGAACCAAAGTCCCAATTCTCAAAATTCAATTGACCAAAATCGCTATCGCTCTTAATAAATGCATTTTTATTATCTTTGTTCATGGTTTCCCAGCAAAGACTTACCTTAAGCTCAGTCGTTTGTGTTTGAGGTTTAGGAGTTTGATTAGGAGCTGGCTTACCACTAGCAAAAAGCGCTTGATTAAAAATTGTTGGTGAAACTGGAGCTTCCTCACCCTTAGACTTTGAATAAATATTTAATTCAGTCTTTGTATCAGTATTTACAACAGAATCTGCATTAGATTTAGTAGTAGTCTCAACTACAGAATTTACATTAGTATTTGCAGAAAGCTTGATACTAGACTTTACATTACTCTTAGTCTCAAGCTTGGATTCAGTCTTTGTATTAGAATTTGGTTTCGAATTCGTTTCAGGTTTTATATTATCTTTATCAGAAGAATCAGAAGGATCAGAAGACTTTATGCCATTTGTCTCAGAAGAATTGGTTTTTTGAGAAGAGCTATTTTCAATTGGGGGGGGGGGGTAGTAACTTTTGCAGTTGAAGTGCCAAAATCCACGTAAGTATCAGCAGCATTTGCAGTTTGAGCCATGCAAAAAGCGCAAGCAGCAGTAGCAATACTCATCATCGTAGTCGATAATAAAATCACAGTTTTCTTGTTCATTTTTCCCTCTTATAAAACAAATTCTAAGAAAATCAATAAATGCAAAATCCCAGATTCACTTCCACTATTGAAGCAAACCTGCATTCGCAATTATATCATAAAATCATTATAACTTAACTAAATGTCATAATGTAATTACAATTCAAAATTTGTAATACACATTATATAATGCGAAGAAAATTACAAATTAAGTAACTTAACGCACAAGTAAAACAAAATCAGGTATCGATTTTGGAACGATCGAAGTCGTCAGCGTTATCAACAATAAACTGCTTGCGCGGAGGAACATCATCACCCATAAGCAAATCGAATACTTCGCTCGCCTGCTGAGCATCTTCCATACGAATCCTTCTTAGCATTCGCGTTCTAGGGTCCATAGTGGTGTCTGCAAGCTGATCCGCATCCATCTCACCCAATCCCTTGTAGCGCTGAATATCGCTGTTAAAATCAATGCCCTTAGCTTGCAAATCATCAAGTTTTCCAGCCAATTCGTCATCGGAATACGTGTAAATATACTCGCCTTTGTGCTTTCCAGCGAGAGCAATTCTGTGAAGAGGCGGCACAGCAGCATAAACATGCCCGTTCTCAATAAGCGGACGCATATAGCGGTAGAACAGCGTTAGCAACAAAATACGAATATGCGCGCCATCAACATCTGCATCGGTCATCATAACAATCTTGTTATAACGCGCTTGCGAAATATCAAAACTTGCGCCCGACCCTGCTCCAACAACTTGAATAATTGCAGCGCACTCCTTGTTGGATAACATTTGCGCAAGACTTGCTTTTTGAACGTTCAAAATCTTACCGCGTATTGGCAAAAGCGCTTGGAAAGCAGAATTTCGAGCAGCTTTTGCAGTGCCTAGAGCAGAATCACCCTCGACGATGAAAAGTTCTGCAACATCATCGTTTCCAGGCTGGCAATCAGAAAGTTTTGGTGGCATTGAAGCAGACTCAAGTGCATTCTTTCTACGAGTAACTTCCTTAGTTTTACGCGCTTGAATACGCGCATGCATTTCGGAAACAATTTTTTCTAAAACTCTGGCAGACTGTTCTTTGAATCCTCGCTTGGATCCGCTAATCATTTCCCCAAATTGAGCGTCAGTCATTTTTGTAACGATTGGCTTAACTTGAGCAGTTCCAAGAACATCTTTAGTTTGACCTTGGAATTGAGGTTCAGCAATGCGAACTGTTACAACAGCCACCATTCCAGCTAGAATATCGTCTCGCTCAATCTTAGTGTTTGAATCTTTAAGATTTACTTTTAGCTTGCGAGCATTATCTTCAACAGCTTTACGAATTTGCTTAGTCAATCCTTGCAAGAATCCGTCTACGTGCATGCCTCCGCCAGGAGTTTCAACAACGTTTACGAAACTAATAATCGTTGAATCGTAGCCATTTACCCAGCGCATTGCAATGTCAACGCCACATTTACGCGTCACTTGCTGAGCATGTAAATCTCCAGCAGAATCAACAGCTTGTGTCTCCTCTACATACGTATCTTCGCCAGAAATACGCCAAATATCTGAGACTGCTTGACCCTTTGAAAGAAAATCAACGAAATCTCTTACTCCGCCGTTATGCAAAAATTCAACCACTCGAGGATGATGCTTATTTTGCAATTCTCTAGAAGACTCACTATTTGCAACAGATTGCGCAGTGGTTTCTTCTGATTCGCCATCAGATTCAGATTCTTCTGATTCATATTCAGATTGATTTAGCTCATTAGATTCATTATCTACGGTTGCTTGCGATTCATCCTTAAAAGCCAAATCATCTGTTAAATCACTAATATTAGCATTCGCATCATCACTAGCGCTAACATCAATCTCTTGAATATCGCTAAATTCGCCTTCTGGTACGTGTTCGTCAATAACAGTAATGCGCAAGCCTGGAACCAAAAAACTAGTTTGACGAACTCGATCAATTAACTGTTCATAACTAAAGCGAGCTGTTGAGTTAAAAATCTCAGGATCAGCCCAATAGCGAACTCGAGTACCTGTAGTTTTTGGCGAAACAGTACCAATAATCTCAAGCTCAGTAGGCTTGTTCTTGCGAGTGCGCTTAAACGGAGAAGCTGGAGACGGATGCATTGAATCTGCGTCACTATAAACTCCAGGATGACCCTGATGGAAAGCCATGTGATGCGTTTTACCATCACGATCAACTTCAACATCCAATCGCAAGCTCAACGCATTTACAACAGAAGATCCAACGCCATGCAAGCCACCTGCAGCATTGTACGAAGCATTACCAAACTTAGCTCCAGCATGAAGCTTAGTTAAAACGACTTCAACACCTGTAAGTTTTGTTTTAGGCTCTACATCTACTGGAATACCACGTCCATTATCTGCAACTTCAATAGAACCATCGTCGTGAAGAGTGACGATAATATGGTCACAAGCCCCAGCTAAAGCCTCATCAACAGCATTATCAATGATTTCCCAAAGGCAATGCATTAAACCTTGACTATCAGTGGTGCCAATATACATGCCTGGGCGCTTTCGTACAGCATCCAAGCCTTCAAGCACAGTCAAACTGTCGGCATCATACTGTTCTCGATCTTTATTAGAGACCACTTCTACCCCTTGTACAACACGAATATTAAGCAACCACTAAGCAATAAGTGTCGCATCCCTGCTAAACAAAGCAACAATACGACACTTTACTTGTTAATTATTCTAAAATCACTGATCTAAGAAGTCACGCAAAGTTTGCGATCTAGAAGGATGGCGCAACTTAGACATTGTCTTAGACTCAATCTGACGAATACGCTCACGAGTAACACCATATACTCGACCAATATCATCCAAAGTCTTTGGCTGACCATCTTCCAAACCGTAGCGCATTTTAATAACGCCAGCTTCCCTAGGAGACAAAGTTTCAAGAACTTGTCTAAATTGTTCCTGAAGAAGCGAGAATGCTACAGCGTCCGATGGAGCGATTGCATCAGTATCTTCAATCAAATCGCCAAACTCAGAATCACCATCTTCACCCAAAGGAGTGTGCAAAGAAATTGGCTCACGACCATACTTCTGTACTTCTTGCACCTTTTCAACAGGCATATCAAGCTCGCGCGCAAGCTCATCTGGCGTAGGTTCGCGACCCAAATCTTGAAGCATCTGGCGCTGAACTCTAGAAAGCTTATTAATAACTTCAACCATATGCACTGGAACTCGAATAGTACGAGCCTGATCTGCCATAGCACGAGTAATAGCCTGGCGAATCCACCAAGTAGCATAGGTTGAGAACTTAAAGCCCTTCTTCCAATCGAACTTTTCTACTGCGCGAATTAAACCAAGATTACCTTCCTGAATCAAATCAAGGAAAAGCATGCCTCTACCTGTATAACGCTTTGCAAGAGAAACCACAAGACGCAAGTTTGCTTCAAGAAGATGATCTTTAGCTTTCTTACCGTCTGCTGCAGCCCACTTAAGCTCACGCTTACGCTTAAACTCCATTTGGTCAATTTGCGTATCAAGCAAATGCTGAGCATACAAACCAGCCTCAATACGCTCTGACAAATCAACTTCCTGCTCTGCGTTAAGCAGGCTCACGCGACCAATCTGCTTTAAATAATCCTTAACAGGATCCGCTGTAGCGCCAGTGGCGATTACTCGACGCTTAGGATTTCCAGAAGGCGTAAGATTATCGTCGTCATCATCATCTCGAACAATAAAAGCACCTTTTGCTTGTGGAACTTGTGGCGCTTCTTCTTTATTATCGTCAGAATCTTCGGAATCTTCATCATCTGGAATGTCATCCAGATTATTCATATCGTCAACGTCATCTAAATTGTCAACATCGTCTACATCAAGATCATCATGGATTTCATCAAAATCTTCTAAATCCATATGTTCTTCATCTGTATCCATGTCTGCATCAACGTCAACATCTACATCTTGATCATCAACATCTTCTGACATTTTAAATTCCTGATTTTCTTCCTTGCCCATCTTGGAATCGACAATAGATGTATCTTCGCTCGCCAAACTTTTCCTCCTGTAGATTCCCTGCTATGTGCAAAGTAATCCGCCATATTAAGGCATTCATCATACCTTGCTATGCCCTTTAAAGGCATCTCACTATACCACAAAGGCATAGTTATGGCAAGGGCAACTTTTACTTAAGAAGTAAATCATCTTCTAAGGACGATTTTTTCTGCTTCCCTACTTGCGGCGTGGCGAATTTTCTACACCATGCTGGCTCAACATGACTTTTGTATGCATTATCCACAATCATAGCCATAGAACAATCAGGATCGATTTCTAGCGCCATTGAAACGTATCTTTCAACATCTCCTAGCTTAAACCACCAGCTTATATAAGACATTAATGCGTAAACTTGTACTTTTAATTTAGGATTATTATCTACAACATAAGTCATAGCTTTTAGCAAGTTAACAACGTCTAGCGCTTTACAAATATCAGGCAACTCATATTCTTCGTTAAATTTTTCTTCTAGAAAATCTCTTAATTCCTTAGATCTTTCTTTTTCTCGTGGAGCTAAAGCTAGCACGAGTAGATCATTTATGTTGTAATACTCGCCTTTACTGTCTAGTAAAGACACAAGCAGAGTATCTCGAACATTAATGTTATTTAGCATTGCAATCGGCAACATTATTAAGTCATAACCCACAATATTGCCGTCTTTTTTAGAAACCATGTTATGCCAGTTTCGTATAGATTGTGTAACAAAAATATCATAACTTGAAAATACAGCTTCCTCTTTTTTAACATTCAAATTTTTGCTCATATAATCTATGCCTATGTATTTTTCAAAAAGATCTGGCGTTAAATCTCTAAGACATTTAATCCAATAATCTTCATAATTATGATGTTTGTTAATATAATCTTTAGGAATATCTAAAACTGTCATACATTCTTTTGGAACATTACTGATATTCACTTTTTCTATACTATTTCCAGCAACACAAGTCATAGCAAAGTACTCTTCAGATATTCCGCAAAACGTACCTGCAGCATATAAATTTGTTAATTCTTTCAAAGTTGAATATTCATGATCATTATCTTCAAAAACTTGCTTGTTTTTCAATTCACTTTTTATTTGCATAATTCCTCCTTATTTTGTTGTGTTTTTATACTGTTTTTAACTTGGTAATAAGAGTTTTGCAGCAGAAACAAATTAGTGCAATAAAAATAACGCAATGTGGTTAAAGGCTATAAAATCCTAGAAAATACTAGAAAAATACTCATTTTGTAATGTCTAAGGCATGTGGATAACTCTTAATATGAGTTTAGATTCGCAAAAGTCATGTATAGAGACGCGTATAAGCGAATTAATTTATGACCAATTTAATTCTTTAGCTTGTAAAAACCTTATTTCTAGTTGTGATAAAACACTTAAAGATGTAGTGAAACAAGCAATTTCTTCTAGTGAAGGCGGCAAAAGACTCAGAGCTTACTTAGCTTTAGAAGCTTTCGATGCAGTACGCGGTAACTGCTCTAAAGACACTGCATATTGCGCAATGCTAGATGTTGCATGTGCTTTAGAAGTCTTTCAAACTGCAGCACTTGTACATGACGATATAATCGACGAATCTGCTTTAAGACGAGGAAGACCAAGCGCATATTGCGCATTGAGCAAAGCATGCAATAGCAAGCATATCGGCATTGGACTTGGATTAATGCTTGGAGATATTTTAGCAACTCAAAGCTTTGACATAACTAGAAAAGCATGTACTAATTTGCGCAATCCTCAAGAAGTTTTAGGCGAGTTTGCAAATATGCAAAGAAATGTTGGTATTGGTCAAGTTTTAGATCTTTCCATAGAAATGATGAGCCTTAAAAATCCAAAGAAACTAGCAGAATCCTCAATAAATGTTTTTCGTTGGAAAACTGCAAGTTACACAACTATAGCTCCACTTGCGCTCGGATTTTTATCTGCTGGACTTAATAAAAATTACGCTATTAAGTTGGCGAATGATATTGGTGAACCATTGGGAATTGCTTTTCAGATTGCAGATGATCTTATTGATATTGTTTCAGATTCTGCTCACACTGGAAAGCCTATTGGAGGCGATATTCGAGAAGGTAAACGCACTGTCCTTTTGGCTGATGCTCTAGATCTTTCTTCAAGCGAAGACCGTCTATTTTTGATAGATGCTTATAACTCTAATAATCGCAATGAAGATGATGTTAATAGGATTATTAACATTTTCAATCAGAGTGGTGCTATAAGTAAGTCTAAAAAGCGCATTCACAATCTTTGGGTTGAATCGCAAGAAAAAATAGATAACAGTACATTATCTGAATTTGGAAAATCCATATTGAACGAGGTTTCTAGCAAATTCATTCCTAGAGAATGGCAGTAAAATCACTGATATACTAAATATTTAGTGGATACTGTATTGCCTGTACACTTTTAGGTAGTTGGTTTAATACGCGTATAAGGGATTTACTACATGAGTGAAGTTCAAGCGCAACCAGGAATGTGTATTGAGAATCGCTATCGCATAATGCGGAAGATAGCAGAAGGCGGCATGGCTACCGTTTATCAAGCGCAAGATGAGCGTCTTAATCGCCCAGTTGCGCTTAAAATCATGCATACTCAACTAGCTCAAGGAATACATAGAGAGCAATTTATTGCAAGATTTAGGCGTGAAGCTACATCTGCCGCTGCAATAGCGAATCCTCATATTGTTCAGGTTTACGATACTGGTGAATTTGAAGGGCTTGACTACTTGGTGATGGAATATGTTCATGGAGTAAATCTTAGATACGAAATGAACAAATATGGCACATTTAGCCTAAAAGACACTCTTCGAGTTCTCGCGGAAACTTTAGATGGTCTTGCATCCGCACACCTTGCTGGTGTTGTACACAGAGATATTAAACCAGAAAATATTCTTATTAACGACCGCGGTCACGTGCAAATAACTGATTTTGGTCTTGCTCGTGCTATATCGCAAGCTACACTTTCTTCTACTGGTCTTCTTCTTGGAACCGCCGCATACCTAGCTCCAGAAATGATTGAAAAGAATCTTGCCACTCCTCAAGGAGACTTATACTCTGCTGGAATGATGGCTTGGGAAATGCTTGCTGGGCGTGTTCCCTTTAGCGCAGATAATCCTGTTACGCTTGTTTTTAAGCATGTTCATGAAGACACTCCATCTATAAAAACAATTTGTAGCGATATCAACTCTTCTATAGCTGATTTTCTTGCATCTATTACTGCTCGAGAAATGGAAAAAAGACCGAGTGACGCTTCTAAAGCACTTAGTATGCTTAGACAAATTTGCGCTAATATGCCTAAAGAAGATTGGCAATATAAGTTTAATCCAAATTACGATAATGAAGATCAACTTTTAAATACGACTTTAGACGCAATCAAAACTGAAAATAGAATGTCTGATTCAGATAAATTCGATAAAAGAAATTACTCTAACATACCTCTTCCTCCTAATGCGAACGATGCGAATAATGCTGATAAAGTTAGTAAAGAGAATGTAAATCAGAGTACTTCTAATCCTAACAATATTGGAAATGAGGTATTGTCTAAAACTAAAGACATTGATAAAACAACTGATATTGATAAAACAACTGATATTGATGCAACTATGACAATAGTTCAAAAAAACAGTAACACTGATTTTAACTATTCCAATAGTCAAAATTCTTCAAACAGTGTGAATCAACTTGAAGATTTTAATGATAGCAATATGCTAACTATTGCTATGCGTGCTCCTCAATTTAATAAGAATGATTTAAGCACTGACGGTAAAAGTCAAAACTCTAATCATAAAAAATTACACAATAAAGTTGTTATTATAGCTGTTAGCAACGCGGCAGTTGTTGCAGCAGCAATCGCATTTGGTTCTTACTGGTATTATCTAGGACCTGGAAGCTACTGGTCTTTGCCGAAACCAAATACGCAGTCATGCAAAACACAAGAAGCTTGCAAAATCACAAATATTCCATGGTTTGATTACGAGCAAACTCTTAAAATATCCAATATTCCTTATTCTGTTCAAAAAGAATTTAGCGATAATATACCTTCTGGAAACATTATTTCCACTAATCCTGATTTCAGTGGCGGTCATGTATCTAAACACGGAAATAATAAAGTTCATGTTATTGTGTCAAAAGGAATACGACAATCTACAATTCCTGAAGATATTATCGATCCAACATCAACAACTGGTAAGAATCCTATAAAAGCTTTACGCAAAGCTGGTTTTACTTCTATTAATCACAAAGAAAGCAACGACGTTTATTCATTAGATGTTCCTAAAGGCTGTGTTGTAGAAATTTCTCCAACACCAGGAATGCAAATGAATCACAATAAGAACATTACTGTTGTATTATCTAAAGGTCCTATGCCTGTTTCTATGCCAGATGTTGTTAACCGAACAAAAGAAGATGCGGATAAAGCATTTAACGACGCAAAACTTGTTCCAACATACAGTGAAGAGTTCAATGATACCGTTGAAAAAGGCAAAATTATTAGCACATCTGTAGAAAAAGGAGCGCAACTTCATTGGGGAGATAAACTCAATGTCGTTGTTTCTAAAGGTCCAAGAACTGTTACTATGCCAGATGTTCGCAATAAAAATGCTAACGACGCTCGAAAAGCTCTTGAAGCCCTAGGACTAAAAGTAAATGTTTCCGCTCCGCTTGGAGACTTTATGCACACGGTAAGATTCCAGTCTGTAGCTCCTGGTACACAAGTTCGTGTTCTTGATGAAAGAGGAAACCTAACAGTTGTTACATTAACCGTTATTTGATTTATACAAATAACGTAGGTAATGCTACACACACATTGTATAAAATGTTGTATGAAATGTTGTGAGTTATGTTGTAGGTTGTTTGAATCAAAATATTTTTACTCAAATAATCTACAACAAACAATTTACCAGCTTATTTCGCTGATTCTGCCATAATACGCTTTTTAACGGTTTGAGCATATTCGTCAACATATTCTTGACCGCTCATTTTTTGAATTGTCTTGGTTACTCTATCGGTAAGCTCACGAAGAATATCGTGCGTAATATCTTCTGGATTCATTTTTTCAACTTCAATAGGCTCGCCATAAATAGCCTTTGTATAGCCCTTTGCAGGCATAACCTGACCATGCCTTTGCAATTCCCTAGTACCAATAATCGCAACTGGAATAATCGGGCATCCTGTTTCCAAAGCTAAGCGAGCTGCACCAGTATGTCCCTTATACAATCTTCCATCAGGACTTCTAGTTCCTTCAATATGAATTCCAAAAAGCTGTCCATTTTCTAATATCTCACGAGCATGATTCAATGCCCCAAGAGATTTAGAACCTCCAGAACGATCCACTGGGAATACGCCAACGGACGTAAACCACCATTTTTTAAAGCGACCCTTTAATCCTTTGCCTTCGAAATACTCGGCTTTACCCATAAAATGAATCATCCTAGGGCATGTGAGAGGCAAAAGTGCATCGTCAATCACGGCAAGATGATTTGCGGCAATAATAGCCCCACCTTTTTTAGGAATGTTGTTAACGCCTTGAGCAGTAGGATTAATCCGTAAACGCGCAATAAATCCAAACCCCTTTACAAAGAACCAATACAACATTCTAAAAACCCCTTCTAGCAAGAGTTACTAAAAGCGAATCATTACGCAATCAAGCAGACTTGCTACAGTATAATTTATGACTTCTTCTAAGAATACCAACTCCCCTCACCCTGAGGACAAAAACTCAAACAACAATAATGACGATTCTTTTGGCGATAATTCTTTTAATGAGAATTGGTCTGATTTTATTAGAGATCATGCAGAAGATTTTAAAGAAATAGAGAAATCTAAAAGTGCGAAAATCTTTAAAAAACGTATTAGTCAGGCGACAAAACCACTTACTAAAATAGCGTCATACAATAATGCTGGTCCAAGAGATAACGTTAAGACCAGTTGGTTAGATGTTGATGAAACAATGGATTCTTACGGAGACGATTTTGTTCCACCAAACCCACATTTTAAGAATATTTCTATTACCCTCATAGTTTTATGGACTATTCTTATTCTGGGTATTTTGGGCGTAATTCTTAGCGTCTTAGTGCCATATTTCGCAGCATACTCAGGTACTATAAGCGCTTTTCTGTTTCTTGTTGGATCTGCAGGCTTACTTATGAGTAGAAAGAAAAATTATACTTCTAGTGAAGATTACAACGACTACGGAAAAGGCGCACGAGTTTAAGTGCATTTATACAAAAGAATGAGGCTGATGTTAAAGCACCAGCCTCATTTTTTAAAGATTACAACTTAAAATTTAATCTTCGTTTAAACTAAAATTATTTTAATCCTCATTCTGACCATGGCATAACTTGTACTTTCTGCCAGAGCCACATGGGCACTCATCATTCTTGTTCGTTCCTGGGAAGGTACGACCATCAGCCCAAGGAGTCTTCCATTCTTCAACCTTTGGACGCTTACTCAATGGCACTTCACCATCAGCATGGCTCATAGGAGCAGGACCAACGATTCCAGAATGCTCATCTTCTTCTTGTTCTGCTTGCTGAATATCGGCATCAACATAAGAATCATCTTGGTTTTCAGTTTCCGCAACAATCTGCTCGAGATTCATACGGAATAGAAGCTGAATAGACTCTTCCTTAATTGCCTCAATCATTGAGTTATACATCTGGAAACCTTCGCGCTGATATTCAACCAGAGGGTCACGCTGACCCATACCGCGCAAACCAATACCATCCTTCAAATAATCCATCTCATAAAGATGTTCACGCCACTTTCGATCAAGAACAGCAAGAACAACTCTACGCTCAAACTGGCGCAAGTTATCAGAACCCATTCTTTCTTCAAACACAGCGTAAATAGTAGTAACGCCATCTACTATAGTGTCTCGCAAAGCTTCAACAGCTTTTTCTCCCTTAAGAGACTCAATCTGCAGGCGAAGCTGATCCCAATCCAAAATAATTGGCATAACAGCATTAACAGCGTCTTTAAGACCTTCCCAATCCCAGTTCTTTGGCTTATCAGAACCGTTCATAGCTCCGCGAACATAGCTATCGGCAGTATCTTTAATAAACTTCAAGATATCTTCATGAATATCTTCACCTTTAAGAACAATCTGACGTTCTGAATAAATAACAGTACGCTGCTTATTCATAACATCATCGTACTTCAAAACGTTCTTACGCATTTCAAAGTTACGCGCCTCAACAGTCTTTTGAGCCGTGCGCACGCCATTAGAAACATACTTAGATTCGATTGGCTCACCTTCTGGCAAGCCCTTAGCCATAACACGCGCAACAAGCTGAGTGTTGAACAAACGCATTAAGTCATCTTCCAAGCTTAAGTAGAAGCGCGATTCGCCAGGATCACCCTGACGGCCAGAACGACCTCTAAGCTGATTATCAATACGACGAGATTCGTGGCGCTCAGTGCCTAAAACATATAAGCCACCAAGCTTCTTAACTTCTTCGTGCTCGTCTTTAACTTGTTCCTTAACTTCTGCCAAAACACCTGGCCAACGCTTCTCGTACTCCTCTGGAGTATCGTCTGGAGAATAGCCTTCTGCTTTAAGCTTTGCATCTGCCAAAAACTCAACGTTTCCGCCAAGCATAATATCTGTACCACGACCTGCCATGTTTGTAGCAACAGTCACAGCACCCTTACGACCTGCAACAGCAACAACAGCTGCTTCCTTAGCGTTTTGCTTAGCATTCAACACTTGATGAGGAATACGAGCAACATCCAAAAGCGAAGAAACGATTTCGGAAGATTCAACCGATGCAGTACCAAGCAAAACAGGCTGACCCTTTGCATGACGCTGAGCTACGTCTCGAACAATCGCAGCAAGCTTTTCCTTCTTAGTGCGGAAGATCAAATCATCCTTATCCATACGAATAACTGGACGGTTAGAAGGAATTGGAAGAACGCCAAGCTTGTATGTTCCCATAAACTCGGCAGCTTCCGTTTCTGCAGTACCAGTCATGCCAGCAAGCTTGTCGTACATGCGGAAGTAATTTTGCAAAGTAATAGTTGCAAAAGTCTGATTTTCTGCTTTTACTTCAACATTCTCTTTAGCTTCAATCGCCTGATGCAAGCCTTCGCTATAACGACGACCTGGAAGAACACGGCCAGTGTGCTCGTCAACAATCAAAACTTCGCCATTAGTAACAACATAATCGCGATCAAGAAGGAACAATTCCTTAGCTTTCAAAGCATTGTTCAAGTAGCCAATCAAAGCAGTGTTGCTTGGCTCGTAAAGATTATCAATACCTAAATAATCTTCAATCTTTGCAATGCCTGGATCCAAAATACCAGCAGTCTTGCGCTTCTCATCAATTTTGTAATCAACATCGCGATCAAGCTTTAGAACAAGCTTTGCAAACTCGCGATACCAACGCGTAACATCACCTTCGGCAGGTCCCGAGATAATAAGTGGCGTACGAGCCTCATCAATAAGAATGGAATCAACCTCATCGACGATTGCATAGTGATGACCACGCTGAACAAGATCGCCCTTTTCCCAAGCCATGTTGTCTCGCAAATAGTCGAAACCAAACTCGTTGTTTGTGCCGTAAGTAATATCTGCGTTGTATTGCTTCCTGCGCTCTGGAGGCTGCTGATCTGTAATAATGCATCCAACGCTCATGCCAAGGAACCTGTAAATACGACCCATAAGCTCACTTTGATAGCTAGCAAGATAGTCGTTAACAGTAACAACATGAACGCCCTTACCTTCCAAAGCGTTCAAATAGCTAGGCAGTGTTGCAACAAGTGTTTTACCTTCACCAGTCTTCATTTCTGCAATATTGCCCCAATGCAATGCTGCACCGCCCATGAGCTGAACGTCAAAATGACGCTGACCAAGAGTACGCCTTGAAACCTCTCTTACTGTAGCAAATGCTTCTGGCATTAAATCATCAAGTTTTGCACCATTGTCTAACTTCTGCTTGAATTTTGCCGTTTGCCCTTTAAGCTCTTCATCGGAAAGCGCAGAAATCTCATCTTCTAGCGCATTCACAGCCTTTGCAACATTCTCAAGGCGCTTCAATTGACGGCCTTCACCCATGCGCAAGGCTTTATCGACGATATCTACCACGTTTAGCTCCCTTAGGTCGTGTCTATTATTCGGCTAGCCAATATAGACGTAAACTGTGCCTATATTACGCGACGGCTGCGATTTTTATAAGATAGCGAGTCTGACACTACGCACAAAATGCCCGCCTAGACTCTTACTAGACGGGCATTGACTCATATGAGTTAATTTCTATTTAATAATGTTTTACCCTTATTTGCTTTATTACTTCTTTATTACTTCTTTTTAGAAACGTTTTCTGGAGTATCAATTTCAAACACACCATAACTCCATCCATGCCTACGATACACAACCGAAGGTCTCATTGTTTCCTTATTTACGAACAGGAAGAAATCATGACCAATAAGTTCCATTTCATACAACGCTTCGTCAATGCTCATTGGCTCAGCAATATGAAGCTTGCGACGAATCACAATAGGAGTATCTCCAACACTCACCTCTACTGATTCGCCAGGACCCAAGTCGGAAGCAACCGCAGCATCTGCACTATTCGTTCCATCTTCTTGTGCAACTTCTTCAACAGTTGTTTCAACTTCTGGCTCTGCAACACCCAAATCAACTGGAACCATTTGCTCATATCCACGACGATGGTCCTTACGACGATCGCGAGTTCTGCGCAAACGAAGCGTCAACTTATCAAGAGCCATATCCAATGCACTGTATTGGTCTGTGCTAGATGCTTCTGCGCGAATAACCGTACTTCCTGCAACTACAGTAATTTCAACTCTTTTTGCAGTATCTGCCTGCCTTGGATTGCCCTCAGTGTTAAGCACAATCTGAATGCGCTGCGCATCTGGAGCAATGGCGGTCACACGATTCATCTTGCTTTCCACAACGTCACGGAATCTTTGCTTAATCTGCGTATGACGTCCGGTGATGACGATTTCCATGCGAACCTCCTTAAGTAATCCGATATAAATCGGTTTGTGTACACGTCAACGGCACCAGCGCCGCTGATACATTCATTATATCCGCTAAAAGCCGCCATTTTCTAGCGAGTCGCAAAATATGCGCAAAATTAAAACGTCTGTTATAATTGGGAAGGTTGAGGTTTCACGATGACCGCGGCTGCAATGTTCATTCGGAGTAGCTGAGGAACTTCCGGGCTCCGTAGAGCACAATGGCGGATAACGTCCGCCCAGGGCAACCTGAGAGATAGCGCAACAGAGAATAGACCGCCTAAACTTTTGTTTAGGTAAGGGTGAAACGGCGGTGTAAGAGACCACCGGGCTTCTGGTAACAGTTAGCCGCATGGCAAGCCTCATTGGGAGCAAGGTCAAGCAGAAGGTGTTTAAGGGCTGCTCGCCTAAGTCTTCGGGTAGACTGCTAGAGTTTGGCGGTAACGTCAAATCGAGATGGATGGTCATCCGTGTGCATTTTGCACGCGACAAAACCCGGGGTATGTGAAACCTCAACTTAATTTTGATTTTCACTTAGTTTTTTGCATAACACTTTTGGAGCGAAATCAAAATCACAAAAAACTGTGCAACAATTATTAAATTCTGGATTTAAATCACTATTATCTAAATCCGCTACACCACAAGTTTTCATTCCAGCCAAACGAGCCGACTTTAAAGCTATAGCTGAATCCTCAAAAACAGTGCAATACTCTGGTTTTACACCTATTCTATTGGACAAATCTAAATAAGTTTGAGGACTATTTTTCCCATCTGATTGTAAATCTTCACCAAAAATCATCAAATCAAAATATTGCCATAATTCTGTTCGCTTTAAAGATGCTTCGCATAAAGATTTAGAAAGAGTAGTCATAAGAACTAATTTTGCACCTGTTTTATGCAAATAATCAACGTAATTTTTAGCGCCTTTTCTAAGAAGCAGTTGATTAGAATAAGCTTCATTAGCCATATCATTCCATTCCTGCATTAAATCTTCGGGAGAATCCGTAAAACCAAAACGTGCAATAACATAATCAGCCACTTCTCGAGGAGTCATTGTTGCAGTGGAATCAGCAAAATCATCAGGCACTTTAATACCGCGTTTAGCAAAACTCTTTTCGTCTATATCATCCCAAACATGTAAAGAGTAAAGCAAAGTACCATCAAAATCAAAAATTGCTGCACAATTTGAATTATCAACTAACACATTTTCGCTCATATTATTAATCCTGATATTAATCCTGTTTTATAAAAATTACTTTGAATTAGATTCAGATTTTAGATTAAATTTTGCTTGTTTTTAACAATTCTCTAGCATGCTCTAAAGAAGCTTGCGACTGACTTCCAGAAAGCATTCTAGCTATTTCCTGCTCACGCTGTGAATCATCCAACTTAGTAACAGTAGTATCTACGACTAATGAAGAGTCAAAATCATTAGAAGAATCACCAGAAACCGATGAATCACTAAAACTTTTTCTAACCACAAATTGAACATCAGCAAAAGAAGCAACTTGAGCCAAATGCGTTACAACAATCACCTGAGAACTTTTAGCAAGTTGAGCTAAGCGTTTGCCTAATTCCACTGCTGCAACTCCTCCAACTCCCGCATCAACCTCGTCGAAAATAAAAGTCATAGAATGAGAGTCGCTGTTATTGAATTTTGCCGCAACCAACTCCATAGCTAACATAAGTCTACTTAACTCTCCACCTGAAGCACTGCTACCCATTGGCAAATAATCAGACGACGGGAAAGGCTTAAAAAGAAACTCAACATTGTCTAAACCATGAGAATCTAAGTCAACTACTCCAGTTTCATCTACTTTACGCCTATTAACTTTGATTAAAAGCTGAGCATCTTGCATAGCCAAAGATTCAAGCTCTTTACTAACTTCAAAACTAAACTTTTCTGCTGCACTTTTGCGCAAATCATAAAGTTTATCTGCTAAATTTTTGGCATTAGAATAATACTTATCACAAGCTTTTTTAGCGCGATCAATAGCCTCAGGTGAATCATCCAAATCTTCAAGCTCAAATTGCGCCTTTTTAGCCCACTCTAAAACATCGTCGATCTGTGGACCCCATCTGCGTGTTAAATCGCTTAAATCGTGAATACGATTGTTAATAGCGTCTAAATCTTCCTGACTCTCATCAACATCTAATTGCTGAGCGAGCTGCATAACAATGTCGGAAATTTGGGAAGAAATATCGTCAAGTTGATTTGCAATCGCGCTATAATCTCCATCAACTCGAATCGAGCGAATTGCCTTAGATGCATTGTCAACCAAATGTAATGCGTCAACGGAATCTATTGCGCCGTAGTCAATTTGACTTGCGTCTAACGAAGAAATTGCTTCGCTAATAGCTCCAACGATTTGAGCAGCGTTTTCTATGCGATCTCTTTTAGCTTTAAGCTCTTCATCTTCATTCCGTTTTGGATCGATTTGGCGAATTTTTTCTAGCGATTCTCGCAAATAATCTGCACGCTGCCTAGAAGAAGATTCTTGATTTATAAGCCTGTTATAAGATTCAACAGAATCCTGCCATTCTTTAAATGCCACAGAATATTCTTGTAATTCTTTTGAATCACAAGAAATTGAGTCCAAGAACTCACGCTGTTTTGCACTTGTTGCTATACGCAACTGATCACTTTGCCCATGAATTGTTATTGTTTGCGAACAAATTTTATCCAGCAAAGTCTTAGGAACAGAACAACCAGATACTACCGCCCTAGACCTACCAGATTTTGGAACAGTACGAGATACATAAACATCTATTTTAGAATCATCGCCTTCAGATTCTTCAACATCTATCCCAGATTCTTGCAAAAGATTAGAAACAATTCCTGACTTTGAAACAGAAAAAACGCCTTGCGCCCATGATTCTGACGCAAAAGATGCAATTCTAGAAGAATCAGCTTTTCCTCCAGATATAAGTCTTATAGCGCTTAGAAGCATAGATTTTCCAGCCCCTGTTTCTCCAGTAATAGCAGTCATTCCATATGAGGGAGTAATAACCGCGTGAGAGATTGGTCCTAAATTACGAATTTCTAATTCTTCAAGCAAGGATGCCCCCTACGAGTTTAAGCTATTAGGGTTATGGTAGTTATTTGAGACATTTGGAACATCTTCATAATTCCTATCGGTTTCATTATGCAGATTAGCCTCATATTCCTTAGGTTTGGAAGACTTTTTACGACGATTTTCGCGCCAACCAACTACAGGCAAATCAAACTTAGTAACTAATCTTTGCGTAAATGGAACACCAGAAAGACGCGCTAAAAACAGCTCATCTTTGGACTGACGAATTTGAATCCTAGAGCCTTGCGGTAAAGCCCTTTGACGCCTACCATCACAACAAATCCAACCACCAGAAGCTGAATCTTCCAAAATATCAATAGTAAAAGTTGAACCTGCTCCGATAATCAATGGTCTAGAAAAAAGCGCGTGTGCAGCCAAAGGAACCAGTTGCAAAGCCTCGACGTTTGGCCACATGATTGGACCTCCTGCCGAAAATGCGTAAGCTGTGGATCCAGTAGGAGTAGAAACAATAACACCATCGCAGCCAAAAGACGACATTTCAACATTATCAACGCGAATCGAAAGCTCCACCATTCTACCGCGATCTGCCCTATCTAAAGTAATATCGTTAAGCGCCCAATCGCTTAAAGGCTCACTCGCTCCAGGAAGCCAAACGTCTACATGAGCTTCCATTCTATGCTCTAAAAAGTAATCTTTTTGAGCAATTCTTCTAATAGCCTCATCTATTTGGAAGCTTTCAAATTCCGCCAAAAATCCAACATGACCAAGATTTATACCTATGATTGGAACAGGAGTGCAATGCACCAATTCTGCAGCTTGAAGCATTGTGCCATCTCCACCAAGCACAACAACAATCTCTGTGTTTTCATCAATAACATGTGCTGTTTTTTGCGCAAAATCAGATACGGCAGCACTATGAAACACATCCACATGAAAACCAGCACTACTAAGCTGCGTGGTAACTTGATTTACAACGGCACTGTGACTATCAAGACGCGCATGCGTAACTACCAGAGCGCGACGAGCATAAGAAGCATCATCATCTACTAAAAGTTCTGGCATAACACAGCCCCTTTGTGGTTTTGCAAATAACAATAAATATTGTAATTGTTGCACTACATATTGCGCATTGTACTGCTTATGTAAAAAATATTTATCAAATAATTATTTTTAACTATTAAATCGCGCATAAAGAAGATATTCAATATTTCCATGAGTTCCTTCTATAGGAGATTCATGAGTTGAAACAACTTTTAAACCACTATTTTTAGCGCATTCTTTAATATTTTCTAATGCTTTAAGTCTTAGGTCTTTATCTGTTACAATTCCGCCTTTTCCAAGATTTCCTTTACCAACTTCAAATTGTGGCTTTACAAGAAGAACAATATTCGCGTTGTTTTGCGCAATACGCGCGATTACTGGAATAACAAAAGTAAGAGATATAAAAGAAACATCTGAGACTATAAGATTAGGCTTGTAAGGCAGATCTTGCGCGTAAACATCTCTAATATTTACGCCACTCATTTCGATAACGCGCGGATCGCTTGCGATCTTTGGGTGCAATTGACCGTGTCCAACGTCTAAAGCAATAACGCGATTAACGCCATTTTGCAACAAATAATCGCAAAAACCGCCAGTTGAAGCACCAATATCTAGCGCTTTAGTATTTGAATAAACTTTTAATCCTAAATCTTCAAATAAAGAGAACGCACCTTCTAATTTGAGTGCTCCTCTAGAAACATATTTAAGACAAGAATTTTCTTTTTTTGATTCATCAAAACTTATTTCTTGCGCTTTTTCCACTAAAAATGATGATTTATAAACAATTCGATTATCTACTTTTACTAACCCAGACTTAATTAAACGCTGAGCTGTCGTTCTACTTTTCACTAATCCGCGATTTACAAGTTCACAATCTAATCGCTGAACTAAATCATCTCCGTCAGACATTGAAAAATCCTCATACACACATATGCAAACTCATATATTCATAAAGAAAACTCTGGAAGAATGTAGTCTTCAAGCGATTTTCCACTATCCTTTAAACACCAAGCGAGCACACAAGCAGCACGCAAAGCGTTGCAATCATTAGGATTGTTTACTTCAATAAAATTACAAACAATTTGTGCTCTAGAAGTTCCGCATACAAATGTAACGTCGTCAACACGCTTTGGAGACTCATGAGCCTCGTTTAGTCCTCTTAAATCCTTAGAAACAAAGCTTGGTCGCAAGTGTTTTGGAGCCTCAAGCAACATACGCGGATTGGTGACACCAGTAAGCACTAGAAGAGACTCATATCCCCCTCTGGTACCAGCTTCGATGTCTGTATCCAATCGGTCTCCTACGGCTAGCGAACGCGAAATACTTATTACAGGATTCCCAAACTCATCTTTTTCTGCATATTCTTTAACATCTTCATCATTGTGATTTGCATTTGCAGCAACCAACAATCTCGCTTCGTCATACATTGCGCACTCGGGTTTTCCAGCAGAAGCAATAGGCTCAACTCCAGTTGCATTTACTACAGCTTGAATCATAGAACCGCATCCAGGAGCTATACCGAACTCACGTGGAATTGTTAAATCGCGATTAGTAACAAAATACTTAGCTCCATGCTCTACTGCGAAAGCGACTTGTGCCATTTCTTGCCAAGTCATTTGCGGATACCAGCCTTGGATAACAGCTTTTGGATTGTCTTTACAAGACTTTACTGGATTAAGACCAGCACTACGAACCTCTTGTATGAGATGATCGGCTCCAAGCACTAAAACATTAGAATTTCTCGGAACGTAGCGAGCAACCATTCTTGCTGCAACAACAGAAGAAGTTATAATCTGCCACGGCTCTACTTTTAAGCCGAAACTTTCTAGTTGACTTGCTACAACTTCTTGAAAACGAGAAGAATTATTAGTCGTATATTCAATAAACATGCCATTTTTTTGAGCATTTTCAATTGATTCAGCAGCATATTCAACGGATTTTCCGCCTCTATACACTACGCCGTCTAAGTCAAGCAAAGCTAAGCGAAAATTCTTGCTTAACGCAGATTTACTATTTGAAAAATTCGTTCGTTCATCAAGTTGCATAGAATATCCCCGCATGATTTTAAAAATATCAAAGTAGCAAACGCCCGGCTTACTATACTCTCATAATACAGAAGCCGGGCTTAGAAGATATGGTTGTACTATTCCTCTTCAGACTTAACTGCACTCATCTCTATAGTTTCAGTATTGTCTGCGATTTGTGAATCATCGTCTGAATCGTCTGAATCTTCGCCCGAATCATCGTCTGAATCATCCGAATCGTCTGAATCATCCGAGTCATCATCTGGAGCAAATTGCGCATCATCTTCACTAATGCCAACTTCGTCCATAATCGCGTCATTAAGATGTTCCAAATCGTAGTCAATCACAACATCTTCTGGATTTTCTTCGTCTTCAATATCTGCGTATTGCTCTTCTAAGCGATCAAGCAAAGAGTCAAGCTCAATAGCCTCATCACTTCGCCCAGCCTCCTCTAGGAAGTACTGTTCCGCTTGAACTGCACGCATTCTATACTCGCCAGGCAAACCCTTAGACCTACCCATTGCGTGAACAAGCTCAATAGCCTTATCCGAATGGTTTGTATCTGCCAAAACACCTGCGTACACAAGGAACATTTCTGCCTTGACTTCGCCAGTAACCCTTCTAGCTTCATCCGACATGCAGATTTCCAAAGCCTTATCAAGGTTGCCCATACCGCGCTCGCAATCGGCAATAAATGGAAGATAATCCATGTAGCCATTCATCCGCATAGCTGTTCTAAACTCGCGCGCAGCAAGCTTGTAATCACCCTGACGGTATGCAATAAATCCTAATGTTTCGCGCGAAAAATCAATACGCGATGCCTGCTTTGCAGCCCACTTTGCATGTTCCAATGCAAGCTCTGGATCTTCTTCTTGCAAAGCATAAGCTGCGAGAATATGCAAACCAATATTTTCAGAATGTTCCTTAGAAAGACCGCGCAAACGCTCACGAGATTCTTTAGAAAGCATGGAATACTCTAAGCCCCTAGGCATCTTAGGTTCGCCTGGACGCCTATCAGTATAAGGATTTTGAGATGGGTAAGAAACAGTTCCATCCGAGTTTCTACGAGGACCATTTTCAAAGCGGAAAGACGACTTTGAATCGCGCTTTCTAGAATCATTCTTCTTAAAATCACCCTTGTGGAAGCCACCTCGATTATCTTCAAAGCGGCGATCATTGCGCTCGCCACGATTATCACGATCAAACTTCTTGTACCTTGGATTGCCATTTTCTTCCGACTTGGCATCAAAACCACGATTTCTGCGAGTTTCGTGATTATCTTTTCTATCGAATCTGCGATCACTGCGGTTATCACGATCATCACGGTTGAACCTATGATCATTATCACGATGGTTAAACCTACGATCGTTATCCTTCTTAAAACCGCTCTTATTGAATCCACCTTTGTGGAATCCATTGCGTCTTAAACCTTCTGAACTACCAGAATCACGCTCAAAATCGTCACGACGACCGTTCTTATGATCATCATATCTGCGATCATTGTGCTCAAATCTACGTTCGCCATCACGGTGATTAAACTTTCTGCCACCATCTTTGTGGAATCCACCCTTATGGAATCCGCCACGATGCTCGCCGTTTCCACCATTTTTACCGCCATTTTGACGGCTAAAATGGCCACGATTACCAAACGACTTACCACTACGCGATCCGCGTTCTTCGCCCATTATTGGCATACCTTTCAAATTCTAAAAATATAAAATTATACTAAAAATCTAATATTAAAAACAAATCAAACACGCTTAAAAAACTAAGCACGCTCAACAGCGCCAATAGCCTTCTTGCCCCTACGAATCAAAGCAAAACGACCATGTAAGAATGAATTATCATTCAAAATGTCATCGACACTGTCTACTCGATTATTGTTAACGTACAAACCACCGGCTTCAATAGCACGACGAGCTTCAGAAATTGTGCGGAACAATCCAGCAGCAACAGCAGCTTCAACAACGCGATCACCACTATTTGCTTTAGCAAATTCTAAACTACCATCCTGCGCCTTAACCTTAACACCATCCAAGGCAGCTTCAAGAGTTTGCTCATCAATAGCGTCTAAATCACCCTTACCAAACAATGCCGAAGAAGCAGCAATAGCCTGATTCGTAACATCTTCACCATGAACAAAGCTCGTAACTTCCCAAGCGAGAACACGCTGAGCTTCACGACTTCCTGGGTCTTCTTGAATTTGCTTGTTCAAACGCTCAATCTCACTCTTAGGCAAGAACGTAAAAGCTTTAAGAAGCTTAACAACTTCATCGTCTGGCTGATTAAACCAGAATTGATAGAAGCGATAAGGGCTAAGCATTGTAGGATCAAGCCACATTGCGTTACCCTCCGATTTGCCAAACTTACGACCTTGATTATCCGTAATAATCGGGCTTGTAAACACGTGCACAGAAGCTCCGCGAACCTTACGAATCAAGTCCATGCCAGAAGTCAAATTACCCCACTGATCCGAACCGCCAAGTTGCAAAGTCACGTTGTAATTATCAAACAAGTACAAGAAGTCGTTTCCTTGCAAAACCTGATAGCTGAACTCAGCAAAAGAAATGCCTTCGTCGGAGTTTAAGCGGCGAGCCACAATATCCTTAGAAAGCATTGTGCCAACACGGAAGTTCTTACCAACATCACGCAAAAAGTCAATAGCAGACATCTTAGAAACCCAGTCGTAATTGCTAACAAAACGAACAGGATTCTCTCCATCAAGAGGCAAAATTCTGCCAATCTGCTTGCGTAAGCGCTCTGCCCAACCAGCCACAATATCTTTAGAATTAAGCGTGCGTTCGCCACTTTGACGAGGATCACCAATCAAACCAGTAGCACCACCAACTAACGCAATAGGATGATGACCTGCAGCTTGCAAATGACGCATATTAATAAGCTGAACAAGATTACCAATATGCAATGAAGCAGCAGTAGGATCGTAACCGCAATAATACGTTAATGGTTCTCCGTCAAGCGCTTGAGCAAGCTGCTGCTCATCAGTAGATTGTGAAATTAATCCACGCCACTTTAGCTCTTCAAACAAGGAAGCAAATCCAGCTTCCTTGTAATTCCTGACCTGAGCCATTCGTATCTCCTTATTATTGCCAAAACTTACCTAGGCATCGGGCGCTAAAAGCGCAATCCAAGCCTTTCAATTTTGGCAGCACAGGGCGACACTCTTATAAGCAGTTCCATCACTTACAGATTCAGAAAATTTCTTATACTCATCAATCGCAAGCTGAGCTTGAGTAATTTGTTCTTTTACGCGAACAAAAGCCGTTCCACCTTTTCCACATCTAGAAGCTACTGATCCATCACTAGAAAGAACAAGTTTAAGATTCTCAATATCGGCTCGATCTACAAAATCATTCAGAATATTAGCAAAATCATCATCACTTAAAACGTCTAAATCCCCACCAAGTTCTTCAGCACGTTTTACGCATAATCCTGATAACTTATGCGCATTTCTAAATGGAACACCTTGTTTTACAAGCCATTCTGCAATATCTGTAGCTAAGGCAAAACCAGTAGCAGACTGTTCACGCAACCTAGCAATATTAAATCGCATTGTTCTAACCATCCCTGCGAATGCTGGAAGCAGAACTTCTAGAGTGTCAATTTGGTCAAAAACTGCCTCTTTATCTTCTTGCAAATCTCTTGCATAAGCAGTAGGAAGACCTTTAAGAGTGGCCATTAATCCAGTTAAATCTCCGATTAATCGTCCTGCTTTTCCTCTAGCAAGCTCCGCAATATCTGGATTCTTCTTTTGAGGCATAATAGAAGATCCAGTAGAATAAGCATCGTCTAAAGTTACGAACGCAAATTCTTGAGTATTCCATATAATAATCTCTTCGCTTAAGCGAGAAATATCAACGCCAATCATGGCTGCAATAAATGAAAACTCCGCAACAATATCTCTACTTGCTGTAGCATCAATAGAATTCGCGCAAACAGCAGAAAAACCAAGTTCTTTAGAAACTTCTTCGGGATCTAGTCCAAGAGTGTTGCCAGCCAATGCCCCTGCCCCATACGGGCTTTCGTTTGCGCGCGAATCCCAGTCCGCAAGGCGATTTACATCTCGCAAAAGCGGCCAAACATGAGCCATTAGCTGGTGTGCAAGCAAAATAGGTTGAGCATGCTGCATATGAGTACGACCAGGCATTACAGAATCTTTTGCAGCTAAAGATTGAGCAACTAAAGCATTACAAACATCTAACACGAGAGTAGCCAAAACGCGCGAGTGTCTGCGCAAAAACATGCGTATTAAAGCTGCGATTTGGTCGTTTCTAGAGCGTCCAGCTCTAAGTTTTCCGCCAAGTTCGCTTCCTGCAATATCAAGCAAACCGCGCTCTAATGCAGTTGCCTCATCCTCGTCTTCTTCAATTGGCGTAAAAGTGCCATTATCCACGCGATTTTGCAACTCGTCTAGAGCTTTTTGAAGATCCTCGTATTCTTGATTTGTTAATAAACCTGCACGATGCAACGCATGCGCATGAGCGCGAGATCCTGCAATATCATCATCCGCTAATCGCCAATCAAATTGAGTTGATTTGCTAAGCTTTGCAAGCTCTGCGGAAGGTCCTGAGCTAAAACGTCCGCCCCACAAGGCTATTGGATGGTTTGCGTTGACATTTGCATCGGCATTTGCATCGTGCATAGTTATATTCTTCTTTCTGCTTTCCTCTTGTTAGTTGTTCTTTGCAACGCGCATATCTCGAGCCGCTGCAACCTTGCTAGACAATCCGTAGATTTCAATAAATCCGTTGGAAGCGCGCTGGTCGAAAGTATCGGAAGAATCGTAAGTAGCCAAGTTAAAGTCATACAAAGACTCATCCGACTTTCTGCCTGTTACAACAGCCTTTCCAGCGTATAAAGTCATGCGAATATCGCCAGAAACATGCTCTTGCGTTTCGTTTATGAACGCGTTCAAAGAACGCACAACTGGCGAGAACCACTGGCCGTCATACACAAATTCCGCCCACTTTTTATCAAGAGCACGCTTAAGCCTATGCTGTTCGCGCTCCAAGCAGCAATTCTCAAGCTCTTGATGAGCCGTAATCAAAGCTTGCGCGCCTGGAACTTCGTACAATTCGCGAGACTTAATGCCAACTAGACGATCTTCAATAATGTCGATTCTACCGATTCCTTGTGCCCCAGCTCTTTTGTTCATTTCTTCGATTGCTTGCAATGGAGTTACGCTATGACCGTCAATTGCAACTGGAATACCTTTTTCAAACGTGATTGTAACTTCGTCTGGAGTTGTAGCTTCCAAAGGATTCTTTGTGTAAGAGTAGCATTCTTCGGTTGGAGCATTCCACGGATCTTCCAAAAAGCCTGTTTCAATAGCCCTTCCCCAAACATTTTGGTCTATAGAATATGGGCTTTTCTTGCTTTGAGTAATCGGAAGCTTGTGCTCGTTTGCAAAAGCGATTTCCACATCGCGAGTAAGCGACAAATCGCGAATTGGGCTAATTGCCTTTAAATCTGGATTCAAAGACTGGATTGCAACTTCAAAACGAACCTGATCGTTTCCTTTGCCAGTGCAACCGTGTGCGATTGTATCAGCATCAAATTCGTGCGCTGCGTGAACTAAGTGACGAGTGATAAGCGGCCTAGAAAGCGCGGAAACTAAAGGATACACGTCTTCGTACATTGCATTTGCTTTTAATGCGAGCATGCAATAGTTATCCGCAAATTCTTCACGAGCATCAACTACATACGATTCAACAGCACCACAAGCCAAAGCGCGATTTTTAATGACTTCGAGCGCTTCTCCACCTTGACCAACGTTTAGTGACACAGCTACAACGTCTTGACCTGTTTGCTCTTTAAGGTACGGAATAGCTACAGATGTATCGAGGCCACCCGAATACGCCAATACAATACGTTTCTTACTAGTCATAGTGACCTCCCAAGGTCATATATTGAATAAATAAACGATATATAGTATATTATACAACCATAGATAAAATCTCAACACGCTTAGAAATACAACGTTTTTATTACATTCCGAAAAATAATATTTAAAAAAATAAGACAATAAAAATAATACTTATGCAATTGATTACACTATAACAAAGTGCAAAACCACAACACTGTGGTCTTTGCAGCAAGTATTATAAATTCAACATCCATCGATGCATATTAGACACAAATATAACTATAAAATGAATAAACTAATACAAAATCACCTAGATGCAACTGAAAGCATCCAATTAGCTCTATCTTCTGCTTCTTCGTTAGAAACACAAACCATAAGCACTGTATCATCGCCAGCAACCGAACCTAAAATACCTTTTAAAGGCTGCCTATCAATAACACTTGCAACATATTGAGCAGCGCCCGAAGGAGTGTGAATCACAACAATATTATTAGCAAATCCAACTTCTGTAATAAGACCAGAAAGAGTCCTAGCAACCTGTTGATCAATCCTAACGGTATCCATTGCGTGACGATTACCAGTTCCATCTCCTAGAACATAAGCAATTCTGCCGTCTGTAAGACGAATTTTAACCGCATTTATTTCATCCAAATCTCTACTCAAAGTTGCTTGAGTAACCTCAAAACCATGACGAGCCAAAACTTTAGCAAGCTGAGACTGTGAAGTAATAACCTCACTTAAAAGCGCCTGTTCAATCGCATTTAAACGTGCAGCTTTAGTCGTAGGACGCTGCTTTCCAGCGGATTCAATAGAACCAAAATCGTCATTATCATCAAAAGCATCGTCAAAATTATTATCTTCATTCACATAACTATGATTAAGCGCATCATCGCTACTAAAATTATTTGACTTCCTATTAGACTCAACCATAATTGGCAATACCTTTCTAAAGAGCACTCCAATCTAATATACATGAATACATAAATATATTCATGAATATATACATTTTAACAAAGCCATAAATACTATTTTATTTACTAAAAAATACGGCTGAACAACCAGATAATACTAATCATTCAGCCGTATTAATTTAAAAAACGCGACTCTGTAACTTATACTCGAACTTATACTCGCAATGTTGCATGCAATTTTTGAGCAGACTTTGTAATAGCCTCTCGAACCGCTTCCATATCATCGCTAGAAAGCGTTCTATCAGCAGCCCTAAATGTTACAGAATAAGCAAGAGATCTTAGCCCTTCTCCAAGTTGTTCGCCTTCATAAACATCGAACAACTCTACAGACTCAAGCAAATCACCAGAAGCTTTAACAATAGCTTCCTTTAAATCGTGAGCAGTCAAAGAAGAAGGAGCAACAAACGCGAAGTCCTGCTTAACAGGAGGGAATGTAGAAACAGGTTTTGCCTGAACAGGCTTAACTTGCATAGCATCAAACAATGCGCTCAAATCAAGCTCGAATGCTGCAGAGTGCTTTGGCAAACCCAAATTCTCATCAACCTGAGGATGAAGCTCTCCAACAATACCAATTTCAACATCGTCGGCACCATCAACAGGAATATACACCTTCGCGGTACGACCTGGATGCCAAGAAGCAGGAACATCATCAGAATTAATCTGACGAACGTCAAAAGCAACGCCGATTCGCTTTCCTAAACGATTAACAGCTTCTACAGCATCACTCCAATCAACTTCTCTATGAGTTCCAAGCCAACCTGTTTCTTCAGCATTACCAGTTAAAAGAGCTGCAACATGCAAAGGCTGCTCAGGCAAACCTGCATCCAACGCAGCAAGCTGAGCATCCGTAGGACGAACCGAACCAGGCAAAGCAGGAATAGCTGGAGCATTAGGATCCGCAAAATACACGTGACCAAGCTCATAAAGAGAAACATCACTTAAGCCACGACGAATATTTCTGCGAACCGTTCCAGCTAAAGTGGTAAGAACATTCCTTCGAAGCCAAGGACGATCGCCAGCCAAAGGATTTGCGATTTTTACGCTGACTTTAGCAACAGAATCAACGTCTTCACGGAAAGCTTTAAAATCTTCCTGACCAACAAACGGGTAGCTCAAAGATTCAATCAAGCCCATTTCAGCAAGTTCATATGCAATAGCTCTACGAGTTGCTTGATCTTGCGTTAAACCAGTTTTGCCAGTAACAGGAACAGCTGGAACCTTAACAGGAATCTCATCGTAGCCAACCAAGCGCGCGATTTCTTCGACCAAATCGCATGGCTCATTTAAGTCTGGGCGCCAAGTTGGAGGCAAAACAGAGAAGGATCCGTTTCCGCCGCCAGCAACAGAGCAACCAATATCCGTAAGAATATCGCTAATACGATTCAAATCAATGCTTAAGCCAGAAACACGCTCTACTTCGCTAGCTTTGAAAACAATAACACTTCTATCAACAGTATTGTTTACGTCTGTAGGCGTATTAGAAGGCTCTCCAGAACCAAAATCGCTGAGCATTGTAACAGCCATTTGCGCAGCTGCTGGCTGCAAAGCAGTATCAACGCCACGCTCAAACCTGCGAGATGCCTCAGTTGGAAGCTTATGTCTACGAGCTGTACGTGCAATAGAAACGGGGTCAAAGTGTGCAGCTTCAACAAGAATATTCTTCGTTTCGCTCGTTACTTCTCCATACATTCCGCCCATTACGCCAGCAAGTCCAAGAACACGCGAACCGTGATTTCCCTTTGGAGAATCGCAAATAAGCAAGTCCTCAACGTTAAGCTCTCTGTCTTTGCCATCTAAAGTTGTTAAACGCTCTCCAGCTTTAGCGCGGCGAACAACAATAGGACCTTCAATCTTATCTAAATCATAAGCGTGAAGAGGCTGACCTAAGTCGAGCATTACGTAATTTGTAACGTCTACTGCAAGAGATATACCACGCATTCCAGCACGAGTTAAACGCCTACGCATCCAATTAGGGCTAGAAGAATCTGGATTAAAGTTTCTAACAACGCGAGCGTAGTAACGGTCGCATCCAACAACACCATGAATAGGATTATTATCTTCAATACTAACTTCTATATCTTTAGAAGCTCCATCAGACATAGAAACTACTTGATCAGCTTTATTATTAAGTTCAATTACTGGATCAGTGTAAGTTGCACCAGTTGAATGGTGATATTCGCGCGCAACACCCCTATAAGAAAACGCGTATCCACGATCAGGAGTGATGTTAATTTCCAGCAAAGGCTTGTTTAAGTGAAGAAGCGACATTGCGTCGTCTCCAGGTTTCAAAGCATCATATTCAGCTTTAGAGAAACCGTATTCGCGAAGCAAAATAATGCCATCGTGGCTATCTCCCAAACCAAGCTCGCGCTCGGATGCGCACATTCCATTAGAAATGTGGCCGTAAGTTTTGCGAGGCTCAATCTTAAAATCGCCAGGCAAAACTGCCCCAGGAAGAGTTACAACAACTTTTTCTCCAGCAGCCATGTTTGGAGCACCGCAAATAATTCCACGAGGAACCTTATTACCATTTTCGTCTACCTCGTTGTATTTATCTCCAACATCAACATGGCACCAATTAATAATTTTGCCATTTTTTTGCGGCTCAGGAGTAGCATCAACGACGTATCCTACAACAATAGGACCTGTAACTTGAGAGTCGTGAATCTCTTCTTCTTCTAAGCCAACTCGCACCAAATCTTTAGCAAGCTGCTCGTAAGTCAAACCTTCTGGCACTTCAACATGATCTTTAAGCCAGTCAATATCTACCATTGGCATGAGTACTACTCTCCCATCACAAACTGTTCACTGAAGCGCTTATCGCCTTCAACCAAATCGTGCATATCGTTAATATCGTGACGAAGCAGCAAAGTGCGCTCCAAGCCAACACCGAAAGCAAATCCCGTATAAACATCTGGGTCTAAGCCTGCAGACTTAAGAACATTCGGATTCACCATTCCGCATCCGCCCCATTCAATCCAACCTGGGCCACCCTTCTTATCTGGGAACCAAAGATCCAACTCCGCACTAGGCTCCGTGAACGGGAAGTAGCTTGGGCGCAAACGGCTTTTTGCATCTGGACCAAACATTGCAACAGCAAGGCGATCAAGAACACCCTTTAAATCAGCCATGCTCAAATGTTTATCTACTGCCAAAGCTTCGCACTGGTGGAAGACTGGAGTATGCGTTGCATCAAGCTCATCCGTGCGGAATACTCGGCCTGGGGACGCAATATACAGAGGTACTCCTCGCTCAATTAACGCACGAACCTGATCGGAAGAAGTTTGCGTACGCAAAACCATGTTAGATCCAACAAATCCTGCAGCATCCTTTGCCTGATTACCTTGCACATAAAAAGTATCTTGCATTTGACGAGCAGGATGATCTGGACCAAAATTCAACGCGTCAAAATCGAACCACTCTGTTTCTACCTCTGGTCCTGCAGAAATCTGCCAACCCATAGACACAAAGAAGTCTTCAAAGTCTTCAATAATACGCGCAATCGGATGGCGAGCGCCAAGCGGCTTACGATTTATTGGCAAGGTCATATCGACTGTTTCTTTTTGAAGCATATTAGCTTCTTCAATAGCCTTAATACGCTCTTGGGCTGCTGCAAATTCACGACCAAAATCAGCGCGTAAAGCCGACATTATCTTGCCAGCTTCTTTCTTTTCTTCTACTTGAAGACTTCCAATAGACTTGCTGGCAAGGGTCATTGCAGACTGAGCTCCTGCATACTTAGTTTTTGCCGCTTTCAACTCTTCCATTGTTTTAGCGGCTTGAACACAAGCTATACCCTCTTTTACTACCTTTGTAATTGCCTTCGCGTCGAACGGCTTACTACTTGCCACAGCACCCTTCCTATCCGTGTTATGTGTACTTTTGTGAAGCATTCAAAAAACGTCTCAAATCTACATTTTTCGCTCATGACTAGACATAGCCAAGCCCATTAGCATTACTGCAGCGCTGGTTGCCAAGTTCATTGATTCTGCTTTTCCGTAAATAGGTATTACCGATATTTCGTCTACTCTATTTAATATTTCTTCTGGCAATCCTCTGGCTTCGTTTCCAAATAATATTGCATTAGATCCTTCGTTATATCCTTTATTTAAATCATCACTTAGTGGTTTTAGAAGATTTGCAAAAGACTTTGGTTTTTTATTTTCCGTTCCATAAATATCAGCTGCAATAACCCTTATTTTTAATGACTTTGTCCAATCAAACCAATCATCCTCACTCATTGTCACTACTGGCAAATGGAATAATGAGCCTGCAGTAGAACGAACAAGCTTTGAATTAAAACGATTCACGCAATCGTCAACAAAAACAACGGCACTACAACCAGCTACATCTGCAACGCGAATAATCGCACCAGCGTTGCCAGGGTCTCTTACCTGCCAGCAGGCTGCAATCAATATAGGATCATAAGCAAAACCAGACTTATATTTGCTTTCTACCCCAATACTATTAAATTCTTTTATAAATTCTTTATCTAAAATAGTAGAATCACAAACGGCAACAATCCCTTGACAATCCGTACTGATCTTATGCATAACTTCTGCTGTTGCAGGGTGCACATAGCACTGATTTTTTAAGGATTCGTCAACAATTTTGCTTATTGTTTCTAAAGATCCATTTTGCAAAATGCCATTTTTAAGATTTTTAAAAGAATTGACATCAATGTAGTCACTATTAACAGCATCTTGCAAAACGTAAATGTCTAGAATCGACTTATGCGCGTACCTTACCGCTTCCCTAACGCTTTGCGGACCTTCTACTAAAAAGCGCCCATCCACTCGCGATTTTGCACGACTTATTGCGCAAATACGCTTAACGCGATCGCTATGCGCGTTGTCTATTAACTCTTTTAACGGCATAATATCACTCTACTTTACATATAGTTACAACACGCGTAAATGTTGCAATACAAAACTACTCAACGAAACTACTCATGATGTTCCGACGAACTTTGAGTGGTATATCCTTCAGGTTCTAGTTGGAATGTGGTGTGCGAAACAGAAACTGGAAAATGCTCACGCAAACAATCTTGAAGCTGGCTTAAAATATCAGCACACTGATCCATTGTTAAATCGCGCTCTACAACAACATGTGCCATAAAAATAGGCATTCCTGTAGAAACAGTACTTGCATGCAAATCGTGAACAGCAAGAACATGAGGAACGTGTTCAAGATGATCGCGAACTTTTTCTATATCCAATCCTTCCGGCGTTTGCTCAAGCAAAACTTTTACAGCATTTTTAAGCAAGTGCAACGCTCTAGGAATCATCAAAATTGCTATAATTCCGCCAGCTACAGCGTCGAAACCGCTCCAATTTGTAGCTATCATAACTAATGCAGAAACAACTACTGCTACAGAGCCTAAAGCATCGTTCATAACTTCCAAAAACGCTGCTCGCATATTCATATTGTCTTTAGATTGAGAAACAAGAATTATAAGCGAAGCAATATTTGCAAGAAGACCTAGAATACCAAAGAAAAGCAGCTGACTTACACCGTGAATTTCATTATGACTTGCGCCAAAAAGACGCATCCCCGACTCCACAATCGCATAAACGCCTACAAAAAGAAGCACAAGAGCGCCAGCTGCAGCAGTAATCACTTCTAGCCTTGCCCACCCCCAAGTGCGCTTTGCATTAGGCTTTTTGCGCATTAAAATCGCAGTAACCGTAGATGCAGCTAAAACGGAAATATCCGTTAGCATATGACCAGCATCAATCAGCAAAGAAATCGAATTAGTTAAAATAGATCCGATTACTTCTGCCAAAAACACAATTGACGTTAACGCTAGTGATAGCGAAAGCTTATGCTGATGCGCGTGACTTGCGCTAATAGCATCTTGCAAAGAAGCGGCATTAGTTCCAGAAGTACTTAAATCATTCTTCTCTAAGATTTCACTGGAAGAGTTTGACAAATGATGATTATTCACACAAATCTCCTATGTTCATACAAATAAGTATCTCGATATCGTTTCTCAATATCATTCCCAATATGCCTTATACGCAATGAACCCCAGCCTAAGCTAGGGTTCACGCATAAACATCTAAAGATTAATTATCTAAAAACTTATTCTATTATTACTATTCGACAATTAACGCGCCGAGATGATGGGAAGTTGATTCGGCAATCAAATCATCTTTAAAATCGCCATTATCAGCAGCATTAATTATCTTCATTGAGGCATCAACCACATCTGGCTGCAAAGCATTAACCCAATGAATACGCGAATCTCTTCCAAACCAACCCATTTGTTTTCTAGCAAGACGTTTAGTTTTCTGAGCAATATCAGCAAAAGCATCATCTTCGCTGCATAAGCCATCTAAATAGTCCATTATTTGCTTGTATCCCAAAGCTCTACTCGCAGTAACACCAAGCTTTGAGCGAATCTCTTTAACTTCGTTTACAAAACCCTGCTCGCGCATCATTTTTGTGCGAAGCTCCACTCGCGCATCCAAATCTTCTCTGTTTAAGTCCAATCCTATTTGCACACAATCAATCAAATACTTGTATTTTGGCAGAGTAGCAGAATATGGCTTTCCTGTTAACTCAATAACTTCTAGAGCGCGAATTGTTCTGCGCGAATTTCTTGGATCCATATTTTTAGCCGCCACAGGGTCCAGTTTTTGTAACTCTTCAAAAAGAGCCATTGCTCCTTGCGACTTTTCACGATCTTCCAAAGCTTTGCGAATATTAGGATCTGTACCTGGAAAAGTTATATCATCTACAGCCGCACGAGCATATAGACCAGAGCCTCCAACAAGAATTGGGCGAATACCTTTTTTTTGCAAATCGCGTATGCATTGCCTAGCAAGCGTTTGAAATTTTGCAACGCTCATGGATTCTTCTGGATCAATAATATCTATTAAATGATGCTTAATCTCGCTTTGCTCTTCTTTAGTGGCTTTTGCTGTACCAATATCCATATAACGGTACATTTGATATGCGTCTGCGTTTATAATCTCCGCTTTTACACCACGTTCAGCAAATTTCTTCGCAATTGCAATACCAAGACTCGTTTTGCCAGATGCTGTTGGACCTACAATCGAAATCACTTTCGGCGGTTTGCACACAATGCGCTCCTAATAATCATATTAAACGAACTAAAATCAACCTTAAAGAAGAATCTCTTCTACAAATTTACACAATCAAACATACATAAAAGTCAATAAAAGTAGTAGGAGATTTTGCTTCGACACCAAAGCAGTAGTTGATTACCACACTGTATTACAATCCCCATTGAGAACGACACGCGCTATTGTTGATGTGTTTTATTTTATATGGTACCGTTTTCGCTAACTTAAAACCGAATGATTTTTATTGTTTACACGTGTTCGTAGCATTTTACAACTAAAATTATTCGTTCAACGTGATTTATAAAAGGATTCCATTTGGTTTTACGTTAATCATTTTGTTGTCTTTTCTGCACCGATGGAGAATAGATATGATTACTATTTCTCATGTAGCATATGCGATTTTAAAACGTTATGGGAAAATGAATATTAATCGCTTACAATTACTTTCTTACTATTGCCAAGCTTATAACCTAGCATCCACTAATTCTCCTTTGTTCTATAACAATTTTCAGGCTTGGCGCAACGGTCCAGTATGCCTAGATTTATTTAAGATGCACAGAATTAATGATGTTTTTATAGAATGTAAAGATATTGTTCTAGGACCTTATGAACTTAAAAATCATCTTACTTATTCTAATTTACTCACTATCTATAACGTTTGCGACGCTTTAATTGATTTTAGTATTGAAGAACTAGAAAATCGCGCCCGCAGTGAGATGCCATGGATTGATGCACGCAGAGGGATATTACCAAATAAGGCTAATGAAGTAGAAATATCTAAGAAAATTATTCATGATTATTACGTAAAACATCCAGTAATTAATACGAATTCACGAACAACACGAAGCAAAGAATTTAGAAAAGATGATGAAGAACTACAAAAAGACATACAAGATATAATTTCTGAACAAATTGAAAAATTTAATCAATATAATCAAGATGAAAAAGTTAGAAGAATAAGACGGGCTGAAAAAATTTTAAGAGAAAAATTAAGCATATTGAATGGGCTTAAAAATAATAAAATTTATTTTGATGAAAACATTGTTCGTATTACAGCACGACATTTTGTTGACTACATAAACAATGATATTAATGATAAAAATAAAAATAAATAAGTGGTATAGGTCAAAACATACGGCGCAAATAAGTATGCATAGGAAAATCAAAAAGCTCTAGATCTTATACCTAGAGCTTTTGCTCTGATTATTTCCGTCTGTTGTATGTGCTATATCACATATCGTACATACTTGTGTGCAAGCGGTAAACAACGCCCACTGTTCTATGCTAAAGGCGTTGTAAACATTGGGATTTGCTACAAAAAACGCCACTGTGTGAGCAGTGGCGTTTTTGCGTTTGTGGAGTCGCGGGGAATTGAACCCCGGTCCGGAAACCGTACCCTCAGTCTTCTACGTGCGTAGTCTGCTGGCCGTACGGCAGTTTTTCTGCCCCCATGTTATCGCAGACAATTCATGGCGAGCATATCTACAGTAAAAGTCCCTGAACTACCCTGCAGCTCGGCAATTCAAGCAAGTCTTCTAATGACGTTTAGCACCACTCCGAAGACGTGAGTGGGTAAACGGAGCAGCTGCTCACTGGTTAATCCTGGCGCGAAGCTCAGGCAGCAAGAGCGAACTCAGTGCGATTAGATTTAGCACTTATTCTTTTGCGAAAGGACGTTTACGAGTGGACTTTCGCATTCTCGGCACGCTTCCCCGCGGCGAACAGATCACCGTCGAAACCGATCGACCCCTTTTGATTTATCAAACTATCAATTAGATACTGGCATAAAGCCAGAATAATCATTATAAATAAACGTTTTAACAGAGTCAACCTGTTTTAGGCTATTGATTTATTTCAGAATCACTTAAAGCTCAACTAAAGCTCACCTAAAGATTTATTCCAGAATCACTTACCTTTAGTCTCACCTGTTTTAACACCATCACTATTGCCTTTGGCAAGCTTCTTCGATTTTTCAACAAATCTTCTATTAACAACAAACGTACAAATTGACGCAACAAACACGCAAATAAATATTGTAACGTTTCTAGCTCTAGCATTTCCAAGACTTTTTACAGCATTAACATGAAGAGCAACAGCAGATTCCGCATCAACAGTGGTCTTTACTTTTCCGCCACTAACGCTCACAGTTTTAGTACAATCTTTAGACTCATAAACATTGCAATATTCACCATCTGGCAAGTCAGTCTTATAACTCACTTTTTGCGGCTCTTCCGTATTATTAATCGCAAGAAAACCCTTGTTTCCTCGGCTAAATGCAACGTTATTATCGTCATCATCTTGCCAATTAGTAACCTTAGTGCCCCTAACGGCGTTGTAGAACCCAATCATTCCGCGAATCGAAGTTAGCCTTTGCGTGCATTGCCACTTAGAATCCTTTGCACAACTCACATCAGGAATTGAAGTTTGCGTAGCTCCAGGTGCTCCCTCATCTCGTTTTGTAAACTCATAACCAGAAAACACATTTGGAGTTCCATATGGATACGCCAACATAAACGCGTTTGCAAGCTCGTATTTTTTACCATCTTTATACGTCAAAACTCTGCTTGCATTATCTCGCTCAGTATCCCAATTTGTAACGAAAATCGCAGCTTTTTTGCTTGGAATTAACTTATCTGTGATATGTTTAAGATTCTCAATAGACCCATAAAAATAGTTTCTAAGCCTATAAGAGTACTCAAATTCATTCACTTCACCAGTTTGCAAATATTGGTCTGGCTGAATTCTAGGGTCTTGCTCAGAAAACCCTATTGTTTCTTGCATCCACCAAATCTTATCTGGCGTTGTTCCAGCAGCCTCTGCAGCTGCATCTTTTATGCCCTTTACATCTTGCGGAGACATGTGTTTTGCAGCATCAACTCTAAACCCAGCCACTCCAAGCTTTAACATATGCGCAAAGTACTCTCCCAAAGTTTTTTGCACATGAGGATTAGAAGTGTCTAAATCCAACAGTCCAACAAGTCGATGCGTCCAAACGATTTCTGCTTTTCGATACGTGTTGATATTTTCTGTTGACTTATGAAAATCGTCTTTTGTATATCCTGCATCTGGGAACGACTGATTTGCAGCATCATACTTGCTTCCACCAATACCAACAGCGTCTTTGTTTGCAAAACCAGTTGTGTGGTTTATTACCGCATCTGCAATAATTCCAACACCCGAAGCTTTGCACGTTGTAATCATCTTTTTAAACTCGTCTTCTGTGCCAAGTTTTGAATTTAGCTTATAGCTTACAGGTTGATAGCTTGTCCACCATTGGTCACCTTTAATATGATCTTGCGGAGGTGATACTTGTACGTACTTTACGCCTTCTGGGCCGTACGTTTTTTTGCATTCCTTAGCTATACTTCTCCAATTTTGTTGGAACGCTGTTACGATTACACCTTTTTGTGTAGTTTTTTGAGATGATTTTGCACCCTCATCTGCAATCGCTGGGCTGCTTGCGACTACTGCTCCAGCCAAAATCATAGCGACGCAAGATGTTATAGCCGCAACTCTTGCCAACACAAACTTTAACTTTACAAGCGCCTTTTTATTGAAGCTCGTAAATACTTCTATGCCGTGGATCATCATTGTTCCTTCCTGCAAGAATTGCGGCTTTGCTTTGTTCTTACTTTATTCTTTTTAGAGCTAGATTCTACCTCACTATATTAGAACCATCTATTCCCACTCGATTGTGGCAGGCGGCTTAGATGTAACGTCTAACACAACGCGATTAATCTGGCGACATTCGTTTGTGATTCGAGTAGAAATCTTTGCCAATACATCGTAAGGAACTCGCGACCAATCAGCAGTCATAGCATCCTCAGAACTTACTGGTCGAAGCACAATTGGAGATCCATATGTGCGCTCGTCTCCTTGAACTCCAACAGAGTGAACATCTGCCAAAAGAACAACTGGGCATTGCCAAATATCGCGATCTAATCCAGCTGCCGAAAGCTCTTCGCGCGCAATCGCATCTGCTTCTCTAAGAACAGCTAAACGCTCGCGAGTAATCTCGCCAACAATGCGAATTCCCAATCCTGGGCCTGGGAACGGCTGGCGCCACACAATAGCGTCTGGAAGCCCAAGCTCCGTACCAATTGCGCGAACTTCATCCTTAAACAAAGTGCGTAAAGGCTCAATAAGCTTAAACTTTAAGTCCTTTGGCAAGCCGCCAACATTGTGATGCGACTTAATGTTTGCAGCACCGTCTCCGCCACCAGATTCCACAACATCTGGGTAAAGTGTGCCTTGTACAAGGAACTTAACTTCTGCTCCAGATTTTCCAGCTTCTTCAATAACTTGACGTTGCGCTTTTTCAAATGTGCGAATAAACTTTTCGCCAATAATCTTGCGCTTGCGCTCTGGCTCACTCACGCCTTTAAGCGCATCTAAAAAGTCATCTTCTGCATCCACTGCAATAAGCTTGATTCCAGTGGCCTCAACAAAATCGTGCTTCACTTGCTCAACTTCGCCTTTACGGAGAAGGCCATGGTCTACAAAAACGCAAGTGAGCTGATCTCCGATTGCTTTATGTACCAGTGCTGCTGCAACTGCGGAATCTACTCCTCCAGAAAGTCCGCAAATAACTTGTGCATCTCCAACTTCAGCGCGAATCTTTGCAACCTGATCTTCTATAATATTCGAAGGATTCCAATCATTTTCCAATCCTGCGCACTCGTGCAAAAATGTGGAAATCAGCTTTTGACCTAAAGGCGTATGCTTGACTTCTGGATGCCATTGCACTCCGTAAAGCTTGCGACTTTTATCTTGCATAGCTGCAACTGGAGCACCTTGAGTGTGAGCAAGCACCTCAAATCCTTCTGGCACGCTCTTAACTGCCACTCCGTGACTCATCCAAGTATTTTGATCTAATGGAGAATTAGCAAGCAATCCTTCTGCTTCATCAATAGTTGCATGCGTTTTTCCATACTCACCCAATGCGGCTTTGTCTACGACTCCGCCAAGCTCATGAGCCATAACTTGGAATCCGTAGCAAATTCCGAGCACTGGAACTCCTGCTTCAAAAATCTTTGTGTCAATTTTTGGCGCTCCTGGTTCATAAACGGAAGCAGGCCCGCCAGAGAGAATTATGGCTTTTGGATCTTTTGCCAGCATTTCTTCTACAGGCATAGAGTGTGGAACAAGCTCCGAATAAACGTTTGCTTCCCTCACTCTTCTAGCGATTAGCTGGGCATATTGGGCACCGAAGTCAACTACAAGTACCGGACCTTTTGCCATGATTCTCCTTATTTACACGCTTCTTATATATTCCTTATTTATCACTTTATTTTTTGCAAATGTTTTAAAGGTGATATTTAAGGCTGATTCATTTTATACTAATGGCGCTTTGCGACGTTGCAGCGCTTCGAAACGCCGTGACTTATCTAGTTTTAAAACCAATCAAGCTTTATATAACAATAAAGTGAACATAAAACATAACATAAATGATAATTTTAAGAAGATTTTTGCGAACACTTTAACACATTTTTTCAACAAAATCGCACGTAGTGAGTAATCAAACGCACAAAAGTCAAAAGCTGTTACTATACTGAGAATGATGGAAAAAGAGGCTAATACATTCGTTTTTCAGCCTCTATAACCAAATGGTAATGATTAAAATTGCACTGAAAAGTGCTTGAGTACAGGAGTACACATGACGAGTCCTGTTATTGGCACCCCTTGGAAGAAGCTAAATGCTCCAGTTTCTGAGGCGGCCATCGAAGGCGTAGACAAGTATTGGCGCGTAGCAAACTATCTCGCAATCGGTCAGATTTATCTTCGCAGCAACCCTCTAATGAAGGAGCCATTTACTCGCGAAGATGTTAAGCATCGTCTGGTAGGTCACTGGGGCACTACTCCAGGCCTTAACTTCCTTATTGGACACATCAACCGCTTTATCGCTGATCACCAGCAGAATACTGTAATCATCATGGGTCCAGGCCACGGCGGCCCAGCTGGTACTGCTCAGTCCTACCTCGACGGCACATACACTGAATATTATCCAAAGATCACTAAGGACGAAGCTGGCTTACAGAAGTTCTTCCGTCAGTTCTCTTACCCAGGCGGTATTCCTTCTCACTTCGCTCCTGAAACCCCAGGTTCCATCCACGAAGGTGGTGAGCTTGGTTATGCACTTTCTCACGCTTACGGCGCTGTTATGAACAACCCAAGCTTGTTCGTTCCAGCAATCGTCGGCGATGGCGAAGCTGAAACTGGTCCTTTGGCCACTGGTTGGCAGTCCAACAAGCTTGTGAACCCACGTACCGACGGTATCGTGCTTCCAATCTTGCACTTGAACGGTTATAAGATTGCTAACCCAACTATTCTTTCCCGTATTTCTGACGAAGAGCTTCATGAGTTCTTCCACGGCATGGGTTACGAACCATACGAGTTCGTTGCTGGCTTCGACGATGAGGATCATCTTTCCATCCACCGTCGCTTCGCTGACATGTTCGAAACCATCTTCGATGAGATTTGCGATATTAAGGCTGAAGCTCAGACTAACGATGTAACTCGTCCTTACTACCCAATGATCATCTTCCGCACTCCAAAGGGTTGGACCTGCCCGAAGTTCATCGACGGCAAGAAGACCGAAGGCTCTTGGCGTGCACACCAGGTGCCACTGGCATCTGCTCGCGATACCGAAGCTCACTTCGAGGTTTTGAAGAACTGGATGAAGTCCTACAAGCCTGAAGAGCTCTTCGACGAAAAGGGTGCTGTTAAGGAAGACGTTCTTTCCTTCATGCCAAAGGGCGAACTCCGTATTGGTGAAAATCCAAACGCCAACGGTGGTCGTATTCGTGAAGATTTGAAGCTTCCAAAGCTTGAGGATTACGAAGTCAAGGAAGTTAAGGAATTCGGTCACGGCTGGGGTCAGCTCGAAGCTACCCGTCGTCTTGGCGTTTACACTCGCGACATCATCAAGAACAACCCAGATTCCTTCCGTATCTTCGGCCCAGATGAGACCGCTTCCAACCGTTTGCAGGCTGCTTACGAAGTAACCAACAAGCAGTGGGATGCTGGCTACCTTTCTGGCTTAGTCGATGAGCACATGGCTGTTACCGGCCAGGTCACCGAACAGCTTTCCGAGCACCAGATGGAAGGCTTCCTCGAGGGCTACTTGCTCACTGGTCGTCACGGCATCTGGAGCTCTTATGAGTCCTTCGTACACGTCATCGATTCCATGTTGAACCAGCACGCAAAGTGGCTTGAGGCTACCGTTCGTGAGATCCCATGGCGTAAGCCAATCTCCTCTGTGAACTTGTTGGTATCCTCTCACGTATGGCGTCAGGATCACAACGGCTTCTCGCACCAGGATCCAGGCGTAACCTCCGTGCTCTTGAACAAGACCTTCAACAACGATCACGTAATCGGCATCTACTTCCCAGTAGATTCCAACATGTTGCTTGCTGTTGCTGAAAAGGCTTACAAGTCCACCAACATGATTAACGCCATCTTCGCTGGTAAGCAGCCAGCTGCTACTTGGTTGACTCTCGACGAAGCTCGCGAAGAGCTCGAGAAGGGTGCTGCTGAGTGGAAGTGGGCTTCCAACGCTAAGAACAATGACGAAGTTCAGGTTGTTCTCGCTGGTGTTGGTGATGTTCCACAGCAGGAATTGATGGCAGCTGCCGACAAGTTGAACAAGCTTGGCGTTAAGTTCAAGGTTGTTAACGTTGTTGACTTGCTCAAGTTGCAGTCCGCTAAGGAAAACAACGAAGCTTTGACTGACGAAGAGTTCACTGATCTCTTCACTGCTGACAAGCCAGTCCTCTTCGCTTATCACTCCTACGCACATGACGTTCGCGGCTTGATTTACGATCGTCCAAACCACGACAACTTCAACGTTCATGGCTACAAGGAGCAGGGCTCCACCACCACGCCATACGATATGGTTCGCGTGAACGACATGGATCGTTACGAGCTTACTGCTGAAGCATTGCGCATGGTTGACGCTGCTAAGTATGCCGACGAAATCAAGAAGCTCGAGGACTTCCGCCTCGAAGCCTTCCAGTATGCAGTCGACAAGGGTCTTGATCACCCAGACTACACCGATTGGGTATGGCCAGGCGTTAAGACCGACAAGCCAGGCGCTGTCACCGCTACCGCTGCAACCGCTGGCGATAACGAGTAGTTTTAAGCTATCAATGCTAAAATTGCTTAGTTGATTTTTAGGGAGTCAATCGAAAGGTTGGCTCCCTAAAAAATTAATAAAAAATATGCAAAAAATTAAAAAATCAGCTTGTTGTTCCGCAAATAGCTCTAGAATAACTAGAGGATTCTTCGTTTGATATGTAAATTTTTCAACGTTGAAATACGAAGAATAGTAAAACGAAAATGCAATGCAAAATAGAATAAACACAGACGCATCAAAGGAGAAAAGTCGTGTCGTTAGTTAACGTAACTATTATCAGCGCAGATTGCGCACAAAGTCGCAATGTCGTAGCACTAGGAGTTACAAAAGCTCTTTCAAGTCATTATCCAACAACTGTTTTTAGACCATCCGCAAAGCATGATGACGCGTTTACAAGCGAATTAATAGCATCAAGCAATACAAAACCGACTCTAGAACAAGTGATCGCAGCATGCCCATGCGCAGTTCGTAAAAACAAAGACACACTAAGAGGAGACATTGTAGCTCACTTCAACGAGCTGATTAGCGTGACGAACGCTCAAGGATGCGTTATTGTAGCAAGCGATTCTACTTCTGTATTTGATCCAGATTTATTCCGATTTGATGCAAGTGTGGCAGCCGACTTAGCTTCTCCAGTGTTCCTAAGCATTTGCGCAGAAGGTAGAGATAGCAAGCAAATCTTGCAAACAATCGAAGCACAATGTGCAAGCGTTAGCAAAGAATACACAAAAGTATTAGGCGTATTTGTAACTGATTGCAAAGAAGACTTAGCAAAAGAAGTAAAAGAAAACTACGCTCAAAACAATAATGGCACTCCACTTTGGACTTTGCCTTCTATAAGCGAATCAGAATCAGAATCAGATAAATTCAACGATTATGTAGCAGATGAAGAGATTATTAGCGCTTTGAAACAGCCATTTAATGCACCTACTACCCCGTACGCCTTCCAATACAGCTTGCTTGGAAAAGCTAAAGCAAATAAGAAAACAATTGTGCTTCCAGAAGGAGAAGAAGACCGCATTCTAAAAGCAGCTGACTATTTGCTAGAACGAGACATTGTAAACATTATTATTGTTGGAGAACGCGAATCTATTCTTGCAAGAGGACAAGAGCTTGGATTAAAGTCTCTTAGCAAAGCAAGCTTCCAATCTATGAGCGACGAAGAGGTTCTTAGCAAAATGATTAGCAAGCTTTGCGAATTGCGCGCAAAGAAAGGCATGACCGAAGAGCAAGCTAGAGAACAGCTTAAAGACGCAAGCTACTTTGGCACAATGCTAGTAGTACTTGGATTAGCAGACGGACTTGTTTCTGGCTCTGTTAACTCAACAGCAAATACTGTGCGCCCTGCTCTTCAAGTTATTAAAACTAAGCCTGGATCTAAGCTTGTTTCTGGCGCATTCATTATGTGCTTTAAGGATCATGTAGCAGTATTTGCTGATTGTGCTATTAATCTGAACCCAGACGCTGAACAATTGGCTAACATTGCTCTTCAATCTGCACAAACCGCTAAAGCTTTCGGATTAGATCCTAAAGTTGGAATGCTATCTTACTCCACTCTTGGATCTGGAAAAGGCCCAGACGTTGATTTAGTTGAGGAAGCTACAAGGCTTGTAAAAGAAAAAGACCCAGATTTGAAAGTTGTTGGATCTATTCAATTTGACGCTGCATGGTCTGAAACTGTTGCTGCGTCCAAAGCTAAAGGAAATGATGTAGCAGGTCACGTAAATGTGTTTGTGTTCCCAGATTTATGCGCTGGAAACATTGGATATAAAGCTGTTCAGCGTTCTAGCGGCGCTTTAGCTGTTGGACCAATCCTACAAGGATTAAACAAGCCTGTTAACGACTTGTCTAGAGGAGCGTTGGTTCAAGATATTATTAACACTGTTGCTCTTACAGCATTGGAAGCACAATTCTAACAATAAATAACAAATTTAATAAATAGGTAAGTTCCTGCAGAGATTCTGACTAATAAAACCTACTCATTGTAGGAACTTACCTGTACACTTAAACGTGGCAATTTACTAGCCTTATCAACACTTTATGGAGGATTCCCTCATGGCAAAAACCGTTCTTGTTATCAATTCTGGTTCTAGTTCGATTAAATACCAGCTCGTCGATTTGGAAAGCGGCGAAGGTATTGCATCTGGTATTGTAGAAAAAATTGGCGAGCCAGTTGACGGACACTACAAGCACGTATTCAATGGCGAAAAGCATGAGTTTGACGAGCCAGTGCATGATCACGAGCAAGGCTTAAAGCGCGTACTCGGCTTCTTCGAGGAATATGGTCCAAATCTTTCCAAGTCTGGAATCGTAGCTGTTGGACACCGCGTTGTTCAGGGTGGCTTAACATTCCCTAAGCCTGCATTAGTAAACAAAAAGACCATTAATAAGGTGAAGGATTTGGCTGTTTTGGCTCCACTTCACAACGGTCCTGAGGCTGTTGGCGCTGAAGTCATGACTGAACTTTTGCCAGATGTTCCACAAATTATGGTGTTCGATTCTTCGTTCTTCCACGATTTGCCACAAGTTGCTGCAACTTACGCATTAAACAAAGATATTGCAAACCAGTACCACATTCGTCGCTATGGCGCTCACGGCACTTCCCACGAATACATTGGCTCTGTAGTTCCAAGCGTTGTTGGAAAGCCTGCAGAAGGCTTAAAGCAGATTGTTTTGCACATTGGCAATGGCGCTTCTGCTTCCGCTCAGATTTCTGGCAAGCCAGTTGAAACTTCTATGGGCTTAACGCCTCTCGAAGGTTTAATGATGGGCGGCCGCACTGGAGATATTGACCCAGCTGTAGTGTTCCACCTTATTCGCAACGCTCACATGAACGTAGACGAGCTTGATACGCTCTTCAACAAGCGTTCTGGCATGATGGGTATGACTGGCCACGGCGATTTGCGAGACATTCACAAGCTAATTGCAGAAGGCGACGAAGACGCTAAGCTTGCTCTCGGCGTGTACGTTCACCGCATTGTTGGCTATATTGGCAACTACACTGCTCAAATGGGCGGCGTGGACGTAATCACATTCACCGCTGGCGTTGGCGAAAACGACGAGATTGTTCGCGCTCTTGTGTGCGAAAAGCTTGCTCCATTCGGCGTTAAGCTCGATGAAGAGAAGAACTTGGTTCGTTCTAAGGAGCCACGCATTATTTCCACTCCAGATAGCTCTGTGATTATTGCTGTAATCCCAACTAACGAAGAGTTGGCAATCGCTCGAAAGTCTGCACAAATTGCAGAAGATGGAGTCGATTCTTACGGCAACAAGTTTGAACGCTAAATCGTAGTGTAAAACAACGTAACGTAAAAACGTAACACATAAATAATCCCGGGTTAAAAAAACTCGGGATTATTTGTTATTTAAGCATATTATTTAAGCTCACTATTTAGGCTCACTCTTTAAGCATGTTATTCCACATTGTTGGAAAATCAGGAAGCGTTTTGCGCGTAGTGGCAATATTTTTTACGCTTATATTAGATATACGAAGCCCTAACATTGATGCAAAAGTTGCCATGCGATGATCCGCATAAGTCTCTATCACTTCCCCATGCATATTTTTGCTAGGAATAATACGAATTCCATCATCTAGCTCTTCTGCGCCTATTCCAACGCGATTTAGTTCCGTAACTATTGCACTCAAGCGGTTTGTTTCGTGGCCTCTTAGATGCGCAATACCGCGTAACTCGCTTACACTGTCTGCAAACGCAAGAATCGCAGCAATACTTGGCGCAACCTCGCCAGCAGCAGCCAAATCAAGCGACTTAATGGCATGAATTTTTCCGCTACCAGTTACGCACAATGTTGAAGAATCTGATCTAGAATGCTCAAAAACAATTTTTGCGCCCATTTGCTCAAGAATCCCAGGCAACAACCCCCCAGGCTGAGTCGTTTTAAGAGGCCAATTAGGGATTTTAACGCATCCGCCAGCAATCAACGCTGCTCCAATAAAAGGCGCCGCGTTAGAAAGATCTGGCTCTACAACAACTTCATGCGGCAAAGTCAAATCATGCTCTTTAACACGCCATACTCCACTTTCTGGCATATCTACCACTCCGCCAGCTTTGCGCACATCTTCCATTGTCATTTGAATATGCGGCATACTAGGCAATTTGCTTCCAATATGCTCGATTTGTAGCCCTCCTGGAACACGAGATGCAATTAGCAGAAGTGCAGATATAAATTGAGACGATGACGAAGAGTCGATACGAATAACGCGATTATTGCAAGAATTTTGCGCGTCATTTATACCATATGATTCAAGATTTTTAGGCGGAATAACGCTAAATGGTAAGAATCCAACTTTTCCGTGATATACGATTTTTGCGCCCAATTGTTCCAATCCATCTAGAACAGGCTTCATTGGACGAGCATATGCTTGCTCATCTCCATCAAATTTCACACAATTATTTGCAAACAGCGCTAAAGCCGTTACAAAACGCATAACCGTTCCAGCTAAGCCGCAATTAACAACCGCACAATCATCTACACTAAAAACGCCATTTTTGGGCGGAATAACGCAAATTGTTGTACCATCGCAGCTTAGCGAATCGCATTTAACTCCAAATACGCTTAGCGCGTTAATCATAAGTTCCGTATCTCTTGACCGCAACAATCCCTTTAGAACAACTGGTTTTTTACCAAGAGCTGCTAAAATCAAATAACGATTAGACAATGATTTGCTTCCAGGAATATTCACTGTTGCATTCAAAGGCATATTGCACGATGGAGCTTGCCAAACATCATCATGATTATAAGGATTCATTATTTCGCTCATATTATGAATACTATCTATAAATATGTACGCATTGTAATTTTCACAATGCTTTACATATGAATAAACGCATTATGCCAATATCCTGTTTGTATTGAAGCATATAAAGCAATAGCAGGAACAGCAATGCAAATTACATAAAATATCCAATCGTATGCTGTTAACTTCGATTTTCGTGCTGGAACACGTTTAATACTACTTCCAAAAGCCCTAGCTTCCATAGCTGTAGCAAGTTTCGTACCTCTGCGAATAGATAACACGAGCAAACCAAAAGATTGCGAAAGCATGCGCTGTAACGCTTTACCATCCGATATACCACGAGACCTGCGAGCTAAACCAAAAGCACGCCAATCATTTTGCAATAGACTAAACATTCTCAATCCAGCTAATGCTCCGTACACAAATCGTGGAGAAAAATGCAAAATCTGCACTAAGCCGTCTGCTAAATCAGTTGGATCTAATCCAATGGCTAATATAACGCCTGGAACTGCTACAGATGCAACACGAACAAACGTACAAATTGCCAAATACAATGATCCTTGGCTTATATGCATCCAGCCAAACTTAAATATATCATCTCCAGAACTTTGGCCATATAAAAGCACAGATATAAAGCTACCAGAAGCAGCAATCCAAACTGGCCAAGTATGGCGTAAAACATACCAAGGAGTTACTCCAGCAATTGCAAATAACAGTATATCTAAACCAAATGCAATAGAAGCAGAAACAATATCTAATGTAACGAACATAGGCAAGCAAAGTAATAACGCTCCAATAAAACGACTTATTGGATTAAGCTTACGAATAAACCAAGAAGGCGAAACTAGTCGTTCACTTTCTAAACGTTTAGAAGACGCTGTTACATCAATATGCGAAACTTTTAATAAACTTTCAAAGTCTTTAACTTTAATACTAGACGATTCTTCTGCACTACTAGTTTTATTCACTTCTACTCATTCCCTTCGCTATAGTTATGAGCGGACTCTACGATTTTTTCGTACTCAACTCTTATTACTCTGGCATCTAAAGACTTTACAAGCTCATCATCGTGAGTAACCATAATCACCGCTGAGCCACTATCGCGGATTTGCGCAATAAGTTTTACCATTGCTGTCCAAGTTTTAAAATCTTGTCCAAAAGTAGGCTCATCCATAATAACAACACGCGGAGCAGCAGCTAAAAGCGTAGCTACAGAAAGTCTACGTTTTTCTCCTCCAGATAATGTGTAAGGATTAGCAAGAGCAAAACGCTTCAAATCCATACGTTCAAGCATGCTATCGGCAATATCGTAAGATTCCTTTTCGTTTTTTCCTTGCTTTTTAGGCCCTACAGCAACTTCATCTCTTACAGAAGATGTTATGAATTGATGTTCTGGCTCCTGAAACACCATGCCAACTCGCCCTAATAATTCTTGACTTTTCCAAGTAAAAAGATTATTTTTACGTCGTTTTGGCACATACTTTTCCATCATGCACACACTGCCGGCAATTGGTTTTAACAAGCCTGCAAGCGTTAACGCTAGCGTAGTTTTACCAGCACCATTAGGTCCCATTAAAGCCGTTACTTCGCCAAAACGAAAAGCTACATTAACATGTTCAGCTAGTGGCAGAGTTCTTCCAAAAGAGCAATCATTAGTATAGAGCGCAACAGATTCTTCCGTATCTTTGATCTCGTCTTTTATTTCGTCTTTGATCTCGTCATCGCAATGTTTAGGAGCAAAAGATTTAACTGTTCTTCCTGGAACCCAAGCACCACCTTTTGCAAGCATATCGCCATATTTTTCAAAAACATCCTCAGGCTTACCGTCTGCAATAACACATCCTACATTTGAATCATTATTATTTTCATCTTTTCCAATAACAATAACTCTATCAATCAAATCCAGCCACACATCAATATGATGTTCAACTACAATCATTGTAGAACCTGTTTTTTTAAGAATATTCGCTACAGCATCATGCACTTGCTGAACACCTTCAGGATCAAGATTAGCTGTAGGCTCATCTAAAAGCAGCAATCCAGGATGCATTGCAAGCACTCCTGCTAAAGCAAGACGTTGCCTTTGGCCTCCAGATAAAGATTGTGTTGAGCGTCTAAGACCCTGACTTCCTTGAGTAATATTGTCTAAACCAACAGCTTCTAGCGAAAGCTTTACGCGATTCCAAGTCTCTTCGCTATCAACTCCAAGATTCTCACTTCCAAAAGCTACATCGTCACCTACTCTTTCAAGAATGATTTGAGAATCTGGATCTTGCATAACAAGTCCAACTTTTCCGCGAGCATCCCTAGCATGAACACCACCGATTAGAAGGCTACCTTCTTCCATGCCTTCTGTTTCATCGCCTAAAACACCTGCTAAACCAGCCATAAATGTGCTTTTTCCAGCGCCAGAAGCACCTAAAAGCAACACATGCTCACCAGGATTAATATCAATATTTACATTCCTCAACACAAAATCTTTGCGAGTAGCGTGTCTCCAACCCCAGTTTTTAGCAACTACGCTAGCTGGAGTCCATTCAGTTTTATTCACAAATTGCATACAAACAAACTTTCATTGCATAGCAAAATTTTCATTGCATAGCAAAATCTAAAATATAAAAATTGCATAACACAATTTCAAAAATATAAAGTAAAACAAATATAAAATATAAGCATCATACGAGTAAACTATCGTGTTTTGTACTTTTTACACAAAACACGATAGTTTACAAGTTGCAATGAGTATTTAGATATAACTCACACTAATGCTTGAGGACGTCCTGATTCAAAACGATCAAGCACGCCCGTTGCAGCTAATGCTTTTTGAACAAACCACACTACAACGCCTGCAACAATAAAACCAGAAATAATAGAAGTAATTAGATTTGCAACAATATACTGAGTACTCCAGCCTTGACCGCCGCTAACCCAATTATAAATAAAGCAAGCTACGCCTGCTAACGATCCAGATATTGCAGTGGAAAGCAAATTCCATGTTTTATACATAAAGAAAATGAATGCAAGTTCAGCGCCAACACCTTGAATAATGCCGACGATTAACGATCCGCCAACACCCCATTGATTTCCTAACATAAGTTCCACAAAAGCAGCAAGAGTTTCAGCAAACAATGCAGCACCAGGCTTACGCACGATTATTGCAGCTAAAGGTCCAGCAAAAAGCCAAAAACCATTAGATAAACCTTCAGCACCAGGCAATAGGCTTGCAAAAAGATTAGTAGGAGCTGCGCACACAATATCCCAAGCCCAGAATAATACGCCAGATGCAACAGCGATAATAGCAGCTATGACGATATCAAGAATACGCCAGCGATTAGAATGTTCAATTGAAACATTAGTCATAATAAGTGCCTTTCTTCAATATTGAAAGATTTGGGCACGGGGAAAGAGCGACATCCGTTGCTAACATTACTTAGCACACGTTCAATCGGTCGAAGCTTTCGCTTCCTCTCAGCCAAAAACGGCTCCCGAGTCAAATATTTATAATCACAATGTAAGAATCTAACGCAAATAATGCATCAAAAACTCACCTTTTCAAGAATACACATAGAGTACTTTTTTGTATAGTAAGTGTTGAAAATGCAAATACGCAATTTTGTATAAACACATTTATATAAGTACACAACTACGTACACAGTTTAATTAAAAATTACACAAAAACAAGTAAATACAAGCAAATACAAAAAAGTCGGGGTGACAGGATTCGAACCTGCGACATCCTGCTCCCAAAGCAGGCGCGCTACCAAACTGCGCTACACCCCGAGGGTTCCAAGCTGACTACCAGCTCCAAGCACAATCAACTACAATAGCGCACATCGCAGACAAACGCAAATTTGCAACACGCGCGATAGAATATAAATAGCATTGAAAATAGGCGATAGATTTTAGAGGTTAGCATGGGGCGTTTTCAGCGTGCAGCAGCGGCTGGATTAATAGCTTTTTTAGCTTGTGCAATATTCAGCATAGTCGTAATGTCTGTATACATGAAAACTATGCCAGCGATTTGGCAAGTTACGCAACGATTATTTACGGTAGCATCTGGAATAGTGGCTATTTGCAGCATGTGTACTTTTGTAGTCGGATATTTAAGAACACACAAAGAAATACTTAAAAAGAATTGGCTACAAATTGCAAAACATGCTTTTGAAATAATCGCATTATCTACGATTTATGGCGCAACAATGCTGCTTATGTCTTTCGCTCTGCTTTCTATAATCAATAGCATTATTGGAAGAAGCGCAGTAAACAGTTATCTTCCTGTACTTTGTTGTGCTTTAAGTGGAATTGTTGGATACGCAACTCTGGTTCAAGCGGAACTCTTAGAGGCGAAAACCGTTGCATCACTGCTACCACTATTTGTGATTTCTGGTGCAGCAACAGCTGGATTGACATCCGACGACCCGTATTGGTACAACAATAACTTCTCTCAACTAGGAGATAAAACAACATTTGCTGCAAGCATGTTTAATGCTACGCTGATTTTATCTGGAATATGCATTATTATTACAAGCTACTTTGCTATAACAGAGTTCGTTGCCACTCAGAAAGAAATTTTGCAACATAAAGACACTAATATTACAAAACACTTTAAAACTAGAACCACCATTATGGCTACATTACTAATTTTGGGGGGAATTGCGTTTATTGGCATAGGAACATTTAGATACACTCCTCACCCAGTTATACATGATTTATGTGCAAGAGGTGTTACTGGTCTTATTTGCACTATGCTTATTTGCCTTCCTTGGCTTGCTCCTAGACTTTCTAAAACATTCTACGTAGCTTCAGATTTAGCAGTAGTCCTTACCGCATGGGTTGGAAATCAATGGGTGCAGGGTCATAACACATTAACTAATGTAGAAGCATTATCTTGTTTACTCTTTTTAGGATGGATAATAGTATTTTCAAGACAGGTCGCTGCAATGCAAAGCGACCGTTTGCAAATTAAAATAAATGAACATTCTAAAAACAATATTCAATATGATATAGGTTAATCAATAAAAAAGTTGAGGCTTAGAATCTAGTTTTTAGAATCTAAGCCTCAATTAGTTTTATATATGAATATTTTTATGCTAGATTATTTTCTTCTTGATTTTCACTCATAAGCAGAAGGAAACTTCGCGATTGAGCAACAATATTGAATCCTGATTCATAATGCAATTGCGGTCCTTTTGGATTATGAGTGTCCACAACAAGAGTCCACTTTTCACCATAATTCTTATCTGGCAAAGTAAATGTTATAGGCTCATAATGCGCATTGAAAATAAGAAGGAAGTCATTATCTACCATTCTGCTTCCATACCAATCGGTTTCTGGAATATCTGAACCATTCAAATAAATCATTACCGAAAGAGCATGAGTATTACTCCATGCCTCCATATCCATAACAGAACCAGTATGATCAAACCATTCTACTTGTGGAATCTCTGAAACATCATCCCCTGGTTCTCGACCAGTAAAGAATCTACGCCTGTGAAGAACAGGATGATCTAGTCTTAAATGAATAAGCTTAGAAACAAAATCAAACATATCTTTTTGTGTGGAATTAAAATCCCAATTAATCCAAGAAATAGCATTATCTTGGCAATATGCGTTGTTGTTTCCATTTTGAGTACGCATAATCTCGTCACCAGCGCAAATCATAGGAATGCCCTGGCTCATCAACAAAGTTGAGAACAGGTTTCGCATTTGACGTTGACGAAGTTCGTTAACATCGTGAATATTAGTAGGACCTTCTACTCCACAATTCCACGAACGATTATCGTTAGCACCGTCGTTATTACCTTCTTTATTCGCTTCATTATGCTTTTCGTTATAGCTCACCAAATCGTTCATAGTAAAACCATCGTGAGCGGTAATAAAGTTTACAGAAGCTACAGGCTTACGTCCATTTTGCTCATATAAATCGGAGCTTCCCATAAGTCGGCTTGCAAATTCAGGCAAAGTCGAAGGCTGCGAGCGCCAAAAATCGCGTACGCAATCGCGGTAGCGACCATTCCACTCGGACCAACTTGGAGGGAATCCTCCAACTTGATATCCTCCTACGCCAATATCCCAAGGCTCTGCAATAAGTTTTACGCTAGAAATAATAGGGTCTTGCTCAATAATGTCGAAGAATGCAGAAAGCTTATCTACTTCTTGGAATTGACGAGCAAGCGTTGCCGCCAAGTCAAATCGGAATCCGTCTACGTGCATTTCAGTTACCCAATAGCGCAAGCTGTCTGTGATTAGTCGCAATGCTTTAGGAGAACGCATAAGAAGCGAATTTCCAGTACCAGTAGTATCGAAGTAATGTCTCTGATCGTTATCTACAAGACGATAGTATGCGCGATTGTCGATTCCGCGGAAGCTTAAGGTTGGACCTCTATCGTTTCCTTCAGCGGTATGGTTGTAAACAACGTCTAGAATAACTTCCATTCCTGCAGCATGGTACGCCTTAACCATTGCCTTGAATTCGTTAACTTGCTCGCCACGTTGTCCAGAACTCGAGTACGAATTCTGAGGAGCAAAGAATCCAATGGTGTTATATCCCCAATAATTGCTTAATCCCTTATTTTGCAAGAAAGAATCATTTACAAACTGGTGGATAGGCATAAGCTCAATAGCAGTAATACCAAGCTTTTTTAAGTAAGATATTACACTTGGATGAGCTAAACCTGCGTATGTTCCACGAATTTCTGGAGGAACATTACGATTTAAATTCGTCATTCCTCTAACATGAGCCTCGTAAATCACGCTATCGTGGTACGGAATCATTGGATGCTGGTCGTTACCCCAATCAAAATATGGGTTAATAACAGCTGCTTTCATAGTGTGATCTGCAGAATCCAAAGTGTTCATTGCGGCTAAATCATCTGGATTAGCAAACCAATACGAAAATAGGCTTTCGTCACCGTCAATATTGCCTTCTATTGCCTTTGCATAAGGGTCCAAAAGAAGTTTGTTTGGATTACACCATAATCCATGATTTGGATCATACGGTCCATGCACACGATAACCGTATCTCTGCCCTGGCTGTATTCCAGATATGTAAGTATGCCAAACGTAAGAATTCTGCTCGGTCATATCGATGCGAGTCTCATTGTCTTGCTCATCGAACAAGCATAGCTCAACATGCTTTGCCACCTCAGAGAACAATGCGAAGTTCACGCCTGCACCGTCGTAGGTAGCTCCAAGCGGATACATAGAACCTGGTCTAATTTGCATAATTCAAGTATTGCATATATTTATATAGTTTTCATTAATACTGTAGGCGATTCTTTATAAAAGATGAAAAAGATTTAAAAATAATCACAATTAACGCATAATAAAAAAAAAATATGAATTATATTTATGTGCTAATTTCCCTTTAAAACCAACGCAACACGCCAAAAACATCCTTTAACCACATTGATTGAAAAATCTGGTAATTCGTTTTTAGTGTTGATGAAATAGCAATATGACATATAAGCAAAACGAATATTGCACGGATGGCGTGGGATTAAAAGAAGAAATTTTAAATCGCATAGCAGAAATTGAAGTAGAACTATGCGATTTTTCAATCCCTAATAAAACAATAGGAAATCTTGGAGAAGAATACGCATCTCTAAAACTAATTCTTAAAAATTGGATTCTATTAGACAGAAATTGGCATAGTCGTTTTGGAGAGCTTGATGTTGTGATGATGGATCCGTTTGGAAGAATTGTATTCATAGAAGTAAAAACGAGACGAAGCGTAAGATTTGGAACTCCACTAGAAGCAGTAACAAACGAAAAATGCTTAAAAACACATAAAGCTGGATTTAAGTGGTTAGACGAGCACAACTTTTTTAAACACAGAAAAATACGATTCGACGTTGTATCAATACTAATTTCAAAAGATAAAAATATTCAACTACGTCACATTTTAGGAGCATTCTAATGGTTATTGGAAACGCATTATCTGTAGGATTACTGGGTTTGAAAGCCTTTACAATACAATTGCAGGCATTCATATCTAGTGGATTGCCAGGATTCTCTATTATTGGTCTTCCTGACACCTCTTTAAGCGAGGCGAGAGAACGAGTTAAATCAGCATATACGTCTTTACGCTGCGAATGGCCAGAAACAAGGTTAACAGTGAATCTTTCACCTGCGTCTATGCCAAAAAGTGGAGCATCTTACGATCTTGCAATTGCAGCAAGCATACTTAGTGCTAGAGGAATTATTCCACTTAACGAGCTAGAAAATACGATTATTTTAGGAGAACTTAACTTAGATGGGTCAGTTCTACCAATTCAAGGCATGCTACCAATTTGTTTATATGCCAAGCAAAAAAATATTACAAAAATGATTATTCCCTACGAAAATCTTTCAGAAGCCAAGCTGATAAATGGAATTGAAGTAATTGGGATTAAACACATTTTAGATTTGGTAGACGAACTAAACGGGAAATTAGAAAACAAGGCTAGACCGATTGCCGAAAAGAACAGAGAACGAGCATTAAAAGCAATTAACCCTTATGATCATCTTCATATTAAAGAAATCGATAATACAAGACTCTATTCCAAATCAGCACTTAACGATAATACGACTTCAAACATGAATAATACGGATAATGTTGATCCAATAAAAAGCGCCAATCCGCTAGGAGAAATCGGTGATATGTCGGAAGTATTAGGGCAAGAACACACAAAGTGGGCATTGCAAGTAGCTGCAGCTGGCGGACACCACGTTATGATGATTGGACCTCCAGGATCTGGTAAAACTATGCTGGCATCTAGAATGCCAAGCATCATGTGCCCACTAAACGAACAAGAACAGCTTGAAGTGGCATCTATTAGGTCACTTTGCGGAACACTACCATACTATGGAATAACAGATGTTCCGCCTTTTGAGGCACCTCATCATACATCTTCTGCAGCATCTCTTATAGGAGGAGGCGCAGGTCTAGCCAAGCCTGGAATAATAACTCGTGCACATTGTGGAGTTTTGTTTATGGATGAAGCTCCAGAATTCTCACCAAGAGTTTTGCAAACTCTTAGAGAACCATTGGAATCTGGTCATATAGCTGTTTCAAGATCTAAAGGAACAACATTATATCCTGCTAAATTCCAACTTGTTATCGCAGCAAATCCATGCCCATGCGGATACGCCTATGGCAATGGCGAACGATGCACATGCAAAGAGAAGGAACGAATACGTTATTTTTCTAGACTTTCTGGACCAATTCTAGACAGGATTGATATTCAAATGGATGTTCCACCTGTAGAAAAAATTATTACTTCAAAAGCGCAATCAGAACATGGATCTAGTCAAATGTCAGAAAAAATTCTAACTAGTGCAATGATGCGAGAAAACGTAAAAAACGCAAGGCTGGTTGCTCAAAATCGTTTTAGAAAACTCGGATGGAGTTGTAACGCTCAAGCGTCTGGAACATGGCTTAGAAAATACACATCTAAATACGCTATTGAGTTGATTAATAAATCACTTGAAAACCACAAGTTGAGTTTACGCGGAGCAGATCGAGCTTTAAGGCTTGCATGGACTTTAGCTGATCTTTATGGGCACACTTCTCCAGATTTAACTGACATGGCTCAGGCAATTAGTTTAAGGACCAGAATATGAACAATATTAATAGCATAAATGGCAACAACAATACTTACAGAATAGATAACGATACTTTATCGCGCGCAATACTCACATTTTGTATTGATGGCGCAGATGCAATAATGTACACACTTGTAATAGGGTCAGTAAACACTGGCAGTATTGTGGAAGCACTTCACCTTATTTGCGAATCTATAAGTGAATCTATTGGTAAAACAAAAAACAAGCAGCTAGAATTAAATCTGCAAAATGGCTGCTGTCAAGATGATTTTTACATAGACGGATCTTTAGAAAACCAGACTAAATCGAATTTAGATGATTTAGAAAATAATGGAAAAATTCTTAACATTATAAAAAATCACTCAAAAGTTTCTGTTTTAGAAGAATATTTTCTGAAAGGTCTTAAAATATGGGGAAGCAATAATGCTGACAATAAAATTGCTATTAACAATTTTGATATATTACACAGATCCATTAAAAAATGGTGTTTAAGACTAAAACAATTGCCTTCTTGGGATTCAAATCAACTTAAAAGATGGTTTAGTTCTAACGGAACGCAATGGATTATTTCACCAAACAGTAAATATTGGCCAAAACAGCTACAAGATTTAGCAACCCAATGCCAAGTAGCTCCCCCATTGTGTTTGTGGGGAATTGGAGATCCCAACGCGCTTATTCAATGTAATCAGCCACTTGCGATTGTTGGCTCTAGAGGTTGCAATGACTACGGATACGAGCTTAGCTTTACATTCGCTAAATCGTGCGCTAAAAAGGGGCACACAGTTATTTCTGGCGGAGCTTATGGTATTGACGCTGCAGCTCATTGGGGAACCTTGGATGCTTTAGACTCTCATGTAGCAAATGTTAATCCTGTTGGCAAAACAATTGTTGTTTTTGCTGGAGGTTTGAACAAAATGGGACCTTCAAGCAATGCTCAACTTTTTGATGCTATTCTTTCTAGCGGCGGAGCATGCATTAGTGAACTATGTCCAGACACTACTCCTGTTGCACGTAGATTCTTACTAAGAAATCGCCTTATTGCGGCTATTGCTAGCAAGGTAATAGTATCTCAAGCACGATTACGATCTGGAGCTTTAAACACAGCAAACTGGGCGAATAGCTTAAATCGCGAGATTTATTCTGTTCCAGGAGATGTAACATCACCGAGTAATGCTGGATGCAATATGCTTATTCACGATGGAAAAGCTATGATGATATGTTCACAAAATGATATAGATAGTATCTATCCTAATTCCCACCATTATTTGCCACACTCTTTAAGCAATAACAATATTATTCCAGATACATGTAATGATTTTCAAAAAATTGTATTGAAAGCAATTCAAGAGTGTAAGAGCAAAAAAATATGCGCAAACATTGACAATATACACGCAATCATGCTTCATACAAACTCAAATAATGATTTTTCAATATCTAAGATTTCTGGAGAAATAGCAATTCTTGAATTAAATGGAATAGTCAAAAACCAAAATGGTGTTTTTAGTTTAAATAGGAAAAATCTTAAATAAAAAGCAGAAAATATGAGAAAATAAATGTTATGCAGTCAAACTTGAGTCAGCAAAAAGAAAATACTACTACAGTTAAAGAAAAAACTGTGCAAATACAAGTAGAGCAATCATCATACGATGTTGTGATTATCGGCGCAGGAGCAGCAGGACTTTCTGCAGCACTGGGATTAGTGAAATCTGAAGAATATAAAACGCTAAAATCTCAAGGAAAACAGCCTAAAATATTAGTGATTTGCAAGCTTCAAGCGTTAAGGTCTCATACAGGTTCTGCCGAAGGTGGAATCGCAGCATCATTAGGAAACATAGAAAAAGATTGCTGGCAATGGCACTATTACGACACCGTACACGGTGGAGACTGGTTAAGCGATCAAGATGCAGCAAAAATGCTAGCAAAAGAAGCTAGAGATACAGTTATTGAACTAGAACACTTTGGAGTTGCCTTTTCTAGAACAGAAGATGGTCATATTAATCAAAGATTTTTTGGTGGACATACTGCCGACTTCGGCCAGCAGCCAATTAGACGAGCTGCGTACGCTGCAGACAGAATTGGACACCAAATTCTATACAGCCTATGGCAAAAATGCATAGAAGAAAATATTAAAATCGAAGAAGATGTTTATGTAACAGATCTTGCTATAAACCACAAATCCAATAGCGCAGAGGGCATAATCGCGCTAAACGAAAAAAGTGGAAAAGTAGAAAAAATATGTGCAAGAAATGTTCTTATAGCAACTGGCGGAGCTGGAAGACTATTTTCAACAACATCTAATTCCTGGGATTTAACTGGGGACGGAATGTCTTTAGCACTAAACGCAGGATTGCAACTAGAAGACATAGAGTTCATACAATTCCATCCGACTGGTCTGGCTCATACTGGAATATTGCTTTCTGAAGCAGCTCGAGGAGAAGGCGGAGTTCTCAGGAATTGCAAGAATGAAGCATTTATGAAAAACTACGACGACACGCATGCGGATTTAGCTCCAAGAGATGTAGTAAGCAGGTCGATTGTATCAGAAATAGATGCTTTAAGAGGCGTTGAAGATACTACTAGCAACATTGATAGAAAAGATTGCGTATGGCTAGATATGACTCGTATAGAAAAGCAACATATGCTAGAAGCTCTTCCACAGGTTGTAGAAACTATTGAAAAATACGCTCATCTTGATCCATCAAAAGATCTTATACCTATTAGACCTACAGCGCATTACACGATGGGGGGAATACCCATATCGCTTAACGGGCAAGTTTATAAACTGGTTAATAATAAAAAACAGAGAATAATAGGATTATATGCCGCAGGAGAATGCGCATGCTCGGGAGTACATGGAGCCAATCGCCTTGGCGGAAACTCTCTTCTTGATGCATGCCTGTTCGGAAAACTATCTGGTAAGTCTATTGCAAAAGAATTAAAAGAACAAAGTCAGGAAAAAAGTCAGGAAAAACACGAAGAGCATATAGTAGATACATCAAAAAATGTGTACGATAGCACTCCTAATACTTTTGAAAATCTAGACAAATTATCAGAAAATCGTGTACAAGAGATAATCGGTCTTATTCAAAATACAAGCACATCTAGCAACACAACAAACCCATATAATCTACTAGAAAAACTAGAAAATATTATGGAAAATGCTGCAGCGGTTAGATGCAGCGAAAATACCCTTAAAGATGCTTTGCAAAAAATCGATACGATTATTATTCCGCAAGCTAAAATTCTTGTTTTACATTCACAAAATCTTGTTTTTAATCAAGAGCTAATTGCTATTTGGGAATTACAAAACATGATTACGCTTGCAAAATCGGTTCTGCAAGCATCACTTGCAAGACATGAATCTCGTGGAGCATTCACAAGATTGGACTATCCAAAACGTAATAACAATCAAAATCCACAACATTCTATAGTGGATTCAAGCGGCGAAGTGCAAAATATTCCAGTAATAATTGTCGATTTTGACCCAAACAAGCCTATTAATCATCAAAATAAGGATGAAATTAACAAAATTATGACAAAAATAGATTAATTTTCAACACGCCGAAGCAAAGAGTTAAAAAAGATGTTATAGTTCTATCTGTTGTCTAAAACACCCGTCCGGGTGGCGGAATGGTAGACGCGCTAGCTTGAGGTGCTAGTGCCTATTTGTACAGGCGTGCGGGTTCAAGTCCCGCTCCGGACACGGAATGAAGTCTTGCTGAGAAATCGGCAAGACTTTTCTGTTTTTCATATTCATAATATCCGCTAATCGCGCTGATCAATCACTCTAATTAATCACATAATTCCAAGGGTCAAAAGCTCTACCAATCCAAGAAACATCCAACGATTCACCAAAATTCTTGTATATAGAATCATGAACATCTTGCACAGCATACTTAAACCACAACGACTCAATGGCACTATGAGGAGTGTTTATAAGCATGGGCTTAATAATATTAGAATTTTCTAATTTCGCTTCATACACAGCCTGCTCGTACGCGTCCGTTGCAGGATGATGCCTTAAATCACTTGTTACATACACATCTGCTCCGCAAGCGCGAACTTCATCAAATAAAGAATCACCTGAACCTGGAAGAACAGCTATTTTACTAACCATTTCATTAATATCTCCACACACTTGAATGCCTAGATTAGTAGTAGGCAAAGCGTTAAAAACGCGCATAGCAAACTCTTTAAGCGTGATTTTTTGCTCAAGCACTCCAACTCTGCCAAGACCAAGAGAAAGGTCATTATTACTTGCTGGAACAAGAGGATGCAAATCTTTAAGACCAAAAGCATTAGCTGCAGCATCCGCCACTCCCCTAAAAGCCGCGTCCGCATTAGTGTGACCGACCCACAATCCACAATGATTTTCAATAAGTGTCTGAACTATTTTTCCGCGAACAGAAAAACCAGAAACTTCATGAACTGACCTAAAGAATAAAGGATGGTGAGAAACAATCAAATTAGCACCCATTTTGCATGATTCTTCAACAGCTTCTAAAGTTGGATCAGATAAACAAACTATCTTATTCACCTTATCCGTAGGATTTCCAACAATTAGTCCAGGATTATCCCAAGATTCAGCAAGATTTAGAGGATACAAGTCTTCTAAAACATTAACAACATCAACTAAAGTTGCCATATTTTACACCTTTACAATAAACCTACAATAAACCTACAGCGGGCTTTACAATAATTCTCACAAATAAAATCAGTGAGCAGCAAGCTGCCAGTCAGCTCCCAATCCAGTAGACACATTAAGCGGAACGTCTAACTCAACAGTATGTTCCATAGCGTTTTTAACAATATTTTCTACAATATCTGCTTCGCCATGTGCTATTTCGAGAACAAGTTCATCGTGAATTTGCAAAATCACACGACTTTTTACTTTAGCTTCTCGCAAATCCTTATCTACTTGAATCATTGCAAGCTTCATAATATCTGCAGCACTTCCTTGAATAGGAGCATTTAAAGCTGCTCGCTCTGCAGATTCACGAGATGCTCTATTCGTGGAATTTAGCTTAGGAAAATACCTTCTACGACCAAACATCGTTTGAGTATATCCAAGCTTTCTAGCTTTATCTACTAAAGACTCCAAATAGTCATGCACGCCACCAAAGGTATCGAAATACTTTTCTTTAAGAACTTCTGCAGCAGCAGGACTAATAGAAAGCTGTTTTGCTAAACCATAAGTACTAAGCCCATATGCCAATCCGTAACTCATTGCTTTAACATGCGATCTCTGATCTGGGCTAACTTGTTCAACTGGAATCTTATAAACCAAGCTTGCTACAAACTTATGAAAATCAACACCAGACTTAAAAGCTTTAATAAGTGTTTCATCTGCAGAAGCATGAGCCATAATTCTAAGCTCTACTTGAGAATAATCACAACTCATAAGCTGATCGTATTGATTTCCTGGAATAAAAGCAGCTCTAATTTCCCTACCGACCACATTCCTATTCGGTATATTTTGCAAATTTGGGTCCGAAGAACTTAAACGCCCAGTAGCTGCAATAGTTTGTTCAAAAGTGGTATGAATCCTGCCATCTTCATATCTTGCAGAATCAATAAGACTCTGTACAATCTGCTTTAACTTGTTTGTCTCACGATGTTTTAGCAAAGCCCCTAAGAATTGACTAGCTTTTTCATCTGGATCAATTTTTGCATATAATTCTTGCAATGCTTCTGCATTAGTAGTATAAGATCCACTTTTCGTTCTTCTTGTAGGCTTTAAACCCATATCCTCAAATAGCAATTGTTGAAGCTGCTTAGGACTTTGCAAATTTATCGGCTTGTTTGCTACATCCAAAGCCATTTTTTGGGCAAATTGAGCTTCTGCCGCAAAATTATCTCTCATAGATACGAGCCTGCTCATATCTACGGCAGCACCTGCATCTTCCATGCCTCTTAAGACCCTAGAAACAGGCATTTCGACATCGACCATTAATCCTGTTTGTTTACGTTCATCTAGTTTTATAGCATATTGCTTTGCCAACAATCTTATTGTTATAGCAGTTTCCAAAATACGCTTTTCTTGCTTTTTACGCTTATCCTCTTCTTGATTTAACTCTTCAGGATTATCACTATCTTCTAAAACAAAATCAAGCTCTCCTTGTGCAGGCTCTTCATTAGATTTTTCATTTTCTACATGAATATTTAGAACATGTTCCGCCATATCTTCAATATTTTCATTGCGAAAATCTGGTTCTATCAAATAAGATGCTAAACGAGTGTCAAGTAATGGATTAAAAGAGTAATTATTATCTACAATTTTCAGCGATTTAAGAAGAGCTATATGTTTTTTGTAGTCATGCAAAACAATTGAAGATTCATACATTTTTATGAAATCTTTTAGCTTGTGGCAGATTTTATTACAATCTTCGCTAGAATCCCCATTAAGAACATCAGAATACACAATTGCAGCATTATTTTGCGATAGCATTACTAGCACATCTGCATAAATACCAAACTGACTGCTATCATTTGGTTTTTGCAATGCATATATAACTAGTTCTTTGTGATCTTTAATAGTTTTTGCACACTCTAAATCATTTCTTATAAGATTTAAAGAAGGTTTTTCTTGAGACTCAAGTAATTCAAACAAATCTACGGTTGCTTTAGATTTATATTCCGTATTCTCTTTAACTAATTCTGACGATCCATTTGACTCACTTTTCTCAATACATGGTGACACGAGATTAATCCAATTATCTAAATCAGATTCTGAATAAATTTTATGAATATTTATTTTATCTACTATAGTTTTGAAATCCTCTAAATCATCTGAATTATCAGACTCTGTAGAACTAACATCACTGCCAGCATGAGTGCTTCCAGCAGAAATCATCATCTTAATGTTCTCTTCTAAAAGCTCTTTGCTTCCACGCGTAAATTCTTTTAAAATCTTCCTTCTACTGCGAGTACCAAATTCGAGTCTTTCAAACAATTCGCCAACTGACGCGGCATCAACATTTCCAAATTCAAGATCATTAATACCAACACCAAGATCTAAATCTTTAACAAGAGTATTTACTTTCTTATTCAGACGAATCTGATCTATGCTTTCTCGCAAAGACTCACCTTTTTTGCCAGTCACCTGATCCGCGTGTTCTATAATGCCTTCTAATCCACCGAATTGATTAATCCACTTTGCTGCATAACCATCGCCTACGCCAGGAACACCTGGAATATTATCGGAAGTTTCTCCTCTAAGCGCTGCTAAATCTGAATATTGCTTAGGCGTAACATTATATTTTTCAATAATCGCATCAGTATCCATTTGTTTTAAATCTTTAAAATGCCTGCCTGGATACAAAACATTTATATATTCATCAATAAGTTGGAACGCATCACGATCTCCAGAAAGAACAAGAGTCTTATATTTAGCTTTAGCGCCCATTGTGGCTAAGGTTGCAATAATATCGTCGCCTTCATAACCCTGTTTTGTAATATATTTAACACCTAATGCATTGAGCAATTCTTGTATAACAGGAAGTTGAGCTAGAAGCTCTTCTGGTGCAGCTTCTCGAGTTCCTTTATATTGCGGCAAAAGTTTATTCCTAAAAGTTCCGCCTTTAACATCAAAAGCAACAGCAAGCTTATCTGGTTTTTCTTTTTCAATAACCTGAGAAAGCATTGTTGAAAAACCCCATATTGCATTGGTTGCAAAACCAGATTTTGTTGAAAAATTATCCGCAGATATTGCGTAAAAAGCACGAAACGCAAGTGAGTGGCCATCTACCACCAACAACGTTCCATTTTCATCCTCATTATTCAAAGAATCCTCGTTTGCAACGATGCTGGCATTCACTTAACTACCCACCTGCGTTCTCGTAAAATAAATTTTTTATGAAATTATTTACCATAGCTGTAACAACCATTAATTGTAACAACTACAAAATATTGTTTTTAAATAATGCTTTGAAATACTGTTTACGCTTCTGCAGATGGTTTTTCTTCACCATACTTAGCAATAATAGCCAAAGCAAGACGCTTCTTTGGAATACGCTGATCCATAGAAGTTTTTTGAATCCAGCGGAAAGCACCCTGTTCCGAGAATCCAGCCTTGTCCATAAGCAAACCTTTTGCCCTGTCTACAAGCTTACGCTCTTCAAGAGTATCTTCAGCCTTCCTAAGCTTCTCTTCTGCTTTACGAAGCTGATCTTGCGCATCCTGTAGCTTATTTTCAGTACGCTCAACACTATCTAATAAATCGTTAATTTCACTAAACCTACCCATAGCTACTTCTAGAGCAGGTAAAAGTTTTGACTCCTCATACGGCTTTGTAACATAAGCCATAGCACCAGCGCCAGTAGCTCTCTTAACTAAATCAGATTGAGAAAAAGCAGTGAGCATAACAACTGGAGCAATATTCTCGTCACAAATAGTGGCAGCCGCTTGAATACCATCTACTACTGGCATCTTAACGTCCATGCAAACAACATCTGGATGGAATTGACGAGTAAGATTAACCGCTTCTTCTCCATTAGCTGCTTGTCCTACAACCTTGTAGCCATTATCTTCCAACATTGCTACAAGATCCATACGGTTCACTGCCTCGTCTTCTGCAACTACAACAGTTTTTTCAGCATTTTCTTTTTTGCTTTCACTGTTATCATCGTCTTTTTTAGGAGTAGACAACTCAGCCGCATCTCGCAACTCATCATCGGTAAGCACAACTGGCGACTTCCCCATCTCTTCATCGCTGGTTACAGCAGACATTTTACAACCTCATTTCCTTACCCTAAAACACAAGGCAACAGCGCTATGTATTCCACCAACACACATTTTGCACACTCTAATACACGCCAGCTTTGCGGTCATTGCGTGAACCAGCATCATGCATATTCATTGCACAAACACTAAAAGCACACCGTGCGCGTTGCCATACGATTTTACTAGTACGCATGTATAAAATACATTATAAACCGCTTTTTAATGCGGTAAAGCTAGCATGCAAATATTGACAATACAAAAGTCAAAGCACCAAGCATTGCTAAAGATACGCATATTGGAAAAGCATTAGCATAATTCCCACATATAACCGCATATGCTAGCGAATACGCTTTTTTAATAAACATGTAGGTAAGCAATAATAACAAAATGCAGCAAACAATAAACACACCCTGATTAAACAAGAAGCAATTTATTCTGAAAGCATTTTTATTCAATCTGGCTACATTCCAAATTATTGTCATAAACTTAGCAAAAAATATATTAAGAAAAACATAAACACACTGCAGAAGTGTAAACATAATTACAACAGAAACGAATATAATTCGCCCTATATTCTCCCCAACAATTGACATTGCTGTAAATTTTGCGTGTTTTGTATCACTTTCTATATCCCTTAAATTGTTAATCATCATAAGACAAGCAGAGAACCCGCCTGGAATGATGGACAATAACACACAAAACACAATTTGTGGAACGCTTGCCGTTGTTATTGATTCTTTAGGAAAACCACTTCCAAAACTAAGAGCACACAATGTTCCTAGAAAAGCAACAGGTCCAAAGAACAAAAACGCACTAAATTCTCCCCTACCACGGTAACCGTAAGGATGCGATCCTCCCGCATAAAACCACGCTCCCATAAGACAAACTAGTCCAAGAAGAATAAATATCCAAATTCCACTTCTAACAGTAATGATTAACCCAAAAACACATGATACTAAGGCAGATATGCAAACAGCATACAAAACTGATTTTGGTTTAATACCAGCGTCTGCAAGTCTCCAAGACACATCACACAATGTTTTATCGCCTAAATCTCTATTAGATCTTTGATCATCTAATCCGCGCAAACCATCACAATAATCATTCGCATAGTTCACTGAAATCTGCATAAAAGCAGCAACACCTATACACAATAGTGATTGAATAACAAAATTTTCAATATTATAAGGTTTTACAAGTATTTGACCACTGAATAAATATCTTGCAAAAATCGAAATCGCCATAATAACTGGCACTATTCCGATTGGAAGAGTATAAAGTCTTGCACCTTTAAGCCAAACCTTTAAATTATTCATCAAAAATCGCCTAGATTCTAGAATTTTTTAACTTATTCTAGATTAGTTTAAACTATTTTAAATAATTTGTGGAGCTAATATAGACACAACTATAGGCAAAGCAATCATAATCGCAGATATTACAATAAGAACAAGCCCACGCCATCCAAAAGTGTACTTTTTATAAGATGACTTACGAGTGCGCAAATAGAATCCACGTTCTTCCGCAGCCAAAGCACAACTATCGGCTTTACGAACAGACAAAACCAAAAGAGGCACAATCAAAGGCATCATCAGCTTAATCTTTTTAAAAGGATTCTTAGTATCGAACTCAACTCCTCTTGCCATTTGAGCTTCCGTAATCTGAGACATTTCGTACGCAAAAATAGGAACAAAACGCACAGCTGTAGTAATAGTAAAAACATAACAGTAAGGAACACGTAGATATTGAACAACAGCATTAGCTAAATCGTTCAATTTTGTAATGCTAAGAACGCTAACAAGAGGCAAAGCAAAACAGAATAGTCTCAAAGATGCTCTTGCAGCAACAGAAATTCCTCTTGATGTAAACCACAAGAACATATAATTTCCACCCTGAGCAATAATCGTTTGCAAAAAGAACATTACAACGCCGAGAATAAGCATTGCGCGCACAAGAGGAAACAGAGTTTTAAGAATCCCAGCCATAGCCATAGCAACAAGAATCAATACTGCAATAGTTACAAGAACGCTAAATTGTTGAGCTATAAAAGCAGACACAACAACGCTTATAGCTAATATAAGTTTTGCAATAGGATTTGCCTTGTGCAAGAAAGTTGAACCAGCATTATAAGTAAGAATCTTAGTTTGCATAAAAATCACCCATTTGTTTTACAAATTGCAACTCTTTTTAAGAGCATTAACCAACATATCTCTCTTATACAATCCTTTACACTTAGCAAAACCATTTTTAGCTAAGCCCTGAGATACAGCGCACAAAAGAGGAGCACATAAAGCAGCTTCATCGCAAATACTCTTATTCTCAAACACATGGCTTATGCTTCCGTCTTCAAGAATATGTCCATCATTTACTACGATTAAACGCGTTGCAAAATCAAGAACCACTTCCATATCGTGGCAAACCATTATCACGCAACAACCATGGTCTCTAAGGTCTTCTACAACTTGCATGATTCTCAAGCATTCCATGTAATCCAGTCCGCAAGTAGGCTCATCTAATACAAGAATCTTAGGTTTAGTTACAACAGTTGCAGCCAATGCCACCATCTGACGCTGACCTCTAGAAAGCATAAAAGGGCTAGCATTAGGATCTAAATTAAGCTTTTCAATCACTTGCATAGCATGATCATTAGCTTCTTTAACAGACTCACCTAAAAGAATACAACTAAACGCTACTTCTTCTAAAATAGTATCTTTACAAAGCTGACGATCTGGATTCTGGAAAAGAGTTGAAACATAGTGAGCAATTTGGCTTATTTTCATGTTGCTAGTATTTTTGCCATCAATAAAAATACTTCCACTACTTGGCTTAAGCAAACCGTTTATTATCTTAGTAACAGTTGTTTTTCCAGCACCATTTCTTCCAACAAGAGTTACAAGCTCCCCAGGATAAGCGTCAAAAGACACGTTTTCTAAAGCACTAACACCACTCGGATATGAAAAACTAACATTTTGCAAAGAAAGACATGGTGAAGAATTTTGTGCTAAGTTTTGCGATGCATTGGAAAAGTCGAAAGCAGCCGCACATTTATCTTCATCGCATTCACTATGTGAATCATCATGTGAAACTAAAGAATTTCCACTATTAATCGTATTAACAATAGTATTTACTGTATCTTCTACAGACACAGGCAAATCGCTTTTAGAGCAAACACTCTCACGCTGTAAATCATTAACCAAATGTGTAGTGCGCGGATAATTTATTCCAATAGAATAAAGCAAATCCATATTTTTTAGCGCTTGTCCAACAGGCAAATCCAGTGATAAAGTGCCATTAGAAAGCACAACCAAACGCTTGCAATACTCGCTTAAAAGCGCCACTTTCTGCTCAATTACAACAACCGTTATTCCAAAATTCTTATTCAAATCTTTAAGAATCGAAAAAATCATTTTAGAAGAAACAGGGTCTAAAGCGCACGTAGGCTCATCTAACACCATAACTTTAGGTTTTAGCGCAAGAATAGCAGCAATCGCAACTTTCTGCTTTTGACCTCCAGAAAGAGTGTCTAAATCGCGGTTGCGCAAATCACTAATGCCAACAATTTGTAAAGCTTCATCGATTCGATTCGGTATTTCATTGTGTGCAACACCAAAGTTTTCTAGACCAAAAAGAATCTCATCTTCTACGTTTGCAGCCACCATTTGCGCATCAATATCTTGGATAACTGATCCAATTAAGCAGGCTATATTAGTTAAAGCAAGATTTTTAGTTTCTTGACCTGCAATCTTAACGATTCCAGAAAGTTCTCCAGAATAATGATGAGGAATAGCACCAGAGAAAATAGAGGCAAGAGTTGTTTTACCAGATCCAGATGGTCCAATAATTCCAACAAATTCGCCAGCTTCAATACTAAGGCTTATATTGTTCAAGGCAAAAGTGGAATCTTGTGCCTTTGCAGAGTCTAAAGAATCATCCTTATTATGATTCAAATATTTAAAAGATACTTCCCTAAGCTCAAGCAAAGACACAACAATTCCTAACTCTTAAAAACCCAACAATACTATGAACATTACTTATTGATTACTCTCTGACGATTATATGACTTACTGAATATCATCTAAAATAAATTCAAATACTTACTTGTGTAGAACGAGTCGAATTGGAGTGTAAAGAACTTCAACAACAACAGCATTAAACACAGCAGTTCCCAAAATGATTGGAAGCATAACAAGAATCGTCTTAGGAGAATGAAGAACAAAGAAAGATGCAGTAGATGCAAATATTAAACCAGAAACAACTGTGGTTATAAAAGTTGCTATAAGTGGGAAAATACTGAACTTTCTAGCAGCATCCTTAGGGAAAACGCGGACATAAGCCATAATCATCAAAGTCATAACAATTGCTGCTGGAATATCGCAAACATAATTAAGACCAGGAATAGATGCGTTAAATTGCATTAAAGTTGCAGCCAAAGCACCAATAATCGCACCCTGAATAACATTTGGACGAACCAACAAAATCGCAAGGCAGAATGATGCGATTAAGAAGTTTGGTTTAATATTTCCAATTGAAAGCGCTTTTGCAACTGTAAAATCAAGAATGCATCCTGCTGCAAAAAGAACAGCCACCAACACTAAAGACGTAATATCTAAAGCGTGCTTTTTAATACTTACAGCATTAAGCATATTACCTTCATGTTCGTTAATTTCCTGATTCATAATCTTCTCCTTTAAGTTGCGATAATCAAGTTTTAATTATCGACTTTTGTTATTTATATATGTTTTGATATTAATTTATATTGATTTAAATTAATTTGTTTAATTATTTTTCAATTCTGATTTACTTGTGTAGAACGAGTCGAATTGGAGTGTAAAGAACTTCAACAACAACAGCATTAAACACAGCAGTACCCAAAATGATTGGAAGCATAACAAGAACAGTGTTTGGAGAGTGAAGAATAAAGAAAGATGCGATTGTTGCAAAAATCATTCCAGAAATAACAGTTGCAATAAAGGAAGAAATTAATGGGAAAACACTGAACTTTCTAGCAGCATCCTTAGGAAAAGCCTTTAAATAACCCATCAACATCAAAGTCATAATAATTGCTGCTGGAATATCGCAAGCGTATTCAAGACCAGGAATTGAAGTGTTAAATTGAATTAAAGTCGCAGCCAAAGCACCAATAATCGCACCCTGAATAACATTTGGACGAACCAACAAAATCGCAAGGCAGAACGATGCAATTACAAACTCTGGCTGAATATTTCCAATCGAAAGCGCTTTTGCAACTGTAAAGTCAAGAATACATCCTGCTGCAAAAAGAACAGCCACCAACACCAAAGACGTAATATCTAAAGCATGCTTTTTAACATTTACACCTTTAAGTAAATCCGAAGCCTGATTAACACTAGATTCAGCAGAAGTAAATGAGGTTTCCTGCTTAGTTTCATTAATTTCCTGAGCCATGATTTTCTCCTTTTATGTAGATTTTTATGTTGATTGTTTTAAACAATTTTTTAATTGTTTTTTATGTTTATAGATTTGTTTTAGACGTAAAATTAATCCAAATAGATTTGGCTTTCTGGAGATATAAAAAAGACCTCCAGGTTTACCCTAGAGGTCTTTTACAAGCCTAAACAAGCAGCTTCTAAAGCTTTAGAGTAAACTACGCCAAAGAGAAGTCTGCCACCACCACATACGAGCAGCATCAAAAGTATCGCGAGCTTGAGCATTCATGTTACGCATGATAGCCGCCTCCTTAATACTTAGCTGCAAAGCTAAACGCTTAATGTGGTCAATCACAAATCCAAAATCGTAAATCGTAAAATTTACGATATCCGTTTGTGTTGTGTTTGATGCTAACACTATAAAAGTACAAATGCAAACAAAAATAAAAAATTAATGGAAAAATTTTATAAAATCCAAAACAATAATCTTCAATCATCCCCGAAATTTCAAGCGAAACAACGCAAAACGCGCGAAATAAAATATTACATAGCCAAACGTCATACACAAACGATATAGTCAAAGTCGGTTCGGGGTGCGTAAAAACGCTGAGATTACACCCGTTAAACCTGATCTAGGTAGTGCTAGCGAAGGGAAAATCATGGAAGAATTAAACGAATCAAATGCAAATATAGATACAAATATAGATACAAGTTTTAGCGTTCGCGCAAGAAGACGAATGTTTCTAAATGACGTTAGATCATGCATAGAAAGAGTGAGAGCAAAGAAGCCACTAACTCATTGCATAACAAACAATATTGTTCAAGAAATAACAGCAAATGTACTACTTTCCGCAGGAGCTACGCCAATAATGGTATGCGACCCAGATGAAGCAGCAGGCATTGCAAAAATAGCGTCAGGCGTTCTAGTAAATGTTGGAACATTCGAAGAGATAAAAGGCAAAGCCATACGCAAAGCAATAGAAACTTGCGAAGAAACACAAACTCCTTGGGTACTAGATCCAGTTGGAGTTGGAGTAGACGAATTAACCACTAGAACAAAATTTGTAAGAGAAATAGTAAAACGAAACCCAACAGTAATACGAGCGAACGCAAGCGAAATATTAGCTTTAGTTGGGCAAAACAGTCAGATGAAAGGCGTAGATGCGCAAGATCCAGTAAACTCCGCGCTAGAAGCAGCCAAAAAACTGGCAAAAGAATACGGATCTGTAATATCAATATCTGGAGAAAAAGACGCGGTATACGGTCACGGATGCCTAGTGCGAATAACTGGCGGACACAAGGCTATGACAAAAGTTGTAGGAACTGGGTGCGCTCTTGGATCATTAGTGGCGGCATATGTGGGTGCAAACCCAGAGCGCCCAGTGGCAGCAACAGTGGCTGCACACGTGCACGCTGCAGCAGCTGGAACGTTTGCAGCAAGACAAACAACCGCACCAGGAACATTCAAAACACTGTGGATCGACGCATTGCAAACATTAAGTGTAAACAACATGTTTGAACTAACAAACATTGAATTTAGCATAGAACCAACAGATTGGACGCTTTACCTAGTCACAGATCCACGAATGGGAAACCGTAGCGAAGAACAAGTTGCAGTAGAATCCATAGATGGCGGAGTGACAGTAGTTCAATTGCGAGATAAATACTCCAACGATACTGAAATATCAGAAAAAGCCATAAAGTTACGCAAAACACTTATAAAAGCAAAACATGGAGATATACCGATTTTCATAGACGATCACGTTGACACCGCAGCAAAACTGGGATTCAACCTGCATATTGGTCAAAAAGATACGCCTTTCGTTACAGCACGTAAATCCATGCCAGCCGAATGGATGATTGGACTTTCTTGCGCAAGAGTAGACCTAATGGAAAAAGCATATAAAGAGTGCAAAGAGAACGATACTCCACTTCCTGATGTTATAGGAATCGGAGCTGCATTTGCCACAAATACTAAGGCGCATGATGTTCCTCCTCTTGGAGTTGAAGGCGTAAATGAAGTAGCAAAAGTAGCACACAGCATGGGTGTAAAAACTCTAGCGATTGGTGGAATACACGAAAACACCGTTTTTCCAATCAAAGACCTAAGCATTGATGGAGTATGCACTGTATCTGCTCTCATGTGCGCTGAAGATCCTAAAAAAGTAGCAAGCGATCTTAAAAGCGTAATAACTCGCTAAAGTATGCATTAAAGTCACAAAGATTGGCTAATAGCGTATACTTTCAATCCCTAGCAACGTGTATACTTTCACAAGTTGCGGGCTTGTAGCTCAGTGGATAGAGCGTCTGCCTCCGGAGCAGAAGGTCGTGGGTTCGAATCCCATTAAGCCCACATTGTATGTTAGTATTAATTTCCTCCAAGAAGAGCAAAAGTACCGTAATATACAGCAGCGATTAAAGCGATAGCAGGAATAATTAAGCACCCAATCATAAACACATAATCGCGTTTATTCACATGGCTTATACGTGCATGAGATCTTGGGTTTTCTCCGCCAAATCCACGAGCTTCCATAGCCGTAGCCAAAGTTGTAGATCTTCGAATAGACAGCACCAAAAGAGCAAAAGCTTGAGGCATAAAAGCCTTAATCTTACTATCATCGCCAAGTCCGCGAGAACGCCTAGATGCACTGAGAGCAGCCCAATCATCTTGAAGGACGCTAAACAATCGCATACCAGCTAATCCACCGTAAACAAACCTATCTGGCAATTTCATAACTTGACTAAAGGCATCAGCTAAATCAGTTGCATCAATGCCAATAACAGTAACAATAGCTGGAACACCGATAGCTAAAATTCTGATGAATGTTGCAATTGCAAGAGTTGTGGAATGATCACTTACATGAATAATTCCCCAATCAAACCATGTTGCTCCACCTGATTTACCATACAACCACACTGCTAATGCAGATCCAGGAGCACCAACCCATACAGGCCAAGAAAGTTTAATAACTCGCAAAGGGTTCATTTTAACAACCCAAAGAATCACAAACTCCAAAACCAGAGCTATTGTTGCAGAAAGCCAGTCGAGAGTAAACAAAAGCGGAACCGAAAGTAGGAAAGCTCCAAGCATCCTATACACAGGATTCAAAGATGCCAAGAATGGAGAATAACTTGATGCGCGAGCTGCCTCATCACGATGGTTCACATCGCTAACTTCTATTCGAGATATATTCGTTGCATCTGTTGACGAAGATAATGCTAAAGATTCTTGTGAATTATCTACATTTTCAGACTCATAAGATTCGTCATTAGTGGAATCCACATTAGTTTTAAGTTCCACTAAACGCGCTCCAAGCGCATCTACTAACTCTCTATCATGAGTAACAACAATAACACTAACGCCATCTGCGCGAAGGCTTGCAATGAGTTTTATAATTTGTAACCAAGTTTTACGATCCTGTCCAAAAGTCGGTTCATCTAAAATTAAAACTCTTGGAGCTGCAGCCAAAGATGCGGCAACAGTAAGTCTACGCTTTTCACCTCCAGATAAAGTGTATGGGTTTGCGTTAGAATATCTAGATAGGCGGAATCTATCTAATAAAGACTCTGCTTTAGTTTTAGCGTCTTCTTCACTCATTCCAGTTCTAATAGGACCCAGCATAACTTCTTCAAGAACAGTTCCACACGCAAACTGATGTTCTGGATTCTGGAAAACATATGAAATTCTTTTAGCAAGATCAGTAGACTTCCAGTTCATCGGATCGGTGCCGCCAGCGCCTTCGCAAAGATCCTCACTAGCTACAACCTGACCTTCTAAAGCTGGAATTAATCCTGCCAAAGTTAGAGATAAAGTGGATTTTCCAGCACCGTTTGCTCCAACTAATGCTGTGATTTGTCCAGAATTAAATTTCAAATTGATATTTTTGGCTATTGGAGTACTCGTATGACTAATCGCAAGGTTTTCTGTTGATAGAACTACTCTTCCATCACCTTTTGCTGGATCGCAATCTGGTTCACATTCAACATAAATCCTACCAATTCTGCGATCTTGCGGATCTTTATACTTGTCAGGAAGCCAAATCCCAAGGTTTTCAAAATCAAGATCGCTTCTACTGAACACTTCGTCTGGAGTTCCATCTGCAACAATAACTGTTTGCGCAAACTCGTCTCGCGCAATATCATCATCGTGAACATAATTATTCTCTTCAGTATTGTTCACAGAATTATCAAGACCAAGAACCACTACTCTATCAATCAAATCAATCCAAGGCTGCGCATGATGTTCTACAAGAACCATTGTTGCATTGGTATCGTCTAAAACTTTACCAACAGCTTTTACAATCTGATTAACACCATCTGGATCTAGATTCGCAGTAGGCTCATCTAAAAGAAGCACACTTGGCTTCATAGCCAATGCTCCAGCCAATGCCAGACGCTGCATTTGACCACCACTTAAATGGGCGGTAGAACGGTGTAACTGTAATCCTTCTAAACCTACTTCTTCAAGACTTTTATTAACAAGATCCCATATTTCTTTACGAGGAACATTCATATTTTCAGGACCGAAGGCGACGTTATCCCCTAAACGCTGAAAAATAGCTTGAGCCTCTGGATCTTGTAACACTAATCCTACTCGCCCACGCGCTTTATGAACTGGTAAATCATCTACGAATACTGAGCCTTCGCTTACACCGCCATCTTCATCTTCTACTAAAACATTCTTCTTCGAATCAGGCTTTGAATTATTTGAGCTAGATTTAACAATATCACTACCAATCAGCCCAGCAGCACCTTCAAGAATTGTGGATTTGCCTATGCCCGATGCACCAAGCAACAAAACTCTTTGCCCTGCTTCAATTGTTAGGTTCAACCCGCGTACAGCAAAATGTTTGCGAGAAGCATGACGATAACCCCAATTATCAAAACGTAGCTGAGCATTGCAGCTAGCCGATGGAAGGAATGTTTCGGCATCCTGCGTATTAGTTTTGTTCAAAACTGGCGTTTCAAATGCATCGGGCATAGAAAAATCCTTTATGGCAATGATTTTATTTAATTATTTTCTATCTATTTTTTAATTTTTTCTTTTAGAATCATTTAGATCTGCTACGGACTTTTTAACGACCTAAAAATCCTAAAATGTCTTTATTACAAACACGTTTTTGACTTATCCTAATAACAAAACGTCATATCAGTGATTTACATCGCTGATTGCATTGCAATAAGACATTTTCTTTCGACATAGATATGTGCCTTACTGTTCTTTCACTACGACTTATGCGTTGGCTTAAATCGTAGGTCACCATTAAGGCACGGGAAAAACAGATCTCCGTGCGCCAGCATTACCTGGATTCACGTTCAAGCGGTTTCTCTCAGCTTTACAAATTAATGCAAAGCACCCGTGTCGTGTGAAGATTTTACGTCATTGCGTAGACTCGTATACAAACGCTAAAATTTTATATAGCGATTGTATACGAGTTGTTAAGTTTACTTAGTTAGACGATCTAAAAGCAAAGCTTCAGTTACGATATTCGATTTCAAGCCAGAAAGAGAAATCGATTCGTTAGGACTATGCGCATTAGACTTTGGATCTTCAGGTCCAGTCACCAAAACCTGAGCTTTAGGGAAAATTCGTTGCAATTCTGGAATAAATGGAATCGAACCACCTTCGCCCTTGTTAATAGGATCCACGCCAAAAGCATCCTTCATAGAAGCTAAAGCGTCCTTAGTTGCTACAGCATCAGGATCCATAGCCCAACCCATACCATTGTCAACTGGCTTTACAGTAACTTGCGCACCGAATGGGGCGTTTGCAACCAAAAAGTCGCTCAAAGCTTTTTGCGCTTCTTCTGGACGCTGGCAAGGCGCAGTTCTAAGCGAAAGTCGCAAACGCGTTTCGTGAGCAATCACATTAAAGCTTTCCTCTACTGGATGAGCATCCATACCAATAACAGTCAAGCTAGGCTTAGTCCACATACGAGCAGCAAGGGAACCAGTACCAGCAAGCTTGTAAGAATCCACTACTGAAGAATCTGCGCGAACTTGAGCCTCATCCAAATCACGTTGCAAACCGCCAACAGGCTCTTGCGATTCAATTCCAGGAACGGCCAAATCACCTTCCTTGTTATAAAGAGAAGCAATAAGCATTGAAGCAAGCGTGTATGCGTCTAAAATTGGTCCGCCAAACTGTCCAGAATGAACCTGATGTCCAAGAACTTTCACTTTAACGTCTACAGTAGTGTTTCCGCGCAAACTAGTCGTAAGACTTGGAACGTCCGCAGACCAATTTCCAGAGTCGGCAACAATAATAACGTCTGATTCAAACTCATCTTTATGAGCTTCGATGAATGGAATGAAACTTGGAGAGCCCATTTCCTCTTCACCTTCAATAAATACCTTAATATTTACGCCTAAATCTTCGCTTAAAGCGCGCAAAGCACCGTAGTGAATTGCAATTCCGCCGCCATCATCAGCACTACCGCGACCATACAAGCGACCATCTACTTCAGTTCCTTTGAAAGGATCAGTATTCCATTCGCTTGCATCTGGAACAGGCTGAACATCGTGATGAGCGTAAAGCAAAACAGTTGGAGCGCTAGGATCCACAATACGAGATCCAACTACTTCAAAAGCTCCAGGAGTACCATCCGGATTCTGAGACTGCTCAACGCGAGCATCTACACCCACTTCGCGCAAAACTTCAGCCACATACTCAGCCGAAGCACGCATATGATCTCCAGTAATGCCTTTAGCAGAAACAGCTCCTAAAGAGATCTTCTTATTTAATACGCTAATAACGTCTTCCCAAGCGTTTTGCACGCGCGAACGCACATCAGCAACCTCTAAACTAGCCATAAGTCCTCCAAAAAACAGTAGATTAGTAAAAACATTAGTTGAATTACTACTATCAGACTATTCATAACCAACGAAATTGCTCATAACGCGTCTAGTCTGTTGGGTAATCTGCAAACATGACATGGAATCCATTCGTAAAAAAATCTGCTGATAATGGTGCACAAAATGGCAATCAATCAGCGACTAATGAAAATAGTGAAAATAAAATAGAAAATAAGGCAAAGACTCGCACAAAAAACGCTCCAACGCCGAAGCAAAGCGAAGCTACAGCGCAGAATCTTAGACCGTTAGTTCCAACGGATAGAAAAGCAAGCGCAAAGGCTGCGCGAGCCAGATTGCGCGAAAAAGAAAATGCTCAATACGATGCGATGAAAAATGGAGACTTAGCTCATATGCCAAAGTCAGAGCAGCTTCCATGGAGAGTTTATATTAGAGATTATGTAGATGCGCGTTTCAATATTGGCGAATTTTTTGTGCCGTTTGCAATCGTTATTATGCTCTGCATATTCTTAACTCAAAACTTCTTATCCACTAAGTATATTGCTCTATATTTTGCTCTTGCGATTGTTCTTTACGCATATCTTTTTGCTGCAATTATTGACGTTATAATAATGTGGCGCAAGCTTCGTAAAGAGCTTGTTAAGCGATACGGCGAAGTTTCTGTTGGCAAAAGCTCTAGATCTGCTATGTATGCTTGCAGTCGAGCAATACAAATGCGCAGATGGAGACTCCCAAAGCCAAGTACACCAAAGCGCGGTAATTGGCCTAAATAAATCGCTAGTATACTAACAAAGCTATGATTTATAGCATAAGCGTGTTTAGGGTATGATTACTAAGCAATAAAGCAACAAAATACAAAGCAATAAAACGCTAATATTATGTATTAGGGGATAAACGCAAATGGCAAACGATAAACCAAAAGGCATTAAGAAGCCAGGCATGATTTCACAAATTATGCGTATCTACAAGTACACGCATACAGACGATAAGCAGCTTCCACTTTGGCTTGGCTTAGCTTTTGTAGCTCCTGTTGTGCTGTGCATTGTAGCTGGTGTTATTCTTAGATGGTCCATTTTGACTTGGATTATGATGGTAATAACAGCACTTATGCTGGGTCTTTTACTGTTTACTGTTGTTCTCACTAAACGCGCAGATAAGGTTGGCTATGCAAGACTAGAAGGAAAGCCTGGAGCTGCGGCTGGCATTGTATCTGCTATTAACAAAGGCGGATTTACTTTCCCTCAACAACCTGTGTGGGTTGATCCTCGCACAAAAGATGCTATTTGGAGAGGAACTGGTTTTAACGGAATCTTCCTTGTTGGCGAAGGTAACTATGAGCGTTTAAGCCAAGCTATGAATCGCCAAGAGCACGCGATTAAAAGTGTTACAGCAGGATCTAATATTCCTGTTTACCGCATTTGCGTCGGTAATGGTGAAAATCAAGTTAAACTTAGGGATCTAAGAAGTAAGGTTTTAAAATCTAAAACTTTAATGCCTACAAATCACAAGTTTGCTTTGTTTAAGATGATTCACCCTAATCGTCGCTTCTTCCTCACTAAAACTGAGCTTGCAATTTTGAATGATCGTTTGCGTACGCTACAGGGCAAATCTGGGTTCGGTATTCCAAAAGGAATTGACCCAACTCATGCTCCTCGAGTAAGTCGCAGAGCTTTAAGAGGAAAATAAATCGTAGGTTTTATTTAAATAAAAGGCATAAAAATAAACCAGACGTTCCAATTGGTTCGTCTGGTTTTAATATATTTTAAGCGACTTTATATGACTTTACGCAATTATTATTCGCGCGTTATCTGCGACTCTACCCAATCCACAATGTAAGGAGCACACTCCTCCACTTGATCCATTGCAATCTCAAACTCTTTAGGACCTCCGTACCATGGGTCCGCCAAATCCAAAACAGCTTCGCGACCAACTTGTGGCTTTTCTAAAGACGGATCAAAAGACCTATACATGTGAACAAGACTACGCTTTTGTGGCGGAATAATCCTGAGCAAAGATTGCATATGCGAAGCAGTCATTGGAAGAAAAAGATTCGTCTCTTCTATTTCATCTCGCTCAATCCTATGCGCAAAATGGCTTAACGGCAAAGAATAACCCCTACTTTTAAGCTCTCTTTGCGCACGTCTATCAATCGGATTTCCGTATTCTTCGTCACTTACGCCACATGATTTTACAGCAACAACATCGCTTAATCCTCTAAGCTTAAACTCGTTACGCAAAACAATTTCTGCCATTGGCGATCTGCAAATATTCCCTGTACAAACCGTCATAACAACATACGGATGCTTAGCATCTACGTGAATTTTGTTTAAAGATTCCATACATATCCTTAATCTAGCTTATTTTTAGATTTAACTGGCTCATAAACCATAAACTTATATTTTGTATTGAATTGATTTGCGCCAACTTTTATAGTCGATTCCTGCCAATCACAATCACGTGCAACTTTCCACAATCCATCATCTACAAGTTTCTGAATGTTAGGAGCAAACGTATCAGCTTCTACTCTAGTGTCAATTTGAGTTACATAGGCAGCGTCAACAATTTGCGACTCAATCACTTCTCTAAAAATTGCTCCGCCACCAATAATCCAAACTGCGCTACCATCTTTAGGCAAATCTGAAGAATCTACATGCTCAATAGGATTATCTTCAATCCATTTTTTTGCGTAACATATTGCTTCTTCAATGCTTGTAAAACTTTTTGCACCATCTGAATTAAAATCTGGATTCCTAGAAACAACGATATTTTCTCGCCCAGGAAGAGGACGGAACTTTTCTGGCATAGAATCCCAAGTTCCCCTACCCATTATTACTGGGCAAGAAATTGTCATGGCTTTAAAATAGCGCAAATCTGTGGAAAGTCTCCATGGCATACCACCATTTACACCCATTGCGCCTACGCGGCCTTCCAAATCGTATGCTTGCCCCCAAATTAAACGCACAGGAATATCGTTTGCCATAAAACTCCTAGTCAAAAACTCAAACTAATAAGCAACTAATAAATAAGATCACACAGCTACAGGAGCTTTAATCGTAGGATGATGCTTATAATCAACAACCTTAAAATCACTATAGTCGTAGCTAAAAATTGAATCAGCTTTACGAATCTCAAGCTGCGGATACGGGTACGGCTCACGCGAAAGCTGCTCAAGCACTTGCTCTACGTGATTATCGTAAATATGGCAATCGCCACCTGTCCACACGAACTCTCCTGGTTCCAATCCTGCTTGCTGAGCCATCATCATTGTTAAAAGCGAGTAAGAAGCAATGTTGAATGGCACGCCAAGGAACATATCGCAAGAACGCTGGTAAAGCTGGCAAGAAAGCTTGCCGTCAGCAACATAGAACTGGAAAAGCGAGTGACAAGGCGGCAAAGCCATATTCTCTACTTCTGCAGGATTCCAAGCACTGACAATCATTCGACGAGAATCTGGATGATTTTTAATAAGCTCCATAACGTTTGCAATCTGGTCGATTGTTCGATTAGGATTTTCTTGCGTAGGCGCTGGCCAACTACGCCACTGAACGCCGTAAACAGGACCTAAATCGCCATTTTCATCTGCCCACTCATCCCAAATATGCACACCGTTTTCTTGCAACCAGCGCACATTACTAGAACCTTTAAGGAACCAAAGAAGCTCATATGCAAGTCCCTTAAAGAACACTGTTTTTGTGGTTATAAGCGGAAAACTCTTGCTTAAGTCAAATCGAATTTGTTGACCAAAAAGAGATATTGTTCCTGTACCAGTGCGATCCGATTTTAAAGTACCTTCCATAAGTATTTTTCTAACCAAATCCTCATAAGGTGTAGGAATATCGGAAGTAGGTTTCTGTGGTACGCGAGAGCGGATATCCGCAAGTTCTTCTTGAGTTAAAGCCATGAGATTATTTTATCATTAGCTAAATTCAACACCACCAAAAGTAAATATAAGAAATATAAGAACAAGAATCAAACTGAAATCAAAGCATGCTAGTTATAATAGGTTTGTCTTAAAAAATAAAAGTTAAAAACAAATAGACATAAGCACAAACATAATCACAATGTGTTAATGTATAAAAATGCAAAGGAGCAAAAATGACTAGAAGAATATGGGTTGAACGTTTAGAAGACGGGTCTTGGCAAGCACAAAGTGATGATGGTGCAACACTAAAATTTGGTAAAGGAGAAGGACAATTTTCACCTGTGGAACTAATGCAAATAGCTCTAGCTGGTTGCACAGCTTTAAGCAGCCAATACGCTGTTGAACATGCGCTCGGAGAAGGAAAAGGCGCTCGAGTTCTTGTAAATGGAACTTATGATCCAGAAGAAGGAACTTACTTAAGATTCCAAGAGGATGTAACAGTTGATGCTACAAGCGCAAAACCTGCTTTAAACGATGAAAATGCAAAAGAACTAAAAGAACGCATGGAAAGACATATCAACAAGGGTTGCACAGTTAAGCACACTCTTGAACGCGGTGCGCAAGTGCGTGTAACAGTAAATGTAAGACACTAAAAACGCTAAAAATCACAATTTGTGGCGCAATAACTTACACAATGCTACACTTTTAACGTTGTTAGAGCTATTTATGTAACTGGAGGAAACTTTGAAAATCGCGATTTTTACAGAAACATATCCACCATACATAAATGGCGTAGCAACGCAATCATACATGCTTAAAAAAATGTACGAGGAACTTGGACACGAGGTTCTTGTTGTTACGGTTGGATCCGAAAAACAGCGAAAAACTAAGCTTGTAGACGGAGTTGTATACGTTCCAGGAATACTTCTTAAAAAGCTATACAAGTATAGAGTTGCAATTCCGATTGGAAACATGCGCAAAAAATTCCCTATCAACTTTAAACCAGATGTTATTCATATACAAAATGAGTTTGGTATTGGTGAAATAGGTCTAGAAGTTGCTAAAAAAGAACATGTTCCTGTTATTTATACTCTTCATACAGAATACGATAAGTTCCTGTTTTATATTGGTCTAAAGCATTTTACAGAGTTTTCTAGGAATATTTCAGCAAAATATTTTACGCGATTTTCTAAAAATGCAACAATTATTACTAGTATGTCCGCTAAGGCTCAAGCTTATATTGATCGTCAAAAAGTCGATAAAAAAGTTGTTGTTCTTAGCAATGCAGTTGAATATAAAAAGTTCTTGCCTACACCAGAGCGAATTGCTTTTAGAAAAGAATTCCGTAAAAAATACGGTATTGCTGATTCCACGAAACTCTTCGTTTTTGTTGGAAGAATCGGAGCAGAAAAGAATATCTCTGAGCTTATTGACAACTTTATGTATTGCGATTTTCCACGCGAATTAGCTAGACTCGTTGTTATTGGCGGAGGACCTGATTTAGAAGACTTGCGTAAGAAAGTAGCTAGCAAAGGATTTGAAGATAGAATCTACCTACTTGGCCCTATTGAACACACGCAGATCCCTAAGTATTTGCACGCTATGGACTACTACACTACCGCTTCCCTATCGGAAATGCATTCACTTTCTATGCTTGAAGCCATGGCATCTGGATTATTTGCTCTCGTAAAGCACGATATCCCTAATGAGAATCAGATTATTAGTGGCAAAAATGGTTATCAGTGGGATTCTAAAGAAGACTTTAAGCAAGTGTTTAGTCACGTTCTTAACATGAGTGAAGAAGAGCAAGCACAACTAAAAGCAAATGTTCTCGAATACTCAAAGAACAATGACTTTAAAAAGCAAGCTCAAGAGCTAATTAAAATTTATAAACTTGCTATTGAAATGAACAATAACGAACTTGCTAAAAAACGCGCTGCTCGCGAAAAAAGACGCGCACGATTTTTACTTAAAAACAAGTAAAAATCAAACTTAAACAAATAAAAAGCACATAGTACATGCCTGGGCTAGCTTTGCAACAAAATAGCGTCCAAAACACTGTTTTAGTGCTTTGGACGCTATTTTCTACTACAAGCTACTTCTCTACTACAAACTACTAGTGAAGCGGATCAATAGTTTGCTCGATTTCTTTAGCAGCTTCCACACCAGCTTTTGGAACATCAACTGTATGAACGCCACTTATAGAATCAATAGCACTAGTATCATTACTTACCTTAGACTGCTGTGCTACTTGAGCAGCGCTTAACTCCACATACTTACGTGGAACCACATACACCGGTCTAGAAGAATGCTGCAACAAACCTTGGCTAATAGAACCAAGAAGCAATCCTGTAAAACCACCACGTCCTCGTGAACCCACAACAACCAAATCATTGTTTAAGCTCGCTTGAGTCAAAGCGTTTACAGCAGAGCCTGGAACTACAGAACGATGAATCTTTAGATTTGGCAAACGCTGCAAAATAGGCTTTACTCTCTCATCAAGATCTTCCATATAAGATCCCATAACAGCAGTGTCACCTTCTGCACCCTGAACGCTAGGAACAGCAGAAATCACATCTAATTGTGCGTTCCAACTATCAGCCAAATCTGCAGCAATCTCAAGAGCTTTTAATCCCCACTTAGACTCGTCGGAGCCAACAGCAATCTTAGAAATCTTATTATTCAAGTGGATTCGTTGACCATCATCATCTGTATATGGAACAACAACAATTGGGCAATAAGCGTAGGCTGGAAGCGAAGAACTTGTCGTGCCAAGCAAACGCTCAGCCAATCCACCTTTACCTCGGTTACCAATAACAATAAGCTGATAGTTCCTAGAAAGCTCTACAAACACAGAAGAAGGATCGCCAGTAACGATTAACGTTGTTGCATCCACACCCTGTTCTAAAGCTACAGCTTTTGCTTTAGAAAGAATTTCCTGAGCGTCTTGATGAGCAACATTATCATCACCAATCGCAGTATAAGTCGCATCAAAAGATACAGCTGCATAACTAGGTAAAGAATATGCACAAACTATTTGAAGCTGTAATCCAGCATGCTTAGCATAATTAGATGCCCACCATACAGCCTTATAGCTCGCATGAGAACCATCAACACCTACAAGAACAGCTTTTTCTTGTGTAATAACACCTTGTGCCATCTAGATCCTCCTAGCATCGCGCGATTTTTTATTTTCTTAAATACTTTAACTACTAGAATAGCGCGTTTAAGGTAGTCGCGTCTATCGCGACACAACAAACCTAAGTATTAATGGCAAAATTAATTAAAAATAACCTAAAAACGTATCAAAACTACTAACAAAAACTAAAAGTTGTATCCATAAAATCATGAATACCACTCAAAATCAAATTGTCAGAAGATTCTACGAATAGAATAAGATCCCGAAAAAACGTATCTAATAGGATCATACTGAGTTCCAGCGTACTGAGAATTAATAACCATTCCATTACCAACATAAATAGATGCATGAGCACCATTGGCAATTATGTCACCAGGCTGGGCCTGAGCTAAACTCGGAACAGCCGTACCTACAGTGGCCTGAGCTCCAGAAGTTCTAGGTAAAGAAATACCCATATTGGCAAAAACGTACTGCACAAAACCAGAGCAATCCCAGCCAGCAGGACTTGTACCACCAGAACGATAAGGCACTTTACCTAAAAACTGAGCCGCAAAATTAAGCATCGCCGAAACAGACTGATTATCTGGAGGAGCAACAAAGTACGTCATAGGTCCAACGCCATTACGCGCTCCAGAACGACTTGCAGTAGCGTCGAAGCCATCAGCAGAATTATTCTGTGCCTGTTGTTGCTGGCGAGCCTGTTCAAGTGCAAGTTCAGCAGCACTCTTAGTCTGCGGAACATCCAAAGACTCAATACTGCCCCAATGAGAATTAGCATCAACATCGGTAGAAGTGGATTCTGTAAACAAATCACGCTTAACATCAGTAATCTTAGGGAAAGAACGTGTAGATGTAACTGCTGATTCTTCAGCAGAAGCGGAAGCACAAGCAAGCGGAATCATAGCAGCAACCAGCGCTGCAGATACAAAAACTGCAAATACAGAAGAAAAAATCTTATCTCGCTTAATCATCATTAGCGATGTTAGCATGTTAATACTACAAACTAAGACCACAAACAAAATTTGCACGCACTATTTACAGCACAACAATGCACACCTACACGCATAACAGCCAGAATAGACTAGAAAACCGCAAAACGTAGTAACAGATATCAATATTAAAATGTCAAAATATTAAAATTCCAAATAATCTAGTAATGGATAAATTCAAAAGCCGAAGTTTCATTCGGATTTACAACCCTAGAGAAGGTCCTACCGTGAAGCTCCGCACTAGACTCAGATGTTTCAATAGAACCATCAGGATTAATTTTTTCAACAACAGCAACATGACCATAAGTACGATTAACGCCAGCCTGACCGCGACCAAACACCATAATATCGCCAACGTGACGAGGCGTACGATCTACCCAATATCCAAGTTTTCGAGCAGTCAAAGCCCACATCCAGCCGTCTCCCATATTGGAACCAACAGGAAGACCAAGCTGATGCCTACGAATATAAACCCACCAAGTGCACTGGCTAAACTCATATGCATTCCCAGAATCACCAGAACTATGATTTGGATTAAATCCAGCAGGCAAAGAATTAACGTCTGAATCCATTAAAATAGCAACCTGCGGATTATTCGCAGAAGACTTAGACATTTCAGAAACTTTAAAATCTGAATTAGAACCTAAATCCCACTTAGACTCATGAGACGATCTAGTAGAGAAAGCGTTTAAATCAGCTTCGAGACCAGCAACAGCACTGCTGAACTTCAAATATTTATCAGCACGATCTAACTTTTCACGCTGACTAGAACGAGAAGCAGCTTGATCATTAGAATCATTGGAAAAATTAATCTCAGAAGCATATTGCTTTGAAGCAAAAGAACCCAAACCATCAGTCTTGCTCAAAGCCATAGACGTCAATGCGGCACCAACTATAGCTACTAAAGACGTAGAAACAATAATACAATTCTTACGTTCTCTAGATTCGCGAGCTAAACGAATCTCGCGACGAGTACGAGGAGCAGAAGACATTTGCAAACTCTGAGCCACAGATTCGCTCAAACCCACAACTGCACCATTATTCGCACAAACCGCTTCGGTAGAACGCTCAGAAGTAGCACTGGAAATATGAGAAGACGAAAAAAGCATAAAAGGCGAAACGAAACGCCCCTTTGCTTTCTTAGCACCATGTGCACCATGTCTCATAAAAAACCACTCCCGAATTGTTAAAGTATCACGTCAAAACGGCACCTACAAAGCTCAAGATTACAACGTGGTGCGGATGTGATAAAAATAGTGTCGAAAAAGAAAATAGTAAAATTTAAACGTATATCATAAACGTATATCATCAAAAAATATAACCAAAAATTGATATTAGACATCACTAGATGTATGGTTAATCATATGAAGCTAGCACCGATTATTAACCCAGATGCGCGCAAAGAGGCACCAAAGCCATTGCGCGTAGACCTGTGCAAAGCATTTATGGTTGGAACAGTTCTATGGCTTATAGCATCAATAATCACTGTTGTGCTCGCAATCTTGCACTTTCTACTATGGTTTTTTGCTATAGTTTGCCTTAGCGGATTCGTAATAGGTATTTTGCTTTTAATCTGGGAACACTTTGACCGTTGGGATTATAGAAGACTAGGAAAGTAAAACGCTTAATACGATTAAGCGAACTATTTTGCATCCGATCTTGAAAGCGGAATCGCAAAATTAACCGTAGTACCTTTCCCTGGTCTACTCCACAATGTAATGCTACCGTGATGAGTAAGAGCCACGTGCTTAGCAATAGCAAGACCTAAACCAACACCATCCTGACTGCCGTCATTCTGGTTATCCGAACGATAAAAACGCTCGAAAATACGAGGCTGATCACGCAACGCAATACCAGAGCCACAATCAACAACACGAATCACTGCAAACTGAGAGTCATCAGACTTTAACGCTGAAATCGCCACACTGCTATTTGCTGAAGAATAGATAATAGCATTCTCAACAAGTTTACGCACGGCAGCGCTGATTTGTGAAAAACTGCCTAAAACACTAAGCGAAGAATCAGACTTAACGCAAAGACGCACATTTCGGCTCAAAGCAAGATATGAAACCTGATTCTGAACATCTTTTAACACACTCAAGACGTTCACAGCACTCGCCTTAGACACATCTATAGGCTTCTGAGCACTCATAAGAAGCAGAAGATCTTCCAACATATGTTCCAAGCGTTTAGAAGACCTCTGAGCTTTTAAAGACACTTCCTTAACACGATTAAGAGTAACATTACTATCCTGCAAAAGTTCTATAAGACTAGAAATCATTCGAGTAGAGCTAATAAGTTGTTGAGAAACATTACTTATAAAATCATCTCTAGTCTGCTCAAAACGATGCGCAGCACTCGTATCATTTAAAATAACAACAACCTTGCCTGCTCCAACACTTCCAACAGTAACATTAAGCCAATTAGGTCTAGAAACTGTAGAAGCATCAGACGATTTATCAGTTTTATTCGAGGAAAAGTCGCCAGCAACCGTAGCTGATTTTAATAACACAGCACTGTCACCAGAAAAATTACTATTAAAATCAGAATCTTCACCAATAGTTATATACCGCTCAGGAGTAAAAGTAACTAAATCAAAACTCTCAAAACCGCCAGACTCGCGCACACGATTTACAGAATCCAGAACTCGCGGTTGAACAATAGAATCATCAACAACAACACCAAGCGTATAACTATCAGAACTAGCTCGTAAAACATCATTATCAGCATCGATAACAATAGTCGCAGCAGACAGCATGGATAAAATCGCACACGCATCTGAACTTATATCATCTGAATTACTATCAACTGAATCTTCATCATCTTCATCATCACCAAAATTACGTTTACCTAAAATTTTTAAGATCTTCTTAAAGCTACTACGAAAAATCCTACGCAAACCACCTGCTATAGGATTTACAACAGAACTAAAAAACGGTCTAAAAATACTACGAAATATTGGGAAAAGAGAATCAACAACAAACATAACAACAACAATTGCAACACAAAGCGCAATCAAAGCAAACACTACAAACACCATTAAAGGCGAATATGGCGAATCTTGAAGCATACTCTTAAAGAATACTCTAACGCGCTCACATTTAAGCAACTAATACAGCGACTAATACATTTAACGCACGTGCGCACAGTAGTCTATACTTGATTAGGGCAATCTAAACAAACGCGAATATGCTCCAAACGCAATTGAGCGCGATTGAACGCAAGAAAGGACGCACCATGCGAGTGATTTTCAACGAAGAGATGAAGGCAGTTGCATTAAACATTGAACGCATGGCAGAGCTTGTTGCAAAAGCCATGAACGATGCTGGAAATGCTTTATTAAATGCTGATTTAGAATCTGCACAAGCAGTTATAGACAATGACACTCAACTAGATTCACTAGAAGATAGCGTTATAGATCAATGCTTAACATTGCTAGCTAGACAAAATCCTGTAGCAACAGATTTGCGAGAAGTAGTAGCAACCATGCGTTTGGCTGCGACTTTTGAGCGCATGGGAGATTTAACAAGTCACGTTGCACAAATCACAAGACGCACATGGCCTGATTCCGCAATACCAAGCCAAGCAAAAGAAACAGTTGAGGCGATGGTTAGCTTCCTTCGTGTTCTTTCTGTGCAACTAACTGACATGCTTTCAAAGCGAGATGTTCAAGTAGCCGATGCAATTATTCACGGCGACGATAAGATGGATAAGCTACATGAAGACATTTTTGCTCTTGTAGAAGGCGAAAATTGGAACGGCACTAGAAAACAGTTGATTGACTTAGTGCTTCTAAGCAGATTCATGGAACGCATAGGCGATCATTCAGTTGCTGCAGCAAGACAAGTAGTATTTATTGTTTCAGGATTTGACCCAACTAAAAAACCAGAACCAGATAAAGACACAGTTGTGGCATAAAAATACAGTTTTTGAATAGAAATTCAAAACAAAAGTATGCTTGTAAAACAAAAGTAGGTCTGCAGATTTAGTTGCAGACCTACTTTTTTAATTTAAACTAATCAGAATCTCACTTCTGACCCTGAGCAGCCACAGCGGCAGCACCAGCAGCAGCAGCTTCTGGATCCAAATACTCACCACGAGGCTTGATTGGCTTAAAGTTCTCATCCAACTCGTAAAGCAGAGGAATAGCGGTTGGAATATTCACCTTGGAAATCTCTTCCTCGCTCAAGTTGTCAAGCATCTTAACGATTGCGCGCAAGCTGTTGCCGTGAGCTGCAATCATCACAGTCTTGCCAGACTTAAGCTCTGGAATAATATCGGACTCCCAGTAAGGAGTTACACGAGTCACAACGTTTGCCAAAGCTTCAGTTTCTGGAACCGGATCGCCTGCGTAACGAGGATCATTCGTCTGAGAATACTCATCGTTTGGATCAATCTCAGGAGGTGGAGTTGCGTAAGAACGACGCCAAATCATGAACTTCTCATCGCCATATTCCTGACGAATCTCAGACTTATTCTTACCTTGCAAAGCACCGTAATGACGCTCGTTTAAACGCCAGCTGCGACGAACTGGAATCCACAGGCGGTCGGCTGCATCAAGCGCGTAATTCGCGGTATTGATAGCGCGACGAAGCAAAGAAGTGAACACGATGTCTGGAAGAACGTTCTTCTCTTTAAGAAGCTCGCCACCATGCTTAGCTTCCTCAACACCCTGCTCAGTCAGCGGTACATCAACCCAACCAGTGAACTGATTGGTCTTATTCCATGCGCTCTGACCATGTCGGAGCAATACTAATTTATATGTCATAATTACCTAGTCTATTCGTTTCGTAAGACTACTTGCATAAAAGTAAACAAACACGAAAAATTTAATAGAAAAGCCGATGAATGTTTAAACGACATCCAACGGCTTTACAATCTACTAAATCTATCAGTTAGCGAAGAGGCTTTACGAGTGGGAACGTAATCGTCTCGCGAATGGTTGCGCCCGTAAGCGCAATCAGCAAGCGATCAATACCCATTCCCATGCCGCCAGCAGGAGGCATACCGACGCCGAGAGCCTCAATAAAGTCCTCGTCAATATCCATTGCCTCAACATCGCCAGCCAAAGCATCCTTAGCTTGAGCAACAAAGCGCTCGCGCTGCACAACAGGATCGTTAAGCTCGGAGTAGCCGGTTGCAAGCTCAAAGCCACGCACATACAAATCCCATTTTTCAACCATTCCTGGCTTAGTACGGTGACCCTTAACAAGCGGGCTGGTTTCCACTGGGAAGTCGCGCACAAACGTTGGCTCATAAAGCTTATCCTCGTAGAAGTGCTCCCACAAGTGCTCAACCAACTTGCCGTGATTCTCCACTTCGTCGCGCTCAACGCCAAGCTTGTCTGCAATCGCACCCAAATGCTCAACAGAAGTTTCCGGCGTAATCTCCTCGCCCAAAGCCTCAGAAAGCGAGCCGTACATGGTAATCTGCTTCCACTCGCCGCCAAAATCGTACTCTTCGCCGTTAAGCAAAGTCACCTTAGTGGAGCCGAAAGCGTCGACAGCAGCCTTTTGAATCAGCTCTTTAGTAAGAGCTCCAATCGTATCGTAAGTGCCATAAGCTTGGTAAGCTTCGAGCATTGTAAACTCTGGAGCGTGAGTTGCGTCTACGCCTTCGTTTCTAAAATCACGGTTGATTTCAAACACGCGGTCAATGCCACCAACCAAGCAGCGCTTCAAGAAAAGCTCTGGCGCAATACGCAAATAAAGATCAATGTCGAACGCGTTCATATGAGTTGTAAACGGACGAGCAGCAGCGCCGCCGTGAACCGTTTGCAACATTGGTGTTTCAACTTCCAAGAAGTCGTGGCTGTCGAAAGTGCGGCGAAGAGAAGCTACAGCATGAGAACGCCTGCGAACCATATCGCGAATCTTCTCGTCCGCAATCATGCCAATATAAGGCTTGCGCGTACGAGTATCGTCGCTTAATTCCTTATGCAAAGCCGGAAGTGGCTGCAAAGCCTTAGCTGCAATTGCCCACTCAGTTGCGAATACGGAAAGCTCGCCAGTTTTAGAAGAAATAACGCGACCGCGAACATACAAATGGTCGCCCAAATCAACCATCTGCTTGAAGCTCTTAATAGATTCTTCGCCAATTTCCTTCTTGGAAACCATCGCCTGAATCGTAGTGCCGTCACCAGCAGCAAGCTTAACGAAGCACAAGCCACCAGCATTACGCAAGAAAAGCACGCGACCTGCAATACCAACCTCGGTATCAGTTTCTTCGCCAGCTTCAAGCTTGCCATCAAAATCAGCACGAACCTTTTCGATAGTATCCGTAACATTAAGATGCACTGGGTATGGCTGCACACCCTCCTTAAGCATCATCGCACGCTTAGCAACACGCATCTGCACCTGCTCTGGGTGAGCAAGCGGACCAAACTCTTTATTGCTTGGATCAATTGCTTCGTCAAGAGTAGCACCATCATTTACGCGCTTAGCAATAGCCTCATCTTGAGCGAGCAGCATCTCAGCATGCTCAACGGTGTCAATTTCATTGGCGTTATCTGTTACGTCATTTTCTGCGGCGTTTTGTGCGGCAGACATTGCAGTATTCGTGTCAGTCATAAACGCCAATTGTAGCTACTAGGGAATACAGGTAAGCGAGTCGCAAATGCATTTTATTGTGTTACTAGATCGATTGCGCTAATCATTTTTGCAACAAATATACATTTTTATATAAATATTTATATTTTTCTGTTTTCGAAAGAAAAATACATTTACAGTAAAACTTTTTATTATTTTATTAAGATATACAAAATTATTTACGAAAAATTACATCATTTTGCAAATATTGCGGAGACCATGCAGCTGCAAAAGAATACAAGTGAATTTTTAATAAAATTTTAAAAGAATTTATTTGACAACGACACACACTGTTAATTTGTAGCAAGTTCACGCTATTATAACCACGTTGTCGGAGTGTTGCATGCGCAATTACAACATGTAGCTGCGTCATGTATTCATAAGATGGATTCACGATGTGCAATCTCTATTGAGTTCGCACAATCGACATCGGGCTGTAGCGCAGTTTGGTAGCGCGCTTCGTTCGGGACGAAGAGGCCGCGGGTTCAAATCCCACCAGCCCGACTTTTGATTTTTTGCACAATCGCGCATATTACAACACTCGTATAAACAAATAATTCGCTATGATTGAGTAGTGAGCAAAACGGAATTTAATCGCAAGAAGCAAGGTGGCTTAAATGTTAAGCGTTTCGCAATTTTATAAAGAATTAGACAATATGTTTGCAAGCCACACAAGCGCGCAAGAAATCGAAAAATACCTGCTAAATGCGCTCAACCAATCGCAAGCAAAAGCAAACCAAGAAGCAACAAACCACGCAGAAGCAAACGCTCAAGCATTGCAACTATCTGTGTTAAACGAGTTGATGGGATTTTATAGGTCTAGAGGAGAACACGCAAAAAACAAGCCAATAATTGATAATGCGCTAGATTTGTCAAAAAAGATGGATTTAGCAGGCAGCGAAGCTGGCACAACCACGCTTATAAACGCTGCTACTAGCCTACGAGCCGCGGGCAGCTATGAGCGCGCAGCAGAAATATATTCTCAAGCTATTAAAGAATCATCGAAAACACTAAAACCAAACGATAGAAAGCTCGCAGCTCTGCACAACAATCTTTCAATGCTTTACAGCGAAACAGGCAACACGAGCGAAGCAATTAATGAACTTAATATTGCGCTTGAAATATTGCAAAAATCGAGTATCGATCCTTCAACAGACATAGATATAGCAGCAACTCACACAAATCTTGCGCTTGCGATTTTGCAAGAGTGTTCGCAGCCTAGCGAAAGCACAAACAGCAAATCCACTATCCTTAACTCTGCTTTTGAACACGCTTCAACTAGTATTCGCATGTACATTGCAGGAAATAACCAAAATCAACCACATTACACATCTGCTTTAGCTGGATATGCTCAAGTTCAATACGCACGAAAAGAGTATTCCGACGCTGTAAAAGCATACAGCGAAGCTCTAGATTTAATAGCACAATGTTACGGAAAAGATAGCGAGTCATACGCTATAACGTTGGAGAATCTGCAGCAAGCACAGGATGCAGAAGAAAAATTTACGGCGAAAAGCGCGGCAAATACAATTCAATGCAATTCGGAAAAGTCGCAAGCAAGCGATGAGCCAAAGCCAGAGTCAAATAAAACTATACAATCAAATAAAACCATAAAATCAATCAAAACTGTAAAAACAGAATATAATCCAAAAATCAAAAACGGCATGCAACTTGCAAAATCATATTGGCAAACTTACGGAAAACCACTGCTTGAACTTGAACAATTTAAAGACTATAAAAACCGCATAGCTGCAGGATTAGTAGGTCACGGATCGGAATGCTACGGATTTGACGACGAGATTTCGCGCGATCACGATTTTGGCCCAGGATTCTGCTTATGGCTTACAGATGAAGACTATGCGAAAATTGGCGATGATTTGCAAGCAGCTTACGATTCTCTTCCGCAAGAATACGCTGGTTTTGGCTCTCGCGAAGAAACTCCACGCGCTAAATCATGCGAAGGAAGCAAGCGAGTTGGAATATTTAGCATAAGCGAATTTTTTGAAAACATAACGGGATTTTCTACTGCACCAAGTCAAAACGAGCCGCATTTATGGCTTTCGTTAAGCGAGCCAACACTTGCTGCAGCTACGAACGGCCAAATTTTTGCAGACCCACTTGGAGAATTTAGCAAAACGCGTCAAAGTTTTAAACTCATGCCAGACGATGTGCGAATCTCGCTAATCTCTAGAAGGCTTGGCATGATGGCTCAAGCAGGTCAATACAATGTTCCACGAATGCTAGCGCGAAAAGACGGAGCTGCAGCATGGCTTTCTATAAACGAGTTTGTGCGCGCAACCGCTTCAATCGTATTTTTGCTAAATAACCCAATAAGTGCAGGATATTTGCCATATTATAAGTGGCAATTTGCAGCACTTCGCAAGCTAAGCAATCGCATGGCGTCTAGGCTTTCTGGCGTAGCAAATCAACTTGAATCGCTTATGCGACTAAGCTCCGCAGCATGCTTTGGTGGAATCGGATTTGGCGAAGGCACAAAAGGCAGCAGCGAAGCTGAATCTAAAATAAACGAGATTATTCAAAACGTGTGCAACGAAGTAGTGCAAGAGCTTAAATATCAAGGTTTGAGCGATTGCAATGAAACGTTTTTAGAATGGCAACGCCCGTATGTTGAAGCACATATTAATTCGCGCGCAACGTGCTTAAGGAGCTTATGATGTGCGATTCATTATCAAATCCAAAAACGCAAAATCTTGCAGAAGAAATTACAAAACTAGAATGGCAGCAATTCCAGCTTACGCAAAACGAAGGCGGGCGCGCGAATTGCCAGGAAGATTGGCAAACATTCCGCATTATGCGCATGAGTCAATTTTTAACTTGGCCTCTGGATTTGCAAGAGTCTTATAAAAAAGATCTTGAGCGCGCTGACAGCAATGGCAGAAATTTGATAACAGAAAAATATGCAAGAATGATGGAGTCTACTGCTCCAGAAATTTTTGAGCGCACAATTAAGCCTTATATTAAGCCGATTTTAGAGCCTAGAAAAAGCGAGCAAGAGAAGATTATTTTAACGCAAGTTAAATGGGCGGATGATTTTCGCGATCGATACCCTCATTTAGGTCTTGCGATGCGCGTTCTAAAAACAAGTGAAGATACAGAAGAAAATACATCTTTTGAAACGTATTTACGAGGAGAATTAAGCACGTATTCCGCCGAAACTTTTGCTAAATATAAGTCTTTTATAGAAGATTTAACAGCGAAAAATCTAAATCTAACGCAAATGATTATTACAAATACTGTGCGCATGTATGGCTACGATTCACTTGAAGCAGCCGACAAATGTTGAGTCAACTATAGCGTGAATAGTTTTATTACAGTGTGAATAGTTTTGCAAATGCACACTCAATTCTTTGTGCAGTTTTTAAACTACGCAAATCAGATTCAACAAAAACAGTAGAAGATGCGCTCAAACCATTTTTGCTCAAAAAATCTCTATAAATCATAATATTCGGCTTGCGCAAATGATATTCATAAGATGCGCTAACGCCATTTATCTCGCCAAGTATTGGGCAAGTTGTGCGCACGCAATCAACCCACTCTTGTGAAGCATTTCCCAGCGCCCAAACGCGCACACCTTTTGCAGTTAAATCGCGAGCAACAGCCGCAAAACGCTCTCGCTCCCCTAAAAATCCGTGTAAAAAATTCTCAAAATACAAGCGATAAAGCCAAGTTACGGCAGGACCATGATGCTCACTAAACGATTCAAGCGCACACTCAATGCTCCATCCTGATTCACGCAAAGCCTCGTGAAACTCAAAACCCCATTCTGGCTCATAGCTAAACAGCACCTCGCCAATATAATCTGGGTAATACGATTCCAATGTGCGACGCGCATCCCAATCAACAAGAAGATGCAAGTCAAAAACAACATCTGTTATGCCGTTTTCAATAATTTTTTGCGCGCATAAATCGCAATAATCACAACTATTCTTGCAATCATTGTGATTAGGCGAAAAATCTTCTGTGCAAATCATTACAAATCCTAAATTATTCAGTTGGCGAAATTCCGCCGGCATAGGATGACATTCCAGCACCAGCACCAATTCCAGCACCAAAGCTCGCAGGCAAATTGTTCAAATTATAGCCAAGCGCCTCAAGCTGCGCGCGCCCATCTTCCGTAATATTTTCAACGCTCCAACGCGGTTTCCAAGTCCAATCAATACGAAATTCATCAACTAATCCAACAAGCGCACTCGCGCATTCGTCTTCAATCAAATCTGTAAGAGGACAAGCAGGCGTTGTAAGCGTCATCGTAATAATCGCGCGTCCAAGCTCATCAATTTCAATCCCGTAAACTAATCCTAAATCAACTACGTCAATTCCAAGCTCTGGGTCTACAACATCATGCAAAGCATCCTGAATGTCTTCCTCAGTTACGCGACCAATGCTATTTACGTTGATCTGAGATTGAGCTTGATTTTCTGCCATAATATTCCTTATTTTTAGTGTTACACTGCGATTTTATAAAGCCACATACGATTTTATAAAGCCTCAATAGCCTTTGCAATACCGTCTTTTAAGCCTTCCCATGCAAGCAACGCGCACTTGATTCGCATTGGATATTTAGAAACGCCTTGAAAAACCATTGCATCTTCCAACTCATCTTCGTCTTGCTCGTTTTCTAATCCCGCTCCCCTAGATTCCATAAGCTTGTGGAAAAGCGCAGCCAATCGCAAGGCATCCGCAACAGTTTTTCCCTCAACCAAATCAACCATAATCGAAAGACTCGCTTGCGAAATTGAGCAACCATGGCCATCCCACTTAATACTTTTAACAAACGCATTGCTTGAATTGTCAGCATTTTTAGCTAGTTCCACATGCATCGTAACCTCATCTCCACAAGTTGGGTTAAATTGATGAGATTTTCCTAATGCATAATCTTTATTAGCTTCTACAGCACAATTTTCATGATGATTTGTAATTGTTATATTAGAATCGTTTTTAAACTCATCGGTTGCTGGCGACTTATCCGAAGCCTCCTCAACTTTCTCTTCCTGCTCTTCTGCTTTAGAAAGACTTTCTGTGTTTGAAAAATGTGTTTTTCCGTGCGGATTTCTAGCAGCATCTAAAATCACTTCTTGATACATGCTTTCTAAGCCACTACCGTCGTCAACACTCATATCAAACATATGCTCTCCTTATTTGTTATTAAACAGTATTTTATTTGAATTCTATTTGAATTTTATTTGACAATACTATGCACCAAAGTATGCGCGAACATGGGAAACAGCTTCCACAAGCGCGCGAGCTTCTTCGATTGTGTTATAAACTCCAACAGACGCGCGATTTGAAGCATACACGCCAAAATGGCGATGAATCGGCTGAGCACAATGATGTCCAACGCGAATCGCAATTCCTTGCGCATCCAAAAACTGGCCAACATCGTGCGGATGCACGCCTTCAACCTCAAAAGAAACCGTTGCAATACGGTTGTTTAAATCAAGCGGTCCAAGCACGCGAACGCCTGGAACATCCTGCAATTTCAACAATTCTGCAGCAAGTTCCTGCTCGTGCTCTGCAACTCGGTTCATGCCCAACGCGCGCAGCCAATCCGCAGCTACTCCTGCAGCAACCATTTGCGCAACTGGCTGAGTTCCCGCCTCAAAACGGTAAGGCGCTTGCATATATTGCGCTGGCTTGTTAAGCCACGCAAGCTCCACCATAGATCCACCAAAATTGGCTGGTGGAAGACTGTTCAAAAGATTGCGGCGTCCATACAAGAACCCAACACCCGTAGGGCCGTACATTTTATGCGCGCTAAATGCTGCAAAATCAACATCTAGCGCATGAAAATCAACTGGAATATGTGGAACGGACTGGCAGGCGTCAAGAACAAAAATTGCACCAACCTCATGCGCACGCTTGCAAATCGGCGAAACGTCCGTAATAGCGCCAGTAACATTGCTAATATGCGTAACTGCAACGATTTTCGTGCGCTCGTCAACAATCGTGCTCAAATAATCCGCGTCCGCCCGCACTCGACCATCTTCACTTACATCGATCCAGCGAAGCTCTGCACCCGATCGAATCGCAAGCTCTTGGAACGGCAACAAAACAGAATGATGGTCTGAGCGAGAAACAACAATATTATCTCCCTCATTAATCACAAAATGCTGGCGCAAAGTTAAGTTATCTTCCGCAAAACCATTGCGATTTAATCTAGCGTTAATCGTAGCGTTTCCAATAGAAGTGGCAAGAAGATTTAGAGCGCCCGTAGCACCAGGCGTAACAATAATCTCTTCGTTTCCTTCTTCACTACAAGCACCAACGAGTTTTGCAACTTTTGCACGTGCTTCTTCAAAGGCAACTGTCGAAAGCGCCGCCAACTCGTGCGCCCCCCTATGCACGCCAGCATTAATAGTCTTATAAAATTCGCTCTCTGCATCGATTACAACCTGCGGCTTTTGAGCAGTAGCTGCAGAATCTAAGTAAATCAAGGGTTTTGAATGTACTTTGCTACCTAAAATTGGAAATTGAGATCTCAAATCTTCAAACTTGTGCATTAACACAGTATCTGTCTCAAGATTTTTATGATTAAACATTCAAAATCCCCTTTTAAGCAAATTTATACAACCTATACAATCAAATTTTATAAATCTTGTTCATAATTTAAAAGTCGCTCCCCCAAAACAAAGATTGAAGGAACGACTTTCAAAATTTAAATTTTAATAATTAGCGTTTTATGAACAGCTAATATTAATTAGAATCCAAACTCTGCAGCAGCCTGACGAAGAGTTTCAGCAGAACGCTTCAAAGCAGCAAGCTCGCGATCCGAAACTGGAGTGTTCAAGCGAGAGTTTACGCCATTACGGTTCAACAAAGTTGGAACGGACATGCAGACGTCTGAGATTCCATGGAAATCGTCAAGAAGAGAAGATACTGGCAAAATGCGGTTAGTATCGCGAAGAACGGCTTCAACAATATCAACACCAGACATAGCGATAGCGTAGTTTGTAGCGCCCTTACCGTTAATAATCTTGTAAGCTGCGTTCTTAACTTCTTGATGAATCTCTTCGCGCTTAGCTTCATCCAATGGCTCATGACCTGGAAGAGCATTCCACTCGCACATTGGAACACCACCAATAGTTGCAGAAGCCCAAAGAGGAACTTCGGAATCGCCATGCTCGCCAGCAATATAAGCGTGAACATTCTTAACATTCACACCAGTTTGCTGCGCAATAAGGAAGCGCAAACGTGCAGAATCAAGGTTTGTACCAGATCCAAACATTTGATTAGCAGGAAGACCAGAAAGCTTCATAGAAACATGCGTAACAACATCCACAGGATTTGTAATAAGCATGTAGATAGCGTTTGGAGCGACCTTCACAACATTAGGAATAATCGACTTCATAATGTTGATGGTTGCACCTGCAAGCTCCAAGCGAGTCTGACCAGGCTTTTGACGAGCACCAGCAGTAATAACAACCATGTCTGCGTCACGGCAGATTTCAACGTCATCTGAGCCATCAATAGAAACGGCTGGATAGAAGCTAGAACCATGCTGCATATCGAGCACTTCTGCCTCAACACGTTCCTTAGCGATATCCTCAAGCACAATTTCACGAGCAACACCGCGCTGAGCTGCAGCAAACGCAAGCGTGGAACCTACTGCACCAGCACCAATAATCGCAAGCTTAGTTGGCTTAACCTGAGAACTCACCATTAGAAAAACCCCTTTTCCACAAACCGAGTCGACCCTTATAACTTATAAATAGAAAAATACAAGGGCTGCTCTCACATTAAGAGCTATATGTGTATAAACAGTTTTTACTTTAATCACACCACCGGAATTTTGTTTAAAGTGCAATTTGCATAAGTTTTGCAGCCAAAGAATCGCCAACAAAAGCATCTAATTCTACACCAGAATCCTTATATTCCGCGGATTTTACAATACCGTTTTCCCTAACTCTAGATAGCAAAGACCCAGAATAATCGCTATAAGGCAATGTAACTTTAACATGAACATGTGGTGAAGGTAACAAATTTTCTATACGCGTTCTTAAACGGTCAATATTTGTTCCACTTGCAGCAGACACAATTAAAGAATCAGGATACAACGATTGCAAGCGTAAACGCATTGGTTCTTGCATAACATCCGACTTATTAAAAGCAATAATTTGCGCTATATCTTCCACACCGTCAATTTGAGCTAAAACCTCGTTAACTGCCTCAATTTGAGAAACAGGGTCTGGGTGAGAACCGTCAACTACGTGCAAAATTACATCTGCATTACCAACTTCTTCCAAAGTTGATTTAAACGCTTCTACTAGCTGAGTAGGCAGCCTTCTAACGAAGCCAACAGTGTCTACAAGTGTATAAGCGCGACCATCTTTAGTTAAAGATTTTCGAACAGCAGTATCCAAAGTTGCAAAAAGCGCGTTTTCTACAAGTTCTTTAGATCCTGTAAGTCTGTTTATAATCGAAGATTTTCCAGCATTTGTATACCCTACTACTGCAACAGTTGGAATATCTTGACGACGCCTAGATCCGCGCTTTGTCTCGCGAGTTGGTGCCATTAGTGCAATGTCGTGACGCAATTTTGAAATTCGATTCCTAATTGCGCGCCTATCCATTTCGATTTTTGTTTCTCCAGGGCCTCTAGAGCCTATTCCTGCATCTCCTGCAGCGCGACCACCAGCCTGCCTAGAAAGAGCAGCACCCCAACCTCTAAGTCGCGGAAGCATGTATTGAAGCTGAGCAAGCTCGACTTGTGCCTTTCCTTCCCTACTTGTTGCATGCTGAGCGAAAATGTCTAGAATAACAGCCGTTCTGTCTACAACCTTGACTTTAGTGGCATCTTCCAAAGCTCTTCTTTGGCTTGGTGGAAGATCGTCGTCTACCACAATCGTATCCGCATCATTTTGCGCCACAACCGCTGCAAGTTCACGCGCTTTTCCAGAACCAACATACGTTGCTGCATCTGGTCTGTATCTTTGCTGCAACATGCCGTCGCATACTACTGCGCCAGCTGTTTTAGCAAGCGCCGCCAACTCTCTAAGGGACTCTTCTGCTTGGCTTAAAGTTCCGCGAGCGCTAGACCATACTCCTACTAAAACAACGCGTTCTAGTCTTAGTTTTCTGTATTCTACTTCGGTTACGTCTTGTAATTCTCCAAGACCCGCAACTCGTTTTAAGGCGTTTCTTGATTCGCGCTCTTGCCAAGCTTCATCGTTACTTTCTAGGCTTGATCCAGTGTTTGTGGAATCTAGTAGTACTTCGGAATGTCCTGAAAGAACGTCTTTATGCTCATTTTTATGCTCAGGCATATTATTATCACCACTCGCCAAATTGCTGTTTGCTAAAGTATCTACCAAAACTATGCCCTTTGCTATTTTGCTTTAACTACTAACGCTAAATCCCCTGTTAATACACGATTTACAACGTTTGTTTTATTATTGTGAATCTAGAAGACATAATTTTTAACGCAACACTAAAATGGCTATTAACACTTTTAATAAAACTAAAAAGACGAGCAGCATTAATGCTACTAAAACAAACAAAAATACTAAAGAAGCTAAAACTGGCGGCGAACAGTATTTTTCCGCTAATCCAAACTCTTTAGACTTAAGACGAACTTTGCATGTTGATTTGCGTGGTCACGAGGTTAGCGTGCAGGTTTCTAATGGAGTTTTTAGCTCCTCTAAGCTTGATTTAGGCACTGCAGTTCTACTTAAACACGCTCCACAGCCTCCAGAAAATGGGCGATTTTTCGACATCGGTTGCGGCTGGGGTGCTATTAGTTTGGCTTTAGGTTTTGAATCCCCTAATGCGCAAATTTATGCTGTAGATGTTAATGAACGTGCTCTAGATCTTACTGATATTAATGCCAAGAATGCTGGATTAAACAACATTCACACTTATCTTGTAGAAGATGCATTAAAAGAAGATGCGCTAAAAGACATTGATCTTATTTGGTCTAATCCTCCAATCCGCGTTGGAAAAGACGTTTTGCACAATATTTTGATCACCTGGCTTCCTCGCCTAAAAGTTGGTGGAGCTGCTTATTTAGTTGTTCAAAAAAATCTTGGCTCCGATTCCTTAATCACTTGGCTTTCTAAAACTCTTGGGGAAGATTTTAGCGTTGAAAAATACGCAAGCTCTAAGGGATACAGGATTATAGAAGTTTTAAGAAAATAAGATTTAGCAAAATTTAACAGGATTGAATATGAACTTTGACTATCCTAGTGAACTGCCGATTTGTGCTGCACACGACCAGATTATTGAAGCCATTAAAGAGTCGCAGGTTATAATCGTATCTGGTCAAACTGGTTCTGGCAAAACCACTCAAATCCCAAAAATGGCTTTGGAACTTGGCAGAGGTGGTCGCGGAAAGCAAATTGTTCACACACAACCTCGACGACTTGCTGCGCGCACAGTTGCCGAACGAATCGCAAGCGAAATGGGTGTTAAGCTTGGCGAAGAAATCGGCTATCAGGTACGTTTTAACGACGAAAGCTCATCTAAAACAAAGCTTCGGATAGTTACGGATGGTATTCTACTCGCTCAAATTCAACGCGATCCACTTCTTACGCGCTATGACACTATTATCATTGATGAAGCTCACGAGCGTAGCCTAAATATTGATTTTTTGCTTGGATATTTAACAACTCTTTTGCCAAAGCGCAAAGACTTAAAACTTATTATCACTTCTGCAACAATAGATTCTGCAAAATTTAAAGACCATTTTGAGCAAGCGCTGCACATTAAGGTGCCTGTTATAGAGGTTTCGGGGCGAACATACCCCGTGCGCGTACTTTACGAGCCGCTTGGAAGCGCGCCTTCACTTATGAGGCACGTTCCAGGTTTTGCCGATATTGCTATGGATGATGAAAGCGTTGCGCAAAGCCAAAGTCTTTCGGAAAGCGGCGATATTTGCGACGAAGACATTGCTTCTGCTGTAACTCGCGCATGCGCGCAACTTGTGATTCATTCAAACCACACTCAAGGCGCGCGCGATATTATGGTTTTTGCTTCTGGCGAGCGCGATATTCGAGAATTTGAAGCATCGTTGCGTTCTTATTTCGGTGCGCGTGCAAGCGACATGAATCGTAGTGACGCCATTGAGATTGTTCCACTTTTTGCACGTCTTTCTTCTAAAGACCAGCATCGCGTTTTTGAACACCACACACATCAGCGCATTGTAATCGCCACTAATGTTGCAGAAACTTCTCTTACAGTGCCTTCGATTCGCTACGTTGTAGACCCTGGTTTTGCTAGAATTTCTAGATATTCTAAGTCTGCTAAAGTTCAGCGTCTTCCTATAGAACCTATTTCTCAAGCAAGTGCAGATCAGCGCTCTGGTCGTTGTGGGCGAATTGCAGATGGCATTGCTATTCGCTTGTATTCTAGGGAAGATTACGAAACTCGCCCGCGCTTTACCGACCCCGAGATTTTACGCACTTCACTCGGCGCTGTTGTTTTACACATGCTCTCTGTTGGTGTTGCTAAAACTGGCGAAGATATAACGAATTTTGGATTCATTGATCCTCCAGATATTAAGGCTGTAAGCGACGGCTTTAACGAGCTTAGTGAACTTGGTGCAATAAGCAGAAAATCAGGCTTCATCACTTTAACTCATATTGGACGCGAGCTTTCTAAACTACCGATTGACATTCGTTTAGGACGCATGATTATTGAAGCTGCGCGTAAAACCACTCCTAATACTCTTGCTGCTGTGCTGGTAATTGTGGCGTTTTTGAGTTTGCAAGATCCGCGCGAACGTCCGGAAGATAAACGCGATGAAGCAGATAGATTACACAATCGTTATGCAGACGAGTTAAGTGACTTTTTAACGGCATTGAATATTTGGGATCGCATATTCCAAGCGGATGGCGAAATAAGCAATAACGCGCTAAGGCGACTTTGCAAAGAGGAATTTTTCCACTTTTTACGCCTAAAACAGTGGAAAGATTTAGTTAATCAGCTTAAAGATTTATGCAAAGAACTTCATTATAATGTTGGCGAAGCATTACCACTTAAACGCGCACCTTTGCAAATCCGCCAATTACCAAATAATCAGCAAGCTGCTCACAGTCTTTGCTGCACTTGGGATTACCAAGGAATCCACGCTTCTATGCTTTCTGGCTTGCTTTCTATGATTGGCATGCAAGTTATTCGCGAGCCTAAGGCTTCGGATTTTGCAGGTCTTCGCGGAACAGCCAAAATTCGCGCTATTAAGCGCGCTCAAAAAATGGCAAAAAACGATTATCAGGGTGCTAGAAGCACAAGGTTTGCAATCTTTCCAGCTTCATCTGTTTCTAAAACAACTCCTTCTTGGATTATGTGTACGGAATTAGTTGAAACTTCTAGACTTTGGGCAAGGTATTGCGCGCAAATCGACCCTGCTTGGGCAGAGTCTTTAGCTAAGAATCTTACTCGCGTAACATATTCAGATGCTCATTGGAGCGCAAGCAAAGGTGCAGCAATCGCCCAATCGAAGGTGCTTTTGTACGGCTTGCCTATTGTGCAAAATCGCACTGTTCAATGGTCTAAAATCAACCCTTACGAATCTCGAATGTTAATGATTCGTCAAGGCTTAGTCGAAGGAAACGTTCAACAGCGTTTTCCATTCAACGATTTTATCTCCTCAAATATTAACATTTTAAACGATGCCGATAATCAAACAAATCGCACTAGACAGGCAAGCGAAACTGTAAACGACGAGGATTTGTTTACTTTTTACGATAATAAACTTCCTCAAGAAGCTACGACTATTGCAGATTTAGCTAAATGGTGGAAAAATTACAGGCTCCAAGACCCGCATTTTCTTGATTTTAACCCAGATTGTGTTGAGCGCTTGCAATACGCAAATGACACTGATTTGGCAGATTACCCAGATACTTGGCATACGATTGGAACAGACGGTCAGAAAATCAACTTGCATTTAAGCTACATTTATGATCCGCATGATCCTTTAGATGGTGTAACTGTACACGTTCCACTTCATGCGCTTTTGCGACTTAAACCTCAAGAGTTTACTTGGAATGTGCCAGGCTTATTAGACGAGCTTATTATTGGCATGATTAAGTCTCTTCCTAAGACTTTGCGAGTACAATTCGTTCCAGCTCCAGATACTGCTCGTAAAATCCGTGAGTGGATAGATGACAATTATGACTATCTTCCAGGAATAAACGAAAATCCACAAGAAGATTTTATTTGGCAAGATTTTAGCGAAGTCTTTACTAAAGCTGCGATTAGTGTTGTTGGAGCACAAATCCACCCAGAAGTTTTAAGCGATGAACAGTTGCAACGGCTATCTCCTTATTTGCGCATAACTTTTAGCGTTGAGCAAAAGAAAGCTAATCAAAATAAATCAAACAATTCCCATAATCAAAGCAAAAAGCGCATTAAGCCTACTGTTTTAGGAACAGATAAATCGCTAATAAGTCTTCAGCATCGCTTTGCAAAATCAGCTCAAGAGTGTGCATTAAATGTTGTTAATAGCAAAGCGATTAAAGCTGCACAAGCTGGAAATGTTGTTGAGAGAGCAGATTTGTTACACAAGTCTGGTGCAACTAATCTTTCTAGATCTCAAATGGTTTGGCAGGGCGCGCTCAATATGCTTATTTTAGATGATAAACGTATTACATCTAGATGGCTCGGAAGTGAGGCTCTGATACTTGCTTCTGCACCTTATAAGTCTTCTAAAGATTTGGCCCAAGATTTGCAAATGGCAGCTATTAAGCGACTTATACCAGATACACAAAAAATTACTAACGATGTTGAGCTTAAGGAAGCTGTTGGAAATATTGCCGAAGTATACGAAGATACAGTTTATGGTATTGCGCACGATGTGATTGCTATTTTGAAGCGTTTTGCTAAAGTTAGCACTGCTGTTGGCGGCAAAGCCGACTTGCCAATGCTTAGCGTTCTTCAATCGATTAGAGAACACGCAGCCTCACTTGTTTTTCCTGGATTTATTGCAAAAGCAGATTCTAGCGCACTTAGTTCAATAGAACGCTACTTGCATGCTGATTTAATTAGACTTGATAAAGCTAAAACAAATAAGGATAGAGATGTACGATGGGCTTGGCAAGCAGATGAAGCTCATAAGCTTGTGCTAGAAGCTCAAAATAGAGCAGAAAGCTTGCCTGCTGGACCTAATAGAGATGAGGCTCAAGAAAAAGCTCAAAAACTAAAGTGGATGTGCGAAGAATTCTATGTTTCTCTTTGGGCACAAGAACTTGGAACAGCATACCCGATTAGTATTCAGCGTATGAAAAAACTATGTTAGCGTAAAAATGCGCGGCATAAGACTACAAAAAGTGGCCACTATCCACGCAGCCAAAGATGACTGCAAGATAGTGACCACTAATATATTGGGTAAAGATTAATTACTCTTTAACCATAACGCTACGAACTATGTAAACCACCAAACCTATGAAGGCTACAATAGCGCCCATCATAAGCAAGTTTGAGTATCCTGCAGCTAATCCTTGAATATTCGCAAAGGAGAATCCTTTGAACAGATTTCCAGCAAAGAATCCGCTGAAAATAGAAATACCAATAGAAGCTGTAACGTTCATAACCAAATCGTTCATACCGCAGCCACGACCAGACTCTTCAACAGGCAATGCGCTAAGAACAGTAGAAACGATTGGCGAATACATAAGTCCGCACCCAGCGTAGTAAACGCATGCGCACAGTGTTAATGTAAGGAACCCAGAATTGATGAATACAGCAGCACCAACCCATCCAAGAATCATAAGAACAGCAGCTGTAATAATACCAGCTTTACGTCCAATGAAACCGATGATTGTTCCAGAACAAGTGCCAAACACTGCTGCTACGACGAATGCCCATACAAGGTAAGAAGAAACCTGAGAAGTATCCATCTTGTATAAAGCACCGCCAATTACATTGTAAATTGGAGGCATGCAATAGTTAGTAAAGTAGAAGATGAATATCAAAACAATGCCCGAAAGCCAACGCTTATTCTTAAAGAATGCAGGAGTCACAAACGGGTTCTTTGCCTTCATAATGTATCCAGCGAACACAACAAACAGGACGATGGATCCAAGTAACAATCCCCAAACTTTGTAAGAGAAGAACAAAGTCAACAATGTCACAGCAATACCGAATATGGTAAAGCCGAGTTTATCAATCTTTCCACCAATACCATTCTTAGTCGGTAAGCATTTAACGAGTACTGGCAAGAACAGAATGGTTATCGCAGGAATAAGGAACAAATATTGCCAAGCAATAGAGCTAAGAGCACCAGCAGCAAATACGCCGATAGAAGCAGAAAGCTGATATGCGGCAGTAAAGAGTCCAAAGAAAATAACTTTCAAATCATTGCGCAAATACTTAGTTGCAATAACAAGGAAGGAAGAACCTGCTACCTGTTCACCAGCAGTTTGCATAATGCGAGCAATAATAACAGTCCACAAATTTGGAGTAAAGAAGAAGTTTGCAATAAAACCAAACAAGGAACCAACAAACAGTGTTACAAGACCGATTGTTATAAGTCTGCGAAGAGAAACAAAGTCACCTAGAGAACCGTATATAAAGCACACGATACCTAGAACAATAATTGGCAAGCTTGTAATAAGCGAAGCTTGATCAGGGGCACCAACAGCCTTGCCAATCTGGTCGAATACAAGATTAAATCCCTGCAAACATAATGTTCCAAGAATAAAGGTTATAAGCAACAAAATCAGCGAGTAAATCGCCACTTTGTCGCGGGTTTTTGGATCCTCGTATGGATCTACCGCAGTAGATTTTGCAATTTCAGTCATAATAATCCGATCAATAAATATTTTTAATTTTTACATTTACGCATAAAGCATGTTGTGCAACAAGAAGCGTAGAAGGTCGCAAAATGTTGCGCAACACAAACAATATGATCTCAGCCAGCGATTTTTGCCAAACCAGAAATACGCGTCATAAACTCGTTCAAGAATCGTGGAACGTCTACGCCAACAGCAACTTGCATTGTCTTAACAGGGTCATTCAAGCGCGTAACATCACCGATGGTACGACCGCGAGTTGGACCTTCCACATCAACCTGCATGTTAATTGGAAGCGTTGTAACAAGCGTTGGATCAACTGCAACAGCAACAGCCAAAGGATCATGCAAACCACATCCACCAAGGTGCGGAGCAGTGGTTTCATAAGCTTTGATGTAAAAATCAGTCATATCTGCAAGGAACTTGCCAGCCTTGGTGTTAAGATCACGCCATTGCTTTGTCTCCTTGTAAGTAAGCAAAGTCTGTAAGGTAACATCCAAACCAATCATTGTCACTGGAGCACCAGAACGGAATAGAATATCTGCAGCATCTGGATCTTGGGAAATATTCGCCTCAGTCCAAGCGTTTACGTTTCCATGAATGGTGAGCGCTCCACCCATCAAAACAATCTTTCCGATTTCGTCTTTGATTTCTGGAGCTTTCTTCAATGCAGCAGCAATATTGGTCATTGGACCGGTTGGAACATACACTAAGTCCTTGCCATATTTCTTTACGGAATCAATAATGAAATCAACAGCGGATTCATCTTCTGCTTTGCGAGGAGAATCTGGAATTTCAACATCGCCAATTCCATTGTCACCATGAATAAAAGCAGATATTGGAAGCACTTCAAACGAATCTTTTGTGCTTGCGTGTGAAAGACCTTTATAAACTTTTACTTCTGGATGCCCAAGTAAATCTGTGATTGCAAGCGCGTTACGAACACCTTGCTCCATTAAAACATTACCGTATGTGCCAGTTATGCCAATAAGCTCCATTTCGGGGCTTCCAAGAGCATAAGATATAGCGAGAGTATCGTCAACACCAGTATCAAGATCAAGAATCAGCTTCTTCACTTGAGTTACCTTCCTTCTTATATTTAGGCATGGCTTACAGTCGTTGTAAATCATGGGTGTAATTGAATATCTAACTTGATATTTAAGTATCACCAATTTAAAAATTTTATTATTATAATCTCGAAAAGCAATGGCATATTTAAATAGAAGCAAGAAGACATAATGTTGCTTTAATTGTTAATATTCACGAATTTTGTTATAAAATGTTATAATTTTCAACAAACGTTAATATATATAAACATATGTTTAGATTATAGCTGTGAGCTCAGCCATAAATTAAACATATGAATACAAAAAATTAAAACGCGTGTCAACAATCACAAATAATAACATTTGAAAAATATCCAAAAATATCCAAAAATTTAGATTTGACACGCGCGAAAGCAATACAAAAGAAAACTAAAGTCTAGGCAAATACTTCTGCAATTCAAAAGGAGTGACCTGACGACGATACTCTTCCCATTCCTGATGCTTATTACGCAAGAAATACTCAAAAGCATGCTCACCAAGTACGCTAGCCACAAAATCAGACTTCTCCATAATCTTCAAAGCCTCATCCAAAGACTCAGGAAGTGGCTGAATACCCATAGCCTGACGTTCAGCATCCGTAAGCTCCCAAACGTCATCGCTCGTAGGCTCACATAAAATCATCTGCTTTTCAATACCATCTAAACCAGCAGCCAACAAAACAGAGTATGCAAGATACGGATTCGCCACAGGATCCAAAGCACGAAACTCCATACGGCAAGAATTACCTTTGCCTGGCTTATATTGAGGCACACGCAAAAGCGCAGAACGGTTACTATGACCCCAGCAAACATAGCTAGGCGCTTCCGCTCCACCCCACAAGCGCTTATAAGAGTTCACATACTGATCGGTAACAGCGCAAATTTCCGCAGCATGATGCAAAATACCAGCCGCAAATTGGCGCGCAATAAGCGACATATTAAACTCTTGCCCAGCCTCGTAGAAAGCGTTGGAATCTCCTTCAAACAAGCTTAAATGCGTGTGCATACCAGAACCAGGCTGATCCGTTAAAGGCTTAGGCATAAAGCTCGCATACATTCCGCGCTCAAGAGAAATCTCCTTAACAACAGTGCGGAAAGTCATAATGTTATCTGCAGTAGTAAGAGCGTCTGCATATCTTAAGTCAATCTCGTTTTGACCAGGGCCACCTTCGTGGTGAGAATACTCAACAGAAATACCCATCTGTTCAAGCATGCTCACAGCACTACGACGAAAGTCCATTGCCGAACTTCTTGGAACGTGGTCGAAATACCCACCTTCATCAATAGGAACAGGTGCTTTAGACCAATCGTCTTGCGTTTCAAATAAGTAAAACTCAATTTCTGGATGAACGTAAAAAGTAAAGCCTTTTTCTTTAGCTTTTGCGAGCGCAGTCTTAAGAACATGACGAGGGTCTCCAAGAGACGGCTCCCCGTCTGGCGTTAAAACATCACAAAACATGCGTGCCGTACCCTCTGGGCCGCCATGCCATGGCAAAAGTTGGAAAGTCGAAGGATCTGGCTTAACAATCATGTCGTCTTCTAAAACGCGAGTCATGCCTTCAATCGCAGACCCATCAAAGCCAATACCCTCTTCAAACGCAGCTTCAAGCTCTGCTGGAGCAATAGCAACCGATTTAAGAGTTCCAAGAACATCCGTGAACCATAGTCTAATAAAACGGACATCACGCTCTTCAACCGTACGCAAAGCGAACTCTTGTTGTCTATCCATATCTACAGTCCAATCAGTATTCAAGTCTTATATTTTTCAACATGTTTTTAGAGCAAAACGCAATGACTATATTATCTCTTATATTTAGTTTTTATTTAGAAATATAGCAATGAATTTACTTACTTTTAATTTAGCGTATTTGCAAGATTAGGCTCACATTTTTTTGCCATATTTATAAAAAATCTCTTTAGCTTGCTCATCACTTAAATCATCCGTATAAGTAACCTCAATCCCAGACTCTTTAAGATCTTCAACTGTCGCATAACAAATCATAAGATCTTCCACACATCTAGCAGACATGGTAAGAACCATGGGAGGAATAGCATCCTGTACTTCTTTTTTATATTCGTAGACTTTTGCATCAATTTTATTAGCTCGATTCACCATTAAAATCGCTGGAATACCGCGAAAATACTCTGTGAATCGTTTAACAGATTTTTCTGGATTATCCTCGTCTAAATCGCATAAAACGGCGACTCCACCGTTCTCGTCACTAAAACATTTAGCTCTAATACCAGCCATTTTACAAAAAGCAGCAAGAAGCTCCCCTGGTTCCATAACAGTTAGAAACAGAGCACACTTGGCTTTTTTACCCAGCAAACCTTCCAAATCTTCTTCAAAGTTTGCTTGCTCAATTTTGTTTACAACATCATCGACAGAATCATGTTTTTGTTCATCGCTAAATTCTTTTTCAAATCCAAGTAACGCATCTTCAAGCTCTTTATCAGTAAAAGATGTGCGAACTTCTTTCGACTCTTTGGAATTAGAAGAATTATTGGAATTTTTCCCATTATTCGCAAAGTTTTTGTAGCTACTATCTTCACTCAAACCTTCATGATCTGCACACATTTTGTACCCCTAACTTATTAAACAGCTAGTTAACGCCACTTAAAAACACTTTAAGCATAATCTACGCGCTTGGCAAACAATTAGGACCAAACAATATTTTGATCTCTGCAAAAAGTGACGTATCTCGCTTAACTCTAAATCTATCTCCAAACGATAACACTTTTGCGCATCCTCTAGAATCAATCAAAGCAAGATTCATTTCGCAACAACCAGGATGTCTTGTAACAATATTTTCAAGCTCTTTTATACGTGACTTTTCTAATGCTTGCAAAGGAAGAACAATTGTAACAGGCTGAGCATCTTCCGCCTCTAAGCTTGGAACTTCAAACTCAGTTGCTCTTAAAGACACTGTTTCGTCTCGAACCTCTACCTGTCCCCTAATTCTCACAACTTGATCAATCGCAAGTTCTGCAGCAGATGACTCATAGACCTTACCAAAGAACATGCATTGTATTGAACTTTCCATGTCTTCAATAGTTACAATCGCCCAAGCATTACCTTTTTTAGATACTCGCCTGTCTACGCTAGTCACAAGGCCTGCAAGAGTTACCTGCTGATTTTCGCCCATAGTTTTAGCGCGATTTAAAAGCTGAGCAATCGACATTTCCCTAAGACCAGCCAGCACAGCAGAAAGACCACTCAAAGGATGATCCGAAACGTAAAGCCCAAGCATTTCTCGCTCAAAGTTTAGCTTCGTTTTTTTATCCCATTCTTCAACATCTGGAATGTTGATTTGAGCATCTCCAAGATCACTATCGGAATCATCAAGATCAGCAAAAAGATCAAACTGACCACCTGCCTGTCTGCGCTTAATAGAAATAACAGAGTCAATTAGTGGTTCACAAATTTCAAAAATAGCTCTTCTACAAGGATTAATTGAATCAAAAGCACCAGATTTAATAAGAGATTCGACAAGTCTACGATTCAAAGCGGCAAAAGATACACGGTTTACAAAATCCTTAAAATCAATAAACTTTCCGCGCTCGCTTTCCCTTTCGCTAATAATATCGTTAACGGCTTTATCACCAACATTCCTAACAGCTCCAAGTCCAAAACGAACTACATCTCCAACTGCAGAATATTCAAGAACAGACTCGTTAATATCTGGCTGCAAAACACGAATACCCATGCGTCTAGCTTCACCCAAGTAGAGCGCTGTCTTATCCTTATTCGTGCGCTCGTTTTGAAGCAATGCAGCCATAAACTCCACAGGATAATGCGTTTTCAAATACGCAGTCCAATAAGAAATCAAACCGTATGCGGCTGAATGAGCCTTGTTAAACGCGTAACCAGAAAAAGGAACCAGAACATCCCAAACAGCTTGTGCAGCTTCTTCTGAATAACCATGTTCTTTCATGCCTTTAAAGAACGGGATTTTTTCTTTAGCCAACACTTCTGGCTTCTTTTTACCCATTGCTCGACGCAAAACATCTGCTTTACCAAGGCTATACCCAGCTAAAATACGCGCAGCTGACTGCACCTGCTCCTGGTAAACAATCAAACCATATGTTTCGCCAAGAACATCTTTTAGCGGCTCAGCAACTTCAGGATGGATAGGCGTTATCTCTTGTAAACCATTCTTACGCTTGGCGTAGTTAGTGTGAGAATCCATATCCATAGGACCTGGTCTATAAAGTGCAATCAAAGCCGATATATCGTTAAAGTTATCTGGCTTAAGTGTGCGCAGAAGGGCACGCATACCGTCGGAATCAAGCTGGAAGACTCCTAAAGTGTCTCCCCTAGCAAGAAGCTGATATGTTTCCTTATCGTCAAGCGGAATTTTAGTGTAATCAATAGGCTCTTTACCATTATGCTCAACATTTTTAAGCGTATCCCTAATAACTGTTAAGTTGGAAAGACCCAAAAAGTCCATTTTCACTAAGCCCAACGTTTCGCAAGTATGATACTCGAACGTTGTTGTTATTGTTCCATCAGTACGCTCCAAAAGAGGCGAAGTATCAGTAATCGGCTCCGAGCCCATGATTGTTGCGCAAGCATGAACACCAGTTTGGCGAATCAAACCTTCAATACCTTTTGCTTCTTCAGTAATTCGCTTCGTATCTGGATCAGTGTCATACATTTCGCGAAACTCGCGCGCCTCCGCGTATCTCTTTGATTTTTCATCAAAAATATCGTGGAAACTCATATCTTTTCCGTTTTTTGGAGGAGGCAGAATTTTTGTAATTTTTTCTCCAACGGAAAACTCGTAGCCCATTATTCGAGCTGAATCCTTCAATGCTTGCTTTGTTTTAATCGTTCCATAAATCACGCATTGAGCTACTTTATCTCTTCCATATTTTTCACCGACGTATTCCAAAACTTTGGCTCTACCATCTGGGTCAAAGTCAACATCAATATCTGGTAAAGATACTCGCTCTGGGTTTAGGAATCGTTCAAAAATCAGACCATGCTTCATTGGGTCAAGCTCAGTAATTCCCATAGCATACGCAACCATTGCGCCTGCTGCAGAACCACGTCCAGGACCAACCATAACACCATGTGCTTTTGCCCAATTTATGTAGTCCGCAACAACTAGGAAGTATCCGCAGAACTGCATTTGACATATAACACCACACTCGTAGTCTGCTTGTTTTAAGACTTCCATAGGAACATTGTTGTTATATCTACGCTCTAATCCTTCTTCAACTTTTTTAAGGAATAGCGAAGTCTCATCCCAACCTTCAGGGCAATCAAATTGCGGCATAAAAGCGCCATCTTCACCATCGTCGAACATAACGTTACAACGACGGGCAATTTCTAGCGTATTGTCACAAGCCTCTGGAAACTCTTTAAACAATTCACGCATCTGCTCGGCAGATTTTAAATAGTATCCAGAGCCATCAAACTTAAAACGGTCTGGATCATCCAAGCGCGATCCTGAATTAATGCATAGCATTGCATCTTGCGCTTCGCGATCTTCTTCGTGCACGTAATGCAAATCGTTTGTAGCAAGAAGAGGCGCATTAAGACGCTTAGCAATCTCAAGCAAATCTTTAGTAACGCGCGTTTCGATAGAAAGCCCATGATTCATTAATTCTATAAAGAAATTATCGCGCCCAAAAATATCCTGAAACTCGCCTGCAGCGCGTAAAGCCTCATCAAATTGACCTAAACGAAGACGCGTTTGGATAATACCAGATGGGCATCCAGAAGACGCTATAACCCCTTTAGAATACCTTGATAACACATCTTTATCCATTCGAGGGTATCGCATTACGCGACCTTCTAAATTAGCTATAGAAGACGCTTTGAGTAGATTTGTTAAGCCTTCATCATTTTCAGCCCACATTGTCATGTGCGTAATCAAACCGCCGCCAGAAACATCGTCGCTTCTTTGCGCTTCAGTTCCCCAATGCACTCTGCTCTTGTCTTGTCTGGCTGTTTCAGGGGTCACATAAGCTTCGATTCCAATAATCGGCTTAATTCCAGCTTTTACAGCAGTACTCCACATTTCGTATGCACCATGCATATTTCCGTGGTCTGTAATAGCCACAGCTGGCATACCTAATTCTTTTGCACGTGCAACTAGGTCTGGTATCTTCGAAGCACCATCCAAAAGCGAATAATGCGTGTGATTATGTAAGTGTACGAAGTTTGTTTCCAACCTAGCCATAGTGGCTATTCTATAGATGCAATATGACCTGTTTTACTAAATAACTCTACTTTTACAATTCTTGTATGGCGTGTAAAGCGTGTTGCAAATCTAACGGATACTTCGATTCAACTTTAATAAGTTCTCCCGTTCGAGGATGTTTAAATTTTAGACTCATTGCATGAAGCCACTGTCTAGAAAGCCCTAATTTTTCACTTAATTGAGGATTTGCGCCATACATAGGATCACCCACTACCGGATGTCCTATTGACGAAAAATGCACACGAATTTGGTGTGTTCTGCCAGTTTCCAGATTGACTTTCACTAAAGTCGCTCCCTTAAAACGCTCTATAACATCCCAATGCGTAATTGCAGGCTTACCTGATTTAGTTATTGTAAAACGAAAATCTGAAACTTTTGCTCGCCCAATTGGTGCATCAATTGTAGCTTTATTTTGTTTAAGATTTCCTTGGACTAAAGCGTGATATATTTTCTTCACACTATGATTTGCGAACTGTTTTTTCATTTCTTCATACGCAAAATCTGTTTTGCAAACCAGCATTAATCCGCTTGTTCCAACGTCTAATCTGCTTACGATTCCTTTTCTGGATTCATCGCACACGGTTGTTTTTATTTCAACACCGCTTGCCTCTAGACATTCTGGCACTGTTGGACCATCCCAGCCTTTTGCTGAATGCGCTGCAACTCCAACAGGCTTATCTACTACAACAATATCTTCATCGTTATAAACTATTGGAATATTGCATATAGTGGATTTGCTAGTTGACTTTTCTTTTTGATCATCAACTTCCTCTTGATTTATAACAATCACATCCCCATCTTGTAAAGTGGAGGATTTTTGTGATTTTCTATCTAAGATTTTTGCTTTGCCACTATCGATTAGCGATATTGCGTTTGCACGCGATACTCCCATAAGTTTCGACAAACATACGTCGAACCTGCATCCAGCAAATTGACTCGTAACTGTAAAACGAATATCACTCATCAGCGCGCTCTATAAAAGAGGAATCCCAATCAAAATAAGGCATATAACTGCAATTCCTGCAAACATAAGCTCAATATCTGCAACATTCCCAACGGACCATCCGTAGTTTATAAAATCTACGACTTTTCCGTCCAAAAAGCCTTGAGCATATTGCGCTCTATCAATAAGATTTCCAAAAGCTCCAGCAAAAGCTAAAGCAAGCGCAATAGTCCAATATAAAGATTTTGTGTGCTTAACAACCGCAATCATAGCAGCGCATGCAACGCAAGCTAACACGCTAATAACCCAAGTAAAAGAAGAGCCTAAGCCAAAAGATGCTCCAGGATTCCTAACAAGAGTAAAAGAGAGCAAATGTGGAAGAATATCAATGTTTTTTCCTCCACTAAGCGCTGCTAATGCCCAAACTTTGGTTATGCGGTCTAAAACCACTCCAATAAAAGCAATCAGTGCAAAAACGGCTGCGCGATTACGCAGCCGTTCTACACGCATATCACAATGCGTCAATGTATTTTTCCAATCTAACTGGATTTAGTATAACTACTTTTGATCCTGTTGATCCTGATTTTCCATAGAACTGTAAGTGTTCTCATCGGAAACTTGAGCAACAAGCTGACCAAGGAAGTCAGTCAAGCGAGTACGATACTCAGTTTCAAACTGCTTGAGGCTTTGAATGTTTCCTTCAATAACCTTAGTCTGCTTTTCAAGATTCTCACGCACCTGGCGAGCGTAAGCATCTGCAGCAGTACGAGTAGTGGAATCGTAATCCGCTGCTCTATGCTGAACTTCAGACTCATATTGATCAGCCTGATCGTGAGTTTGCTTAGAATAATCATCTGCAGCCTGACGAACCTTACCAGAATAAGCATCTGCCTCGTTGTGCGCGCGAGCAGCATAAGCGTCTGCATCGCTACGAGTACGAACGGAGTAATCATCCGCATCTCCACGAGTCTGCTTATTGTATTCATCAGCCTCGCTACGAGTACGATTAGAATAATCGTCTGCCTTAGTAACGATCTCGTTATATCGAGCTTGGCTTTCTTCGACTATCTGAGTTGCCTTAGCCTTGCCCTTATCTACATACTGATCGTGCAATTGCATTGCAAGAGTCAACATTGCTGTAGCGCGTTCTGGCTCAGAACCGCCCACTTCTGCACCAGCACCTGCAATCTTTTGCAAGCTACCTGTTTCCGTGCTTGGCTCCATCTTAGCAACCTGCTCACGAAGCTGCTCTTCGCGCTTATGAGATTCTTCAAGTTGACGAGACAAATCCTGAACCTTTGCATTTTCCTGCTGTGTTACAACAAGCTGTTGACGGACTTCTTCCAATTCGCGACCCAAATTCTCGCTACTTGCTCTAAAGTCATCGCGTTCGCGAGTAACGTTTTCAAGCTCTTCATGAACTTTCTTATCAGCGTCTGCCTTAGCATTATCAGCATTTGCAGCCTGTGCTGTGAGCTGATCTACCTGAGCACCTAAACCATCCAGCTGCTCTTTGAGCTGCTGATTCTGCTCGCTCAATGCACGATTATTTTCTTCAGCTTCCTTAAGCTTTGCTGCAAGATCATTGTCATTCTTGTTCGCGCTGCTGGATGCTTCACGTAAATCATTATTTTCTTTTGTTAAAGATTCAACTTGCTTTGTCAAATCAGAAATCTTATTGTTCAAGCTAGCAACATCGGCGCCAAGAGACTGCGTGGAAGCTCCAAGCCCCTGCACTGCCTGCTGACCAAGCGCTTCTATTGTTTCTGTAACCTGATCCAAAAAGTCATCAACTTCGTCAACATCATAGCCTCCCTTGAATCGAACGATTTGGAAGGTATGCTCGCGAATGTCTTTAGGCGTTAACAGAGCCATAATGCATTACACCTCACTTTTGGGCGCGCAGCCCTTTTGATATATCTATTCGATGCTATCACGTCTATAGAAAAAATTGTGTAAAAAGCGATTATTTTTTTACGAAATCTACCAATATTTTTCTAAATTAATAACTATCGTGTCGCTTCATTAAAAATTGTGATTAATAAGCATCAGTAAAGCATATTCAAAAACATTTGTAAAACTAGTAACAAAAAGTACACTACCATAAAACTCACGTCTAAACTTATGCTACCTAATCTTGCTGGTGGTATAAATTTTCGCGCAAATCTTAAAAGTGGTTCTGTCATAAAATATATGATTTGAGTGAATTTTTGCAAAATCGCATTTGGTTTAAAAGAATGGAATATAAACGGAATCCAATCTAAAACTGCGCGAATAAACAGTATTACTAGATAAGCGTTTATGAAAATATTCAAAATTAGTATTAAGCGTATTACAAAATTCATTAAGATTTTCCTTTAAACTATTTTCAATAATTTTACACAATAGCTAAGTTAATCGTAAACCAAAATATAAGTACAGAATAAGTATAAATTTAAGGCAGATACCTAAAAGATATCTGCCTTAAATACAAGTTAAGCGTAGCAATCGAATGTTCGGTCGCTGGCGACTAGTCTCATGTTATTTAGCTTTAGGAGAATAAGTCGCGAGCAGATCCGCCATTAGGAGCATCTTCAACTTTTATATTTACTTGAGAAGGGCTTAAAAGGAAGACTCTAGGAGTTACTCTTTCTATAGATCCGCGAACACCAAACACAACGCCAGCAGAAAAATCAACTATGCGATATGCAACGGATTCACTAACACCCGTAAGATTCAAGACTACTGGTGTTCCATCTCTTAAAGCTCTTCCAACTAATTGCGCATCCTCATAAGATTTTGGATGAATCGTAGTAATGCGACTCATACGACCTGCATTAGATCGAGTAGAAGCACCATTACCAGATTGTGCAACATCACCATTATGAAGGCTCATAGGAGCAACACTGTGGTCGTTGTCAAACGAAGTATCCTGTGTTTGAGAATCAACGAAATCATCGTCGTCCTGAACATCACTCATGCCTACATAAGACATCATGTTCTTCATAAAACCAGCCATTAAGATGCCCTCCCCTAGTTATGCTTAACGCAGAAAATCAGGAATATCCAGCTCGTCTGGTTCGTCTTGAGGCTTCACTTGAGTAGCCTGTGTTTGATATTGCTTAACTGGATCAACAGAATCAAACATAGAAGAAACAGGTTCCGCGGTTTCAACAGTGTCCACAGGCTTAGAAGGAGCAGTAGTAGTGGAATGAGCTGGAGCCACAGGATCGACTCCTGCCTGCATATCTACGAAAGCACCTGCTTTGCTGTCTTCAGACTTAGGATGAGAATCGAAACCAGCTGCAATAACAGTAACACGAACCTCGTCTCCATAAGAATCGTCCAAAGAAAGACCCCAAATAATCTGCGCTTCTGGATGTATTGCCTTACGAACAAGCTCTGTTGCAGCACTTGCTTCTTGAAGCTTCAAATCACTTGGACCAGCAATATTTATCAAAGCACCATGAGCACCTTCAATGCTTTCTTCAAGCAATGGAGAGCTAATAGCAATTTCTGCAGCTTGCGTAGCTCTGTCTTCACCCTTCGCTGCACCAATACCAAATAGCGCAGTTCCTGCACCGCGAAGAACAGCGGTAACATCAGAGAAATCAACATGAATATAAGAATTCATGGTAATCAAATCTGTAATACCCTGAACGCCTGCAAGCAATGCGGTATCTGCAGTCTTAAAAGCTTCAATAATTCCGATGGTTCGATCTGAAATTTCCAACAAACGATCGTTTGGAATCACAATCAAAGCGTCTACTTCTTTACGAAGATTCTCAATACCAAGTTTTGCTGATGCAGCACGCTGAGGTCCTTCAAAACCGAATGGACGCGTAACTACTGCGATTGTCAAAGCACCTTGCTGGTGTGCAGCGCGGGCAACAATAGGGCTTGCACCCGTACCAGTTCCACCGCCTTCTCCGCAGGTTACGAACACCATATCGGCGCCCTTTAATGCTTCTTCAATGTCAGATTGATGATCTTGAGCAGCTTTAGCGCCTTTTTCTGGGTCAGCACCTGCTCCTAATCCTCGACTCGAAGCGTCAGATAATGAAATCTTCACGTCAGCATCAGAACGCAACAAATCCTTGGCATCAGTGTTAATAGCCACAAATTCTACGTTCTGCAAACCCTCGGTGATCATTCGGTTGACGGCGTTACCACCGGCTCCACCGACGCCGACTACCTTGATTATGGTTTTGTCGTTGAAATTGTCAGTCTGGGCAATCTCGCTCACCGTTGTCTCCTGTCACTCACACGCACGTTTACGCATTACTTTAGCGCAAAACGCTCGATAATGGCGGCGTTTTATGAATAAAAACTGAAAAAATGTCACCGATTCGATAATACACCGTGCTATACGCAAATCATTAATGCGTTTTATTAACAAAAGTTTAAAATATTAAGCAGTAGTTTATATTATGTTTTATATACTCAAAAACCCTAGAAAACACTAGTAAAACCTAGTAACTTGCATCCATTGGATCATCGCCAAACAACTCCTCACGCTCACTATGAGATGTTATTCGAGAATCCAACCACCCATATGGCAAATGAACTTTTTTTGCAAAACGAACTCGCCCACGCGGCGTGTCTAAAACTTGCTCAGGAAGCTTTAGCGAAGAATCTAACGCATCAATATTACGCTGGACATCCTCAATAGACTCACATTCCATAAAATTCTTACGAGTTCCACCTCCAACAGGGAACCCCTTTAAATACCAAGCAATATGCTTGCGCAAGTCATGAACAGCCATTCGCTCGTCGCCATCATAAAACTCGACTAAAAGCTCAAGATGTCTTAAAATCACCTTGCAAACTTGCCCAAGACTTGGATTAACGCGATCGTCGCTTCCATTGCAAGCAGAACGAATATCAGCAAAAATCCAAGGACGCCCCTGGCATCCGCGGCCAATAGCAACGCCTGCGCATCCTGTTTCTTTAAACATTGCAAGAGCGTCATCCGCACCCCAAATATCGCCATTACCAAAAACAGGAATATCCAAAGCATTTACAAGCTCAGCAATACGACTCCAATCAGAATGACCACCATAATATTCTGCAGTGGTACGCGCGTGCAAAGTTACAGCAGCACATCCTTCTTCTTGCGCAATATGACCAGCTTGCATAAAAGTCTCATGATTTTCGTCAATACCAACGCGGAACTTAGCTGTAACAGGAATTCCTGCTGGATCACAAACAGAAACAACACGATGCAAAATCTCCTGAAGCAAATCTGTTTTCCAAGGAAGAGCAGAACCGCCGCCGCGCCTTGTAACTTTAGGAACTGGGCATCCAAAGTTTAAGTCAACGTGATCCGCCATGTTCTCATCAACAACAATTCGAGCAGCAAGCTCTACAATAGAAGGATCTACTCCGTAAAGTTGCAAAGAACGCACTTTTTCGTTAGGCGCAAAACGGCATAAACGCAAGGCTTTAGGATTCCTTGCAACTAATGCGCGAGCTGTAATCATTTCTGCTACGTAAAGCCCGTCCGGACCATATTCGCGGCAAATCACTCGAAAAGGCCAGTTAGTAATACCAGCCATTGGAGATAAAACAACAGGAGTTGCAATATGAATTTTCCCTAAATCTACTGGTTTAATAGAAAAATCCATATTGCTTTAACTCCATTCACTTTAATATATTTTGTTTTTGTTTATTAGCGATTTTTCACTATACGAGTATTAATACAAGCCGCCAGCCTGAGCAATCTTTACAGGCTGCGATTCATCAACACCGTTTTCTTTAGAAACATCCACACCACCATCTGCAGCGCGAGTACCAACAATCTCTACAGGACCTTGCGGATACTTAACGCGCTTTTCGTTAATGCGGCTTGCTACGTAATCTGCAACCTTGTCTAAGGAAACGCGCTCTTGTTGCATAGTGTCGCGCTCGCGGATCGTTACAGCATGATCTTCCAAAGTATCAAAATCAACTGTTACACACAAAGGAGTACCAATTTCATCCTCACGACGATAGCGGCGACCAATAGCACCAGACTCATCGTAATCAATAACCCAATCGTGCTGGCGCAAATCCGCAGCCAAATCTTGAGCAACAGCCTGCAATTCTGGCTTCTTGCTCAAAGGCAAAACTGCAGCTTTAACAGGAGCCAAGCGAGGGTCAAGTCTAAGAACAGTACGCTTGTCGACTCCGCCCTTAGTGTTTGGAGCTTCGTCAACGTCGTAAGCATCAACCAAGAATGCCATAAGCGAACGCGTAAGGCCAGCAGCAGGCTCAATAACGTAAGGCACATACTTTTCGCCAGTAGCCTGATTGAAGTAGCTCAAGTCCTCGCCAGAATGCTTAGCGTGAGCAGACAAATCGTAGTCGGTACGGTTTGCAATACCTTCAAGCTCTCCCCAGTCAGATCCTTGGAAGCCGAATTTGTATTCAATATCTACAGTGCGCTTGGAATAATGGCTTAACTTCTCTTTAGGATGCTCATACATACGCAAATTTTCAGGCTTTACACCCAAATCAACATACCAATTTACGCGTGTATCAATCCAATATTGATGCCAAGCTTCGTCTGTTCCAGGCTCTACGAAGAACTCCATTTCCATTTGCTCAAACTCGCGAGTGCGGAAGATGAAGTTTCCAGGAGTGATTTCATTACGGAAAGACTTACCAATATTCGCAATGCCAAATGGTGGCTTTTGGCGTGTAGCAGTCATAACGTTCTTAAAGTCAACAAAAATGCCTTGAGCTGTTTCTGGGCGCAAGTAGTGCAAGCTGTTTTCGTCTTCAACTGGTCCTAAATGCGTGCGAAGCATCATGTTGAAATCGCGAGGCTCCGTCCAGTTTCCGCGAGTGCCGCAATCTGGGCAAGCAATGTCTTTCAAGCCATTTTCTGGCATTTTGTCGCCGTGCTTTTCGGCATAGGATTCTTCGAGCTTATCTGCACGATGACGCTTATGGCAATTCAAGCACTCAATCAAAGGATCATTGAACACAGAAACGTGACCAGACGCAACCCAAACTTGGGAAGGCAAAATAACAGAAGTATCCACTCCAACAACATCGCCACGCGTAGTGACCATATAACGCCACCATTCGCGCTTAATATTGTCTTTTAACGCAACGCCCAAAGGACCATAATCCCAAGCAGAACGCGTACCACCATAAATCTCGCCAGCTGGGAACACAAATCCTCGACGCTTAGCCAAGGATACGACTTCATCAAGCTTTGAAACAGCCACAATACACCTTTTTCGTAAATCTAGAAAATTTGGGTGAAAACGGTGTTTATTATAGAAAAACCCTGTGACGCTAAAGCAACATATATAAGCATCATATATAAGCTAAACGAATACAATAAAGTGTAAGCATAATTTTGCAACACATATTTTTCACTTTGAGAGGATTTAAAATGAGCGAAAACACTGATAACAATACTTGCGATACTTGCAATAACAAGAATTGCCACAAAACTAATACAGTTGCAGCATTGTGCATTGCTCCTAGCGGAGTTGGCGAAGAACTTAGCGAATATGTAGCAGATTGCGTTAAAGTGATTCGTGATTCTGGATTAAAAAACGAAACGAACGCAATGTTTACAAATATCGAAGGCGAATTCGACGATGTTATGCGCGTTGTAAAAGACGCAACTATGGTTCTTGTTGAAAAAGGCTATCGCACAGGCGTTATTTTAAAGTTAGACATTCGTCCTGGTTTTAGCGATCAAATCGACGCAAAAGCTGCTCTTGTAGACAAGATTCTCGAAGAACGAAATAAAGAAAAATAAAACTAAAATCAAATAATCTCAAAACTCAACAAAGTTATAATAAAACAAAAGAAAGCAGGAATTTATGCTGCAACTTACGGCAGTTCAGAAGATATTATCCGATTTAGATGAAACCCAATCAGAACGAGAAAGACAATACAAATACTTTCATCAACATCCTGAACTGTCAATGAAAGAAGATCATACAGCTCAAACAATTATTGATATTCTTAGCAAGGCTGGGATTGAAACAAAGCGAGTTGGCAAGACAGGCATTGTGGCAGAGATTAAAAACGGCGAAGGTCCTGTTGTTGCTATGAGAGCGGATATTGATGCGCTTCCAATTAAAGAAAATTCAGGGAAAGATTATACTTCAACAGTTAGCACGCAAGACGAAAATGGCAAAACGGTTGGAGTTTCACACGCTTGCGGTCACGATTTTCATATTTCCAGCCTACTTGGCGCCTTGAAGGCTTTTAACAAGCATAAAGATGCTTGGAGAGGAACGTACATTGGCGTTTTTCAGCCTGGAGAAGAAACAGCTCAAGGCGCAAAATACTTGGTGGAAAATGGCATTACGAGCATGATTGCAAAGCCTGACGTTTACCTTGGTCAGCATGTGTTGGGTGCTATTCCTGCAGGAACAGTCGGTATTCGTTCGGGCGCGTTCTTAACTACTGCAGCTTCGATTCGCGTGCACATTTTTGGTAAAGGTTCACATGGATCTATGCCAGAATTAAGCGTTGACCCTGTGGTTTTAGCTTCGTCTATTGTGTTGAAATTGCAGACGATTGTTTCTCGCGAACTTGCAGCTAAAGATTACGCAATTGTTACAGTTGGTGCGCTTAATGCAGGAAGTAAGTCGAATATTATTCCTGATGATGCCGAGCTTTTAATTAACACAAGAACTTATAGCGAAGATACTCAAAAATTTGTACACAATGCTATTGAACGAATTGTGCGTGGAGAGTGCGAGCTTGCAAGATGTCCTAAGAAACCAGAATTTACATACTATGACCGCTATCCGCTTACGAATAATGATAAGAATGCGTCTTTGCGCGTGCGTAAAGCTTTTGATGAATACTTTGGAGAAGACTCTGTAAATATTTCGCGCGCTTCTGCTTCGGAAGATTTTTCTATAGTCGCGAACGCTTTCAATACACCTTACGCATACTGGGGATTAGGTGGATTTGAAGACATGAAAAATGCTCCTGGAAATCACAATCCAGCTTTTGCTCCAGATTTGCAACCAACTCTAAATCGTGGACTTGAATCAGCTGTTGTAGCAGCTTGCGCATGGCTAGCTTGCGACTAATAAATTAATTCTACTAACAGATAAGTTTAAGCGTTTTTTACGCCACCAAACCTGCGGTCGCGATGCGCATAACGGTCAATTGACCTCCACAGCGCTTCGCGACCATAATCTGGGAAAAGTTCTGGCACAAAATCAAGCTCAGCATAAGACGCTTGCCAAGGCAAAAAGTTGCTAGTGCGCTGCTCTCCCGAAGTGCGAATCACAAGATCGCAATCTGGAATATCTGGGTTATACAAGTGTTCAGCAATCATCTTCTCACTAATGCGATCGCCCTTAATTTTGCCGCTTTTAACTTCCCTAGCAATTGCCGCGCAAGCGTCTGCGATTTCCGCGCGACCACCATAGTTTAAGCAAAAAACAACGTCAATCGTAGTGTTATTTTTCGTTATCTCTTGAGCTTTTTCCAACTCGTCAATAACAGACTTCCACAATTTTGGCCGTCTTCCGGCCCAGCGCACGCGCACTCCCCACTCGTTCATTTGCGCAACCCTGCGGTGAATAATATCTCTAGAAAATCCCATCAAAAAATGCACTTCTTGAGGAGATCTTTTCCAATTTTCCGTAGAAAACGTGTACAAGCTCAAATAGCGAACACCTGCTTCTATGGCTCCTGCAATAGTGTCGAAAACCACTGGCTCCGCCGCTTTATGCCCTTCGGTGCGAATCATTCCGCGCTCTTTAGCCCATCTGCCATTGCCGTCCATAATCACGCCTACATGTCGAGGAACTTTGCCTTTAGGAAAATCTGGCACGCGGCTAGGATCACTAAATGGAGCTGCTGGAATATTTAACGAAGTGTAGTCAACGTTTTCAAAACTCATAGTTAAAATCTAACAACCCCATTGAACGAATACTTAAACCCGTTTTGCAAAGCTTAATAAAAGCCAGCTAAATCAGATAAAAAATCCGCCAAAATCCTCTATATTTATATTTCTCGCAAAATCTCTATTAAAGCGTTTAAATATTGCTCTCCGTAACTAGATTTATACCATCTAGCGTGCTCTAAGAACCCAGTATCGTAGCCCCAAATTTTAAAGTCGTAAGATCCATTTGACTTTAAATAATAGTCTACAAATTCTACGCATTGCTCAATTTGACTTACGCTAAGAACAAACGGAAGCAACTCTTTTTCAACATCTGTTAATGGCCGAACGCTAGCATATCCTTGCAAAATTGACTTAACTAAATCCGTTCTAAATGAATCTTTTTTGCCATTCGCAATATCTACCCACTGAATTGTGTTGCGTTCTAAAGTCATTGCTAAATCGTAGATTGCTGTGTTTCTATACGCCATTCCAAAGTCAAATACTGCGCTTGGAGCGCTACCTTCCCACATAAAATTAGATATATGCGGATCTCCATGAGTCCACTGCTTTCTTAGATTCGCGTACCCCAAATCGTAAATTTTTTTGCATGTTGGAGCAAATTCGCTTAAATCTTTTACAAAATCACGATTCTGTTCTTTTAAGAATTTCGCTAAATCGGGCCTATTTTTTAACCAAACTTCGGCATCACTTTGCACGTCTTCGCTTGCACAAAGACTAAATCTTGATTGAAAAGCGTTGATTTCCTTAGGATTTGGCTCGTCAAAACTTTGTGAAGCTAAGGCGATTTTTGCCATCATCGCTCCAAGATTTTTGGCTTCTTCGCACGTTTTAGGCGGATCCCAAGTGTACGCGTCTTTGTATCGGTCTTCTCCACTAGCTTTTAAAGTAACTTCGTAAGCGCAATCGCCTATTACAAGAAGAGTTCCGTCTACGCAAATATCGCCAGAAGTATTCTTTTCTAAACCTAAATACTCGCTATTTTTATTAAAATACAAGTACTTTGGTGTGCTTATTTTGTTTTGTAAAAGATGCTCCGCAAAACGATGATACGGTCTAATTGTGCTAGCTTGCCTCACTTTTGTGCTGCATCTTTTAATATAAACGTCCAAACTTTTAGATTGCTTTGATGCATTATCTTTGTAATGCGCGCGAAGCAATGAACCTGCAGCCATCGGGCGCAAACTATGGCTTAAAACGCAATCTACTTCTAGCGGCTCCTCTAAAAGCGAGCACACAGTATTTGCATCATATAAATCAACATTTGCCCATCTTTGAGCAACAATATCTAGTTGAGGGTCGTTGCTTTCGTTTTCCATATTCGCTCCATATTTATACAAATATTTAACTACAGGTTCATTGTTTTTCGAGCATTTTTTGCGGGATTATTTAACGCTAAACCAGCTCATGTGCGGCTGCTGGCGACTTTGCTTATGCAAAACTAACGACTATTCTGGCAAATACTCGTTTGTTACGCACCCGTTTTCTAAACTTTTTAGCGCGCAATCAAGAGGCACGCTTAAGTGGCCATTTTCACCCATCCAACGAGTGTAGTTTTCCACCAAAGCCATGTCTGCCGTGCCCCAACGACCATTCTTGTCGTACCAAGACGGAATCACTTCGTCTAGCGAGGCACGCAAAGCCTCTGGGCTAATATGGCAAAGCGCATTCTGCAAAGCATCAACACCAGCCTGAGGGTCTTTTCCTGCCATCTCATAGCCCTTAACTGTTGCGCTTGCAAAGTTACGTATTAATTGCGGATTTCGCTCAATCATCTCTTGGCGAGCGCAAACATAGTAAGAATGATGCGGCGCTACGCCAATAGAATCGAATGGAAGAACAACAACTTGATCAAATGGAAGCGAACCCTGGTATGGCTCCCACCAAGCTACGTTAATAAAAGCATCGCACATTCCGCGTTCTACGGCTCGAATGTCTGGCTCCCATGGGCCTGGGTCAATTGTAATCAGCTTGCTAAAATCGCCGCCGTCGGCAGCAACCGCCTGCTGAAGCTCCGTGTATAGGCGCTTAACGCCCATAGGAATTACTACGCGCTTTCCTTCTAGATCTTTAAATCGCGTAATGCCCGTGTTTTTATTTGTTATGATTCCACCAATTTGCGATTGATTCATTACAGCAAACGACGTTAGCCTGTTTGCACCATTTTGATGAGCCAAAAGTTGATTTAAACGAACAAGAGCTATATCTACTTCTCCACGCTCCAAACATGCTGGAACATCGCCGCGCTCTGTATCTGTGCTTGTAAACTCTACATCTAATCCGTATTGTGCATACAATCCGCGCTTTCTTGCAAGATACATACCTGCGTGATTCGTCCATGGATGCACATATTCAAGACGTACTCTTAGCATATTAACTCCTTTGTTTTATAGTGATTTGTGATTTTATTATTTGTGATTTTATTTTGACTTTTATTTGCAACTTAACTTGCGATTTAACTTGCGATTTAACTTGCGACTTTACAAAAATGGGCGAGGTAATTAATCCCCGCCCACAAATCAAATTTATAAGTTGATTTTACTTGTAATCTTACCCGTAAAATCAGGCGCGCACTTCTTTGCCAGAAGCAAAGCGGCTCAATGCGCCAGTGGCAGCAATACCCTTATACAAGTACCACATCAAAACGCCACCGATTACAGCACCAGAAATCATGCTGCAAATAGTGTGAATCACCATGAATGAACCAAAGATTGGAACACCTGCATAGTAGAACGGGTAGGTTGAAACGATTCCACCCAAACCAGCTAATGCGCCAGAAAGTGCGCTTAAGCCAACATTCCACTTGCGATACATGAAGAACAAGAATGCAAATTCAGCGAACAAGCCCTGAACAAATCCAGGAAGAACGGTACCGATACCACCCCAGTGGCTTCCAACAGTCAACTCAACCATTGCAGCAATAAACTCACCGAACAATGCTGCACCTGGCTTGCGAACCATAATAGCAGCCAAAGGACCAGCAAAATAGAACAAACCGTAGTACAATGCGCTGACTCCTGGAACTGGAATAAGCTTAAGAGCAGCAGAAATAGGCTCGCTAATCAAACCGATACCCCAGAAGATAATACCAGAAGCTACAGCTACAACAACCGTGAGCGTAATATCAGCTACATTCCATCGCAAAGATGGACGCACGGTTTCTTCTTCAACAGATGCACCCATTAGGGTCTCCTTTCATTATCAGTTATCAAACAAAGGCGACCCTGCAGAAAACTCCGTACGTCGGCATTAACCGAATCACGTTAAACGGTTAGACAGTAATCTTCTCAGCTCTTTGAAAGAGCACCCGTGTCTGATATCAATCATTATTGCATCAGACAGCGAGGACAATTATTATAAAATTCAAACAAAAAATTAACAAAAACGCTCACTAAAACGTTCACAAAAACGTTAAATAAGACGCTAAAAAAGCTATATTAAATCACATATTATTTTCTAATAAATGCATTGATTTAATTGGACGCTCAAGATAATATTCACACCACTGCTCAACGCATCTATACGTTAAATAATCAATATCTGTTCCGTCTATATTCTTCCAATCGCCATTAATCAAAGAAATCATTTGAAAACGTGCTAAACCATTACACTTAATTGACTGCAAATCATGATCTTTAGAACACATAACTCCTCCAGAACAAGAGGAAAAATATGATAAATCATCTTTAGTTGCACAAACTACGCATTCATTAAGCATAGGAGACCAGCCAGCTAGTTTTAACGCTCTTAAAACATATGAGAATCCAATTGAATCAGCACTATGCAATCCCCTAGAAAGAGCAGATAAGGCTGCAACAAGCAGATTGTATTGCATACAAGAATCCTGATACTGTGCAGAAGACGAAACCAAATCATCTGCGATTTCCGCAATCATGCTAGCACGACTATACAAATCATAATCAGCACAAATACTCTCAGCATAAGCAGAAACTAAAACCGCTTGAGAAACAACATCAAAAGTTCTTCCAGTAGCAAAAAGTGCATTCACACGCATAAAAGGTTCTAAACGCGCCCCAAAACGAGATTTTATTTTCCTAACACCTTTTGCAACAGCACGAATCTTACCATGCTTTTTAGTAAGCATAACTACAATTCTATCCGCTTCTCCTAAAGGAAAAGTCTTAAGAACTACAGCCTCATCGTTATACAACGGCATGAAAATCAAAAACTCTTAATCTGCTAATCCAAAGTATTTTTATAGATCAGTTGTGGCTTGTATTCACAAAACCACCGAAATTAGATTCGCCAGTATCATCCAAATCATCTGAATCATTATTGCCAGCATTGTTAGCATTAAAATCTTCAGAAGAAGCATTAAAATGATTCATAACTGGGAATGAAAGATCTGGAATATCTAGATTGAGACTTTGCGACGGCTCAAATTTAGGAGATGCAAGAAGAGACAAATTCAAATCACCAACAGGGTTTGAAGCACTATTCTTTGAATCATTCTTATCATCATCTTTAGTATTAACAGCATTAGCATTAGCAGCATTAACATGATTCTGACTATAAGAATCTTGGCTAGGTGCAGCTGGAATAGCACTGTCTCTTGTATAAGTCTGCGAATAGGAATCTTTCGGAGCATACGATGGCGGGAACGTAGGAGGCATAACAGTAGAAGCCTGAGACATCTCGTCATCAGTATCATCATTAGGCTCTACATTAGCAGAATGAGGCGTAAAAATAGCCCTATCCCCATGGTGCAAATCGTTAAGAGAAGCACCACTATTGTTATCAACACTGTTGTCTACAGGTGCGAAAATGCTTTGCCTATCTTGAGGCATATCTTCAATATGCTGTGCAGAACTATTATCACTATCTGCCACATGCTCAACGACTGGCACACTATCTGCACTAATATGATGCGAATCTACTTCATCAACTGTAGTTCTAGAAAAAATATCATTTGCAACAGGATTATCTGCTTCAACAGTATTTTGAACAGGATTTACTACAAACGAATCCGCATTATGCTCAACGGGAACAGATGGAGGCATAGGATTTGCAGATTGCACAGGCTGTGGCGTCGTCTGACTATATGCTGCGTTAACAGAAGATGCGGCAGCACCATTAGAATCAAAATCTAGGTACTTAGAAACACGATCGTAAGATTCAAGCCTACTAAGCAATCGTATGCAAGCGTTCAAATAATAATCCACTTGACGCTCATCGTATCCATGTTTACCAGAACGCTGTGTAAACAACACGTTAGAAACAAACATTGCGTCAATGCCATCAAGATCGCTTGAACTATTACCCCACGTTGGCTTATATCCAAGAAGAATAGAAATCTTATCTAAGGTCTTATTAACAACATTATCGACCTGTTTTTTATCATACGAAGGCTTGCGAGATTGACCAGAATCAAAACGCATCTTGTAATCACGCTGAGAATGATTAAGCAAAACACGGTATTCACTATCGGCTTGTGCTTTCCAAACGATTCTACCGCGATGAGAAATTTCGTATTCGGTTGTTTTATCTACAACAGCACGTTCCAACCTAGAAAGAGCCGCATCAACTTGAGGAATAGCGTATCCTTCATCTTCTAAATCGAAGGACACGTCTTGAATATCTTTTTGTGTAAGACGAATGTCGTCGGACTCATACAAAGAATGGGCACGCTCAAGAAAATCATTAACTTGCTCTACGCTGTAACCCTTCTTGCGCTTACCTACGCGCTCAATACCAGAAGAATTACGCGCAGTATCGGGTTTACTTGCCATAAACAATAGACCTCCTGAACATATCATTATTGAATATACTCTACGCGATTGTTAAGACGCTTCAAAACGCAAAACACAAACTCTGAAAGACACACGCAAATCGCGAATCACGCATCTAGTACACACCATACTGTATCTTGTTTCAAGCGGGCGATTAGCTCAGCTGGCTAGAGCGCCACCTTTACACGGTGGATGTCGGGGGTTCGAGTCCCTCATCGCCCACTTTCCGCTTTTCTTGGTTAGCGTACTTCTCCCATGTTTGTTTATTTTTTCCCCGCGTTTGTTCCCAAAACCACCAAATACGTAAACAATCTCGGGAAAATCGTTCGCGCGTTACGCTTTAATCGCGAAGGCAGGTCTCGCGCAGTATGTGTTTGCCGCGCAAATCTGATTTATTCTTACGCTTTTGTAAGTACCCAGTTACCATGATTGAAATTATCAACAGCGAAAGAATCATAGCAGCTACAAACAGCGTCATCCAAAGGGGCCACTGAAGATGATCTTCTGGAGCGTGCGCTGGGTCCGGCAGCACGCGATACCCCGTAACCAGTAGCCTATACGAGTTCACACCATACGGCGTGCATGTAAGCAAAGTCGCCAAATCGCGCCCAGGCTCACGCTGCAGCAAACTGATATCCTGCGGGTCTACAACACTAATGCGAAACACCCTGTAGCGCATTGTATCGCCCTGTACATCAATGTAGAAGTAGTCTCCACGCTTCATGTCGATTAAACCGTCAAACATAGTTGCCGTAGGCAAACCAGTATGAGCTGTAATAACGGTATGCCTGTTTTTGCCGCCCACAGGTAAATCTGTACCATACAAATGCCCTGCTCCGCGAGCTAGAACATCGCGCGAAGTGCCATGATAAATTGGTAGTTTTACGCCAATTTTCGGGATTTTTATGATTCCCATAATTCCCATTGGTTCGTCTAGTTGTTTGATATATGACTTATAGTCTACTGTTTTTTTGTAATTGTCACTGCCGTCATACGGGTCGGCTGTAAAGAATTTTTTTCTGCGCGCATTGTATTTTCGCGCACTTCTTAGAATAGATTCTCGCACGCCAGCGGCCTGATTGTAGCTTACTTTGTCGTAATCTATGGAAATTTGTTTAGACACGTGGTTGTTCCACAGTGTTGACGCCACTGGGTAGCTGAAGAACAATACGCCTGCTAGCACTAACGCAATCGGCTCAATTATGCGATGTATAAAAGTTTTCTGTGTTTTTAAGTTTTTCTGTGTTTTTTGGCTTGAGTTGGATCGTGGAGTTTGCTCTTCGGTTGCTAGCGACTTTTCCGCAGCCACGCCACTCGCACCAGCCACATTGCTCGTGCTAGCCACATTGCTCGTGCTAGCCACACTGCTCGTGCTAGCCACACTGCTCGTGCTAGCCACACTGGAGGTACGCTTCGCCTTATTCTTAAACAATTTAGCAACAGCGCGCTCGCTCAACAAGCGGCACCAATTGCTAATATCGGCTAGCTTCATAACTCCTCCAAGCTAAAGAATTTATGGAAATAATTCCCGATTTTGTTCCCCAAATCGACCAAAAAGGTAACAAACGCACTACATAGTATTGAGTCTAGGATTTTACTCCTAGACTCAATTTATGCAGACTCAATCGTTTATAGACTCAATCGTTATAGACTCAATCGTTTATGATTTACTCATCAAACTGAGCAAATCAGGCAGCCTGTTCTTCTTCCTTCTTGCGATTGTTGCGCATGTACATGAATGTACCAGCGCCAACCAAGCCCAAACCGATGATGGCGAAGATAATCACGCCGTAAGCACCAGTCTTAGGAAGCTTGAACCAGTGGTCGATGTTATTGCTCGTTGGAACATCCTTGAACGAGTAAATAAACGTCTGCGATTGAGTATCATACTTAGCATCTTTTGTATACTCCGTAGGAATATTAACTTCTTCAACCTTTGGAGCCAAAACATAGTTGTCTGGAGCCTTAGTTTCCACAACGTAGAACGTTTGTCCAACCTTTGCCTTAAACCCATCTGCTGTCAAACCAGTCTTATCAGCAGTTTCAGTATCAGCAAAGCCCTTAGAAGACTTACTCTTGCACTTATCATCTGCACGAGAAACATCAGCCGCACAAGCGTCAGCATCATTTTTCTTTGCAAACACAGCAAACTTAGCACCCCTAAGACCTTCAGTTGCGTTAGTACTGCTTACCTTCTTAATCTTGAATTTAACAAGAGTTACCTTGGAATCTGAACCTGGGTTTGGGTTAACAGGCTTTGGCTTTTCATTTTCAGGAGTACCTTTCTTATATCCTGGCTGATAACCATACTTGTTAACGAGTTCGCCAGAATCAACTCCTTCTTTAAGAGTGAATTTAAGATCAACAGTTAACTTTGCATTTGGCGAAGTCTTAAGAGCCGTAGCAATTTCACCAAGACCTGTATCTGTAAACGATACGGTAATACGCTTACGATTATTATCATCAGGCGTATTACTAACTGCTACTATATACTTATCCTCTTTGCCTTTAGTATTCGTAATTTCAGAATTACCGATCTTAACTTTCTGCACAACGTTCGCATTGGCATCATATGCTTTAGTCAACGCATCATCCCACACAGCAAAGCCCTGATAATCATCAGCCGTACGATCTTTAACAGGCGTACCACTATTTGTGACTACAGAAGTTGAAATGGTATATGGCAAATCATCCTTTGTGCCAACCATTCCCTTAGTATCAACAGTCTTCTTAATAGCATCCTTAGTATATGCATTCTTAGGATCGACAGTTGGATTGTAATTATATTCTGTGCCTTTTTTGCCACTGGTTATCTCTGGAATAGTCATGAAGAATGGTTCTGGAAGCTTTTCGTATCCATCTGGAACACTAACTTCTTCAACTTTGTATAAGCCAATTTGAAGATTACTGAACGTTGCAATACCATCATTGGTAGTTTGTTCTGGTAATGCAGCACCTAAATCAGTATCTTTCAAAGAACTAGGATTTGCGTTAAGAGATGGGACTTTAGCAGCAACTTTTAGCCAATCATCATACTTCTTAAGATCAATAGCACTACCATCTATTTTGCTAACTGGAGTTACCTTAAACTTTGCACCAGTAACCTTTGTTTTCTTTGTCTGCACACCTTGGTCATTGGTTTCATCCTTGTACTTGGTGATTGTAATGGTACCAGTCTTGGAGGCAGCAGATTTATCCCACGGTGCAGGATCAGTACTAGATGCTGCAGGTGTTACAGCCCAAGCGGAGCTGCCAGCCACCACGGCGCCAGCGACGCACAGCGTGCCAGCCATTGCGAGCGAGGCGATTGCCGCCACGCATTGCTTAGTTATCTTGTTCATAATTTCTCCTTTTTTATTGCTCTTTCGAGCAGGTTTAAGAGATAAGTTTTCTGTTTTGTGTTGCGCACGGTCGGCGGAGCCATTGCAAGCTGCATGAACTCTGCTGTCGGCGTATAAGATTTGCGCCGCGCGCAGCAAGATTAAATCCGAACCATGCTTCGGCATAATTGCCGTCACTGCGTAACGCAGCTGCGTAACGTCACTATGTAACGCAACTACGCAATACCATTGCCGACACATGGAACGTTGACACTGCAGTTTTTGCGCTGCAGAAAATTTTCATCAGCATCGCCACCTTTCAATGCGCCATTTTCTAGCGGTTTTGCGGATAAAAACTTTGATAATATTGATAATCTCAGCGATGAGCGCACGTCCCCACTTGCTTTGATCAAGCAATAATGCAATAAGCATCAGAGAAGTACCAACAAACACAACACCACCAAGAAGCATGTTCCAATTCATGCCGCCCGTCTTTGGCAATTTGAATGGTTTCACCACGTACACTGGGAAGAATTTTGCAGCATAGTCAATACCGCTCTCGCCCTTAAAGCTCATAGCGCTAACAATATCGCTATTATTCACAACACTAATCGTGCCTTTCTTCACAGCATTCTTGTACTCAGTCAAAGCATCTGGCTTCAACGCAAACACTGCACAATAGTATTTTCCAGTCTCCGTAGGCGCTTTAGTGTTTGAAATAAATCCGCGTGAGCGCTCCATAGTTCCGCGAGTGCTGTCAAAAAGCATAGGGTTAGCTACATCAGTAACGCAGCCATCACCCTTATTACCGTTCTTACGGCAAGTTTCCTGCTGTCGGAAGTTCGCATGCCCCCACACTTTCTGACTATCGCCGCTGTTAAGCTTAAAGAACAGTTTATTTAGATTTTCGCTCCAAACCTGAGACTTATTACCACTGCCCTTAGCTGGCTCATTCGCATCCCTGCACAACGTTCTTAGCGTAATGCCGCCGCGCTTATTTGTAGACTATGAGTCAACACCAAGGTCATTCAGCAAGCCGATTCCGCGCATAACAGTAACGCCAACCTTGTTGTCAACATTCGCAATGTTATCTGCGGAGTCGACTCTGCCTTTATTGGTATCGGAATTATACGCTGTATGGTCAAAGTACTTGTACACGTCAACATGCAAATCGCCAGCGCTAATATCTGGTCTAGTAACCTCCACTTTTGCGTAGATAGGGTGATCCTTGTTGATTGAATCTTTATCATCCGAAGCAGAGCTATCCGGGTAGTGAACCCTAATCTCAGCCCAATATTCGCCTTCATCCTGCCACTTATCTGGGCGGAAGGTGACGGAGCCTTTGCCGGTGGCGTCCTTGCTGGCTGCTTCCAACTTGCCATCAGCTTTGTTATCTTCGCCGTCTTCAAAGTTAGCCCAAGGCAAACTCTTTGCTTTCGAGTTTTTAATATCGCCAGCCTTAACAAAGCGCTTAATCTCGTACCAAGTGCCAGCAGGCAGAGCGCCTTCCTTAACGTTAACCAAATCCTCTTTTGGAACGCCGTTAGCATTAACGTCATGATTATTGCTGTCTTTAACAATCTTCTTGCTTCGCGGAGTGTCAGAGCTTATGTCAGCCTTGTGATTCTTAAGGTTCTTGTCAAAAGTACTACCCGCCAAAATCGTTGGCATCTTTGTATAAGTCGGGTTGTACAGCTGGTTGTCCTTATGAATATGCACAGAGAATGCGCCAATTTTGTAGTCTTCGCCTTCTTTGCCATATGGATTACCTCTAGCGTTAAGAACGCTTGTAACTGGGTCTTCGTTCTTCTTAGATTTGATATTAGACTCGACAGCTTTCTTAAACGCATCCGACTTCTTCTGATCGCCCTTTATAACGTAGACTTTGCACACATAGTCGCCGGTCTTTTGCGCCACGCCGCCGAAAGATCCGTGCGTGCGCTCAAAAGTGTTATAGCTTTTATCGCTATCAACCCAATCATCGTATAAGTAAGTATCAGACTTGCACTTTTTGCCATTAGTATTGCACTCAAACTGATTCTTAAGTGATGAATGCTTCCAAATCGTCTGCGGTTCCAAAAGTCGCAATCCGTCTTTTTCGCTATCTTTCTGCGACTTCTCATTATTAACATGACCAGGAAGAATGCCATACGTGTAGTCGGTTTGCTTACCATTCTTGTCTTGCTTTGAGCAAATCATATGCTGATGAAGATTTCCAATAGCGTTTGTTAAGTAAGAATCAAACATAGGGCGATCGTTACCAGCGAGTAAATCTCCTGGATGAAGGTTTATGCCATTTTCAACGCTGATAGTTCTGTATTGAGAATCCGTTGTATACCTAAACAAGTTAAGACCAAAATTATTATTGCCAGGCTTAGGCGTAACTTTCACCTTTGCGTACACAGGGTGCTTCTCGTTTACAGAGCCTTCGCCGTCTGATACAGAGCCGTCTGGGTAGTGAACTCTAACTTCCGCCCAATACTCGCCAGCAGACTGCCACTTATCTGGGTGGAAAGTTACAGAACCATATTCGCGATTAGGCTGATCTAAAGTAACTACTTTTCCACTCTTCTTAACAGTATTGCCGTGCTCATCGCGCGTAACGTTGTCTTCACTATCTTCAAACCTAGACCAAGTTTCCTTCTCTTGTTGCAACGTAAACTTATCAGAATGGTTTTTGTCATCTACTTTTCTAAGTAGCTTCTTAATCTCAAACCACGTGCCATCAGGAAGGTCACCAACAAGAATGCTAGCTCGATCATCCTCCGAAACATCATTTCCATCTTTAGTGCTCTTTGGCTGATCAGTGCTGATATTGTCTTTTGTTGGACTGCTATACCTACCATCCTTAATTGACTTACCAGCTTGAATAGTTGGCATCTTTACATAAGTCGGGTTGTACTTTTGGTTGTCTTTGAGCTTGATTTTAAAGTAGAAACTGTCAGTAATCCACTCTGAGCCTTTTGTTGCCGCTTTAATACTTTCATAGTTATCAAAAAGTATTGAATACTCAGTAGAACCACCATTTTTTGCCGCTTTATCAAATGTGTCCAACGAACCACTATAGTCCTTAAGCTTGTTATCATCAGGCTTGTCGTGGAAAGCAAACACTTTACACTCGTACGAGCCGCCTTCCTTAGGCGTGCCACCAATCATCGCGCGCGAACGCTCCATAGTGTCATTTTCGTATTCTCTAGAGTGAAGGTAGAGATTATCGTTACTGCAATCCTTGCCCTTGCAACGCTTGTCGTTATCTCGAATCCACTGTCGGAAATCCTCAAAATGCAAGCCGTTAATCTCTCCGCTAGCTTCTTTGTTTCCTTCTTTAGGCTTAAGCAACGCGAACGGAGAATTAGGTACATCCGTCCTATGGCATATCACGCGGAAAGTAATAGGACCTTTACCATTCTTTGCCCAAGAATCAAACACAATACCCTTATTAGGGTTCTTGTGATCCTTATCTGACAGACCTATTTTCTTACCCTTATCGATCTCGTGAGGATTCGTTTTATCTCTAAAGGAAAAGCCCCAGAAACCATTATTATTTATGCTATTCCCGTCATATAAACCAAGATTCAAGTCACCGCCTGAAATTGGCAAATCACCAACTTTAACAGTAGCATACACGACCTTGTCATAATTACCTGCATCACTATCTTTAGACGTAGAACCATCTGGGTACGTAACAAGCACAGGCGTCTTTTCACTTTTACCAGCTTGTGTTTTAGACGGGCTAAACGTCACTTTGCCGTTTCCTGTATTTTTCGAATCAATCTTAGACCAATCAAGCACAGGAGAACCGTATTTACCATACTTCTCTAACTTAAAGGTAGAACCTTTAGGAAGATTACCTACTCTAACCCACGGCTTTTTGTTAGCTCGTACACTCTTAGGCTCTTCGCTATCAGTAGGGTTAAACTTCTTCTGATTCGGATCGTATGCAACAGTAGTTTCCTTGTACTGCGGGTTGTACAACATGGCATTAGAAACAACCTTGATTTTTATAGGTACATTTTCCTGAACCATCGGTGTCGTATACTTACAGTTGTATTGGTAGGCACTAGGAGTTGGGTGCGTAATCTTCACCTTAAAAGTAATACCTTCGGTTTTACGATCCAACCTTCCTGGATTATAAGTAATATAACCAGTTTTACTATCTATACTCACACAGCCTTTGTCAGAATTATTCTTACCAGTACTACAACTACTTGATTGCGTAATACCTTGTGGAATAGAAGTAAGCTCGTACTTCATGCTAGAGCCGTTAGGAAAATCTGATGGAATATTAGTAGTAGTATCCGTATCTTTTCCTGCAACATAGTGACCGCCATAATGGTTTTGTAGAGAATATTGACCGTCCCAGTCGCCTAAATCCCACCCCTGCCAAGAACCAGTATTAACGTACGGCTTAATTGTTACAGGCGTACCATACGTAGTAACAGGCACATTCTCTACGCCACCATAAGTAGTGTCCGAGCTTAAATTCTGATTATTTAATTTCTTTACATAATCATTCATCATGCTAGACGAATATTGAGGATACTTGATTTCAGTCTTACCATTTGGATCAGTAATATTATTCAAAACAGTATGCGGCTGATCACTATTACTAAAATCAGGCAAAGCATCAGGATTCTTATGGTCATAACCTTCCATAGAATCTGGAATACCATCGCCATCACTATCGAAAGGTCCAATAAAAGTCCACTTACTTCTAACTTCTACAGCACCATTTTTCTTCGTTTCTAAATCTCCAAAATCGCTTTCGGAATATGTACCTTTGCCAGAGTTCCATCCAGCTGAGAACGGAAGATTCTTCAATACTAAATCTGAGCGATTTTCCATACTACTATCAACAAACGCAGTGATATTCCACTGAAAAGCCGTATTACCTGAAACTTCCCAGTCAGCAAGAACAGTAGAGAAATCATTCTTCCAGTTTCTAATTTCGCACATGTCATGCTTATCGTTCGAATCGCAATACGATGTAAGTCTGGAAGTACCTAAAGCATTATCCCAATAAGAGTTAAATAGCTGTTGATCTTTACCAGCACCCTCTTTACCAGCTTTACCTTCATACAAATTACCATCGAACGAATGAGCCCATCTAGAACTACTGTTAACAAACTCATCTAATGTTTTATTAATTGTAACAATAGGCTCTTGATACTGGATTGCTCTACATCCACGACCGTTATCAGTTTTATCAAACTGTTTATCTTTTGGAAACGCGCTATACCACTTGTCTGTTTCAGGCCAGCAGCCATAGTTACGGTAACCAGCTCTATTACCAGACTTCCTTCTACTAATTCTTATACTCTTTCTATCAATACCTTTTGGAAGCCAAGCCATAAGAAGAGGTCTTTTACCACCAAACGCTTTATCTTCTTGCTTACCGCTATAAGGTTCACCTGTTACAATACTCTCGTACATTTGAGAATAAGTATTGAAAAACACTTCCCATTTAATCTGAGTTCTATTTCTACCAGTAGAAGAGTCATAAACATTGCGCACAACTTCAACGTTAGAAGCAATTTGATTAGGAGCATCCCCTATTCCAAAGCCAGAACCAGACACAAAGCCTGTACCAAAACTATTCCACCAAGCGTGAATCGGTGCTTTACCATCTGCATAACCCTTAGCTTCTTGTACTGGCGGCACGATGAGCATGGTTACTATGGTGGCGACGGCAACGAGCATTGCTAAAAGCGCGCGGAAAACGTAACGCTTTGAGAGAGTACGGCTGCAACTATTTGAAGAGGAAGCATTAAGCATTCTAAACTGCTTACGCAAGTTCAATAAGCCATGAAGCCGTGACATTCTAACGCCTCGATTTCTTAAAATCTAAAAGCTGCTCGAATACTCATGCTTGTTGGTTTTATAAGCCAACAAGCATTGCCCGGGGTGCAGAACACTGCATTGCAAGCAAAAAGCGCGCAATCAAGTTACGTAAATAAACGTAAGCCGACTCGAAACTATCGATGAAAACTAGCGTGCAAGCGTTAAATAAACGTAAGCATACCTAGCTTCCACAAAACCAGTAGTTAAATTCGCGCCAAACGCTCAAATGCAAAATAATACAGTGCACTACTGCAAAGCACGTATACAGTTGTACCCCCCCCCCCATAGGAAAATTCAAGGAAAATCTACACATTTTTTAACATTCGTAAAAATTCCTAGATTCTATAAAGATCACCATAAAATACGTTAAAAATATATTGGAAACTTTATATTTTTCGCTTTTAGCATCGAAATTATCACACTCGGCGTGTCTTAAAACACAATATGCAGCACTTTGCATAATAAAACATACTAAATATAGGATTTTCGATAATAGAAATAAAGAGTTAAAGAAATAAAGAGTTAAAGAAATAAAGAGTTAAAGAAATAAAGAGTTAAAGAAATAAAGAGTTAAAAATGAAGCAACATCTTCTACATCTTCTACATCTTCGCATTACACGTTTTAAAAGACTTTATACTTTTACCAGCCTTAATTTTCTCCAACGCTTTATACGCATCATCTAAAGTCTTAACGCTTACTACGTTTAAACCTTGCGGAATATTGCCAACCACCTCATCACAATTGCTATTTGGCGCTAGAAACCATCTTGCACCATCTCTTTTAGCAGATATCATCTTTAAACGAATTCCGCCGATTGCCCCAACTTTCCCATTATTATCAATGGTTCCCGTGCCTGCTATTGTTTTGCCGCCAGCCAAATCTACGCCAGTTAACTTGTTTAAAATACCCAAAGCATACATCATTCCTGCAGAAGGACCGCCAATATCGTCTATATGCATCTTAACTTTTACGTTTTTTACATTCACATTAAGATGTTTCTTCGCATAATCCAAAGCCGCCACTTGCGCAGAAGATTGCGAGGAAGTCATCTGCTTATTTGTTTCTTTTTTATAATCACTTGCATTTTGATTTACAGGTACTAACACCTCACGCGGCAAAATCTGCTTTTTTGAATCAAACCAAGATAAAACAGCGTAAATATTTGGAATCTCATACCCTGGCACTCCAGATGTATTTACTGTGACTAAAAGCAATTTGCCACTTTTTGAATGCGATTTTAAACCCGAAACAGCTGAAGCAGCTTTTTTATTAGGATTATTAGGATTATTAGGATTATCTACGTTTATCACATATTTTCCAGAAGATTTTCCTAAAACGTCTTGAGTTGGTCCTGGTTCTTCAACAACATATGCGCTAGGAAGAAAAAGCACAATAATCGCAAGAATACCAATGATTAGTCCAATAAAATACTGCACGGATTTTGAAGAAAAATATTTAACAAAATAATTAAAAACTCTACTCGTAAAACTTATAACAGTCATACATCCATTATTAAAAACAGCAAATATCTTATTAGTCATAAGAAATAATTCTATACTCAAGCCATACGCATAACGGAATTAGGATTCATTCAAAATATTAAATTAAAAAAGTTACTTAAATTATTGATTTATTGAATGAAAATTGCCGTATATCAGGTAGAATCTGTAATAAGCTGCAAAAAGTCACACTAATAAATGAATACGAAATAACGTAGAAAATATTAGATGACTTTTAACTAAGACTGTAAGGACTTAACTATGAGCGAAGAAGAAATTCACCAGTGGCTCGTCGACTGCTTTGGTTCTGAACAAGGCGAAAAAGCATGGCACAACTTTGAGAACCTCCCTTTTGACATACGCGAACACATCAAGGAAAGGTGTGGAATTGGAGGACTTCCGACACCAGGCGAAGTTCACGCCATGATGCAAGCTTTTTCTACAGGAGGATTAAACAATCCTCTTGAAATGAGAGTGACTCTCGAAGACGGTCCAATAAATAAAAAGCTTGCACAATCTATCGCTATTCAAAGATCAACAAGCGACGGAGGAACCGTAAACGCTGAAGTTGCAGACTGTGCCAGAAGAGCACTTAGCCAAGCAAACTTGTGGCTAGACACAAGTTGCAACTTAAATCCTGCGCCAGGAACACCTGATATTCTTTCTAGATCTGATTGGATTGAAGGAACAATAGATTCGTGGGTTAAATTCGCGAACCCTGTTGCAAAATCTGTGTGCGAGGCGTTTACAAGCGTAATATCCGCAAAATTTGGCGATTCACAAGATACAGAAGTGGATGGCATATACGATGGAATTATGCCAATCCCTATGCCAGATGAGGTAAAACAACCTGACCAGTTTATGAGATTGCTCGGAAATACATCTTTTGCGATGCAACTAGGATACGCTGCTGGAGCATTATCTCACGAGGTTCATGGAAGCTTCGATCAAGGTATAGCACTACTTAACAATCCAGCTGGAGGTCTCATTCCGTACAATTGCATAGATTATGCAAAAACCTGGGGATTAGACGTAACAGAAGTTATGAATTATCTTGCCTTACGTGAACTTGCACACGCTCGCTTGTTTGCGTCTGTACCATGGCTTATGCCACGTTTTGAAGCTCTGATTATAAAGTATGCAGATGGTATTTCTATTGACTTAGATGCTGTAGAAGACCAGCTTAGAGATATTCAAGAAATGGATCCAGAAGCTGTTTCTGGAGCGGTAGATATTTCTAAAGTTGCAGATACAGACACAGAGGGTCAAAAACAGGCTCTTAGAGGATTGGAAACACTTCTTGCTCTTACAGAAGGCTGGGTTGATTGCGTTATTTGGCGTGCTGGAATGGCACATATTCCACACATCGATCAACTTAGAGAGATGATGAGACGCGAGCGCGCTGCAGGTGGACCTTCGGAAATAACTTTTGAATCCCTTATCGGATTGAGATTAAGACCGCGCAGAATGCGAGAAGCTGCAGCATTATGGGATTCAATCACAAGCGAAAAAGGCATTGAGGAGCGAGACTCTATGTGGAATCATCCTGATCTTTTGCCTGATTTACCAGAGTCTCAGGATGAGGCAAACGCAAGTGATAAAAAAACGAATACTACAGATGAAAATAGCACAGATAATAATAAGCAAATAGATTCTGCAGATTCTACAAACAAAGATGAGGCAAGCAAATCCTATGAGGCTGATTCTACAGATAATGAAGAGTCGTCAGCTTCTAAGATTGATAACGACAAGTCTGAACATGAAAATTCTTATGAAAATAAGAAAAATGATAATGTTGAGGCTAATGCTGAAATTAATGCTGAGTCTAATTCTGAATCGGAAACTGAAACAAATAAAGAGTCAAAAGAATCAAGCATAAATATGCCTAATTTGGAAGACTTCAAGAATAGTGAAGATTTAGAAAAGAAACTCAAAGATGTGAATTGGGACGATGAATTAAGCAAACTGTTAGCATCTAATGACACGTCTGACTACGAATCTGATGACGCAAACAACAATGCTGACGAAGATTCAGATAACGGTGAAACTGATTCTGATTCAAATCCCGATTCAGATATAAATAAATAATAAGTGAATAATAAATAAATAAATAATAAATAACAATAAATAAATAATAAGTGAATAATAAATGAATAGAAATAATAAAACAGAGCGGAAAAACTTGCGATTTTCTTAGAATTATTTTAAACAAATTATTCTAAGAAATGACTTACAGTTCTTTGCATACCACTTCCATAATCCTTGCAAAGAGCGTAAGAAATATGCAAGGTTTTTTCCGCTCTTGTTATTGCAACATACATAAGTCTGCGTTCTTCTTCATCCTCATCTTCACTTCTACTAACAGAAGATCCAAAAGGAAGAAGACCTTCAGAACAGCCAACCAAAAAAACGTGTTTAAATTCCAAACCTTTAGACGCGTGAATTGTAGATATAGTTACAGGAAGTAAAGATTTTTTAATTAAATCAACATGCTTCTTTTCGGAAACATTATCTACAAACTTATTATCTGTATCAGCAAAGGATAAGTCGCCAGCAACCGATGAATTGGAATTGCTTACTTCTGTATTATCTATATTATTATCGAGCACATCAGGTTGAAGACCAGCATCTTTTTTAACAGAAAAATGTAAGCCCAAGCTACCTAATGTTCTACAAAACATATTCTGCTGAACATTAGTGCGCGTAAGAATAGCAAAATCCGTAGGAAGCGCATCCCCCGATTTAACAGCTTTAGAAATCTGCTGAGCAACAGAAAGAGCCTCATCGTAATCAGTATTATAAATACTTTTGGAAACGCGAGCGCCACCCCTAATATTTGATTTTAATTTTAAATAATCACGCCTACACGCAGATTGTGAAAGAACACGATTAGCAAGACCAACAATACGTTCTGTAGACCTGTAATCCGTATTCAAACTAATATCCGCGTAGATTGGTGCAAATTCGTTTGGAAACTCAAGTAAATCGTAACTACTAGCGCCAGCGAAAGAATAGATGGTTTGTGCAGGATCTCCAACAACGCAAATATTGCGGTTATCGCCCAACCATAGTACAAGAAGCTCATGTTGCAATGGCGAAACATCCTGATATTCATCAACAGTAACCCAACCTATTAAACTGCGAATCTGTTTAGCAGCATTAGGGAAAGATCTTAAAATATGACAGGTTAAAAGGAGCAAATCGTTAAAATCAATAAGATTACGCGTATTTTTTTCAATCTCGTACGCTTTATAAACTTCTACGAATTGTTTAACATCTAAGCCCGCAGGGAGTTCTCTATGAACACAAGCATATGCTTTCGCATAATCATCTGGTGCAATAAGCGAAACTTTCGCCCAATCAATTTCTGAAATAATATCTCTTATTTGCACAGACGTCATATTTGCAAGATCTGTGTAATGAATCAATGCTTGCTCTGTAACTTCTTTAGGATTATCCATTATTCTTGGAAAAGGAGCTGAGCACACTGAATCCCATACCTTACGTAAATGTTTTAATGCTGCAGAATGAAAAGTTGCAACAGTCGCATTATTAACACCTAATTTTTTAAGACGTTCTTGCATTTCTTTAGCAGCCTTTACAGAGAAAGTTACCGCTAAAACGCGATTTTCATCCCATTCTCCTTTAGCACACGCATACGCTATTCTGCGTGTAATAGTGCGAGTTTTACCAGCACCAGCGCATGCCACAATGCGAACAGGACCATTTAATGCCATGGCTGCTGCACGCTGTGAATCATCTAAATCATTCAATAATGACTCTGGAGAAGAAATCATATTTCTATTGTTACAGCAAACAAAGAAAAAATAAAAGATTAAAACACAAATGTGGTTAAAGGTTATTTGACTATATCTCGCTGCTTTGTATTACTGTTGAACTGTGACACAGATAAGCAGATTCAAGTTGGTAGCGCTGGCCTCATCGGTCATGCCAGAAGTACAATTCGCCGGAACCCGCCAAAGTGAGCAGGCAAACGCCACCGATGCCGCTGCGGGAATATCTCATGCCGTTATTCAAGACGTTTCTGGTAACCTTTATGACATTTTTGTAAGCTCCGAGGAAAAAGGGCAAAAACGCTTACACGACAGAGCGAGAGCAGCATGGGTGCTGCAAAAAACCAAAGGACTTGCAGCTCTTGGATTTGCACACGAAGAAATGCTTAAGTTTGTTCCTGGCTCTCTTTCAAACCAGAACAATCAAAATACGCAAAATACAAAAGTTGCGCAATCTACACAATCTACACAATCTGCTCAAGAAAATAACCAATCTGATTCAAACAGCTTATATGGCGAAAGACTTGGACAGGCAGATTTTAATAATCCAACAGTATTGATTTGCCCGCATTTAAACGGAAGCGCTAGAGAATTAAGCCTTCTTACAACAGACGATTGCGTAAACGCTGGCACAGCCATGGGCGCGATTCACCGACTAAGCCCAGCATTTTTAACAAAAGGCGGCTACCCGACTTTTACTACTGGTCAGATTCGCGCACAATTAACATCTTGGATTAAAAGGCTACGTCAAGCTGGTCACATTCCTACTGAAATCACCGATAACTGGTCCAGAGTGCTTGAAACCGATGGATTGTGGGCATTTGACACTTGCCCTGTTCACGGCGGTTTTAAAGATGGAGATTTTCTATTTTCTGGATCTACGATTACTGCAATAACCAATTGGCAGAGCATGCAAATCAACGATCCTGCGCGAGATTTAGCGTGGATTTTTGCAAAACTTAATGAACAGCATAGGAATGCACTTCTTAGCGCTTACGGAAGAATGCTAGGAGCCAGATTAGACAGCATGATTATGCTTCGCGCAAACCTATGGCTTCAAATGGAGCAGGTTGGCGACTTTGTTCAAGCTTTGCAGCGTGCGGATACAACTGGGATCATGCGCTTTAAAGCACAAGTAGAACGTCTTGCTCACGAGCTTACGCGTATAAACAATTCTAGAAACGCAAATGCTAATCAAAACAACAATTCAAGCGCAAATCCTGCGTCTTCTCTAACTGTAGGAGATATAGTTAAAGACGATACTATTGAATCTTCTGATGCCACAAATGAGAGCAATATAAGTGCTAAAAGTCAGACAATTGCTTTAAACAGCAATAACGACAGCACGAGTGAAAACCCTACAAAAGTGAACTATTCAAATTCACAAGCGCAAGAAGATTCTTACAAAGAGTCTGATAATACGAATGCTACTAAAACTACATCTGTTGCTGATAATCTAGAAACACAAGTTATAAATAGCATTATCAATAACGCCGATAATAGTAACAAGAATAGTGACGGAAGCATCGAAAGCAAGATTGAGAGCAATAACAGCATCGAAAGCAAAGATAACAATGTAGAAAATACTGGCAAAAATAACAATGAAGATTTAGATAAGCCAGCAACTATTATTATCCCAATGCTAAAAGATGCAGATCAAGCTATTAAAGATGCTAAAGACAAACTGAGTAATTCGTAAATGCTAAATATTAGATGCTAAATATTAAGTAAAATCAAAGAAACCAATTATTAAAAGTATCAAAAGTATTAAAGGAAACAAAATGAAGGTAACAATCGGAGTTAAACACGTAAACGACACTATCAGCTTTGAATCAGAACAAAGCGAAGAAGACGTGCAGAATATTATAACCAATGCAATCAAAGACGAAAAATTAATCACCATTACAGATAAAAATAACAGGAAAATTGTTGTACCTAGCAACTCTTTTGCCTATGCAATAATCGGAGATACCCCAACACACACTGTTGGTTTCAACGCATTGTAATTACAAAACTAGCGATTTAGGATTTTACTCACTACTTCGTCGCTAGTTGTTTCTTCACCAAGACTATTTGGTTTCCCGCTTCCGTGCCAATCAGAGCCGCCAGTAACAAGCAAATCCAAGTCTTTTGCTAATCCAAATAGTCTTTGTCTTTGCGTTAAAGAATTACCACGATGATACACTTCTAAACCATCGAGACCTAAACTAGCGTAATAAGCAATTTGAGAGTCTGAAAGAATAACAGGATTCCTACTATAATCCGCAGGATGTGCAATAACGCTCACTCCCCCAGCATGTTTAATAACTTTAATAACTTCATCAACGCTGGGAGAAGGCGTAGGAATGTAATAAGGTCCATGAGGCGCTACTGGCCCTGCAAAAGCCTGAGATCTTGTTTCAAAAACACCTGCAGAAACCAATGCATCTGCAATATGTGGTCTGCCAATCGTAGTCAGATTCCCTTTACCTGCTTGATCAAGAACATCTTGCCAAGTAATCGGAAAATCGTGCGACATAAGCTCCACCATTTTACGCGTACGATTTAAACGACGTTTCCTTGTTAAATCAAACATTTCAATAATGCACTCGTCGTTTGGATTATAACGATAAGCAAGCATATGAACCGATATATTACCTTCTACAGATGTGATTTCGGATCCAAAAATAACTGGAAAATCCGCAATATTAGCAGCTTCTTTAAAATCACTCCAACCAGCAGTAGTATCGTGATCTGTAATAGCCACACCTTTAAGACCAATAGTTTTAGCTTCATTTACCAAATCTTCTGGCGACTTTGTACCATCGGAATAAAAGGTATGACAATGCAAATCCCAACCAGAATTATTCTCATCAGGGTTTGCAAAAAAATCAATATCAGCGCTAGTGCTAGTTACAGTCATACAATTATCGTAAACTGTGGCATGTAACGTTTATCTTATAAACGATTAATCCCTACATTATTAGCGTTTACAGGAGTACTTATGGATAGCTGTAATTCACAAACAGAACTCACTAATATAAATGAGCTATCTAAAACGGAAAACAATGTAGACGAAAAAACACTTTACGAAACAAACTCATTAAAAGGCTGGAGACATTCTGCTACTTGGGTTTACGCTATTATGCTAGTTACTTCTGCAATAGCCCTTCTAACATCTCTAATATTATCTTCTGAAACTTTAGCTCTTGCGCGCACACCGCACAAAGCGCTTGGATGCGATATAAACACTCTCATATCATGCTCTAAAGTAGCTCAAACATGGCAAGCAGAATTCATACGATTTGGCGAACTAAGCTTCCCTAACGCCTTCTTTGGAATAGCCGCCGAAAGCGTATTTGTAACACTTGCTGTAATTGGAATAGCAAAAGTAAAACTTCCAAAATGGCTAGCGATATTTAGTTGGGTAGGCGGGTTATGCGCACTCTTGTACGCGTATTGGCTGTTTTCTCAATCAATGTTCGTAATACAAGTTCTTTGCCCATGGTGCTTAGTACTAATGTTTTGCACTACTATACAATTCATGTCACTTAGCCACGCAACAGTTAGCGCGCAAGGAATTGGATTAAAAAATAAAATTCTAAACGCGTATTACAGAATTAACTACGATTTAATCGTAGACTCACTATGGATATTCGTAATCGTGCTATTAATTTTAAGCAAATACGGTCATGCTATATTTAGTTGAATCAAAAGCTTATACAACTAAATTCATCACATATTTCATCACATATTTATAAGCTGCAATTTAAATTAAAGTTATAATCAGCAGTCACTATTAAGCAGAGATTGCGATAGCTTAGCAATACGATCGCTTGAATCGGAGTTAGTGAGCAAAACACTCCCCTCGTCATCTTTATCCGCAAGAAGATTCATTGAATCTAAGACGCTTTTAAGATGATGAATAGTGCCAGCATTACCATCTACAATCTTCACGCAATCAGGCAAAAACTCGCGAAAATAACTTTTATAAAACACAAAATGAGTACAGCCTAAAACAACTGAATCAATATTGTTTAAATCATAAGAATCAAAATACTTATGCAAAGCACTCATAACAATATTTTTATTGCCTAAATCACCATTTTCCACAATTTCTACCAAATCTGGACACGGTCTAGAAAAAATTTGGTGATCTTGCGTAAAACGATTCATAAGTTCCGCAAACTTGCGCTCTTTAAGCGTTAAAGGAGTAGCAGCAACAATCACGCGCTGAGGCTTGCCGCCACCTAAATCGCAAGCAAGCTTAAGAGCAGGTTCCATGCCAATAATCGGCATACTATAGTGCTCACGCAAATCTTTAACAGCAGCAGAAGTGGCAGTATTGCAAGCAATAACAATAGCTTTAACATTAAGACTTGCAAAATGCTCAACAATCTTAAAACTAAGCTCACGCACTTCTTGCGGAGTTTTTATGCCATATGGAGCATTAGCAGAATCCCCAAAGTATATAATGCGCTCATTTGGCATTGCTTCTCGAAGCTCACGAACTACAGAAATACCACCTAACCCAGAGTCAAATACACCTATTGGAGCGCACGAAGACATAAAAACCTCCTAATAAACTCTTACAATGGTACTTTTTAGCACAAACATAATCATTGCAAAACAGCATCAATAAGACTGCGCGTGTATGGATTTTTAGGTAAACGCAATACATCTTTAACGCTTCCCTGCTCAACAATCCTTCCGCCTTTTATAACACTAACTTGGCTAGCAATGCGGCTTACTAAAGCCAAATCATGCGTTATAAACAAGCACGAAAAGTTGTACTGCTTTTGCAAGCTACTTAAAAGATTTAGGATTTTTAGGCAATGATTTGCATCTAACGCCGAAGTTGGCTCATCTGCAATAATCAAAGAAGGACGATTTATTAACGCTCGCGCAATGCCAACTCGCTGTTTTTGACCGCCAGAAAGCTCGTGCGGGAACCTGTTTATTAAGCTTAATGGCAAATGCACTTGATTAAGAACAAGCTCCACGCGCTTTTTGCGCTCTTCTTCGCTAAGACTTTTATTGACAATAAGAGGCTCGGCAATGCTCCAACCTACAGTTTTTAAAGGATTTAGCGCCGAGCCAGAATCTTGGAAAATGAACCCAATATTGCTTAAAATCTTGCGATTTGCGCGTTTTTTGCAATCGGAGTATAAATTAAGACCCTCTATGCTTATGCTGCCAGATTCTGGCTTAAGCTGACCAGAAATAAGCTTTGCAATCGTTGTTTTTCCAGCACCAGATTCGCCAACCAGCGCATGCGTTTTCCCCCTTAAAATATTAAGGTTCAAATCACTTATTGCGTATTTAGAAGGGTTGAAAATTTTAGAATACTTATCATATTTAGCAGAAACATTTTGAATGTTTACGCAAAAATCGCCAGCCTCCGAACTAGTTGATTCGCTAGCTAAATTACTAATATCAAAATCAACAATAGAGTCTAAAAGAGATCGCGTATAGCTGTTTTTAGGATTAGAAAACACATCTTTAACTAGCCCACTTTCAACAATACTGCCACTGTTCATAACATAAACTGTGTTTGCAACAGCCTTAACAACGCTCATATTATGCGTAATAATCAAAACCGCAATATTATGCTTTTTAGCTAAATCGCGCAAAAGCTGCAAAATCTTACGCTGAGTTGTAACATCCAAAGCTGTTGTAGGCTCGTCTGCAATAAGCAAAGAAGGTTGATTAATAATTGCCATTGCAATCATTGCGCGCTGAAGCTGCCCTCCAGAAAGTTCGTGCGGATAAGACCTATAAACGCGATTTACATCCTTTAGGCCAACCTCGCTAAGGGAATCAAGAACTCGCGATTTTTTAGCGCGAGCGCTCGTCTTGCCAAACTTTTCGGGATGATATTTTAATGACTCTTCAATTTGCTTGCCAATGCGCATAACTGGATTAAATGCGGTAGATGGCTCTTGGAATACCATTGAAATAAGCCCCGAACGAATATAAGAATACGGAGCATTATTGCTTAGTAAATCCAAACTGTCATTAGCGCTTGTATTAATAACCGCTTTGCCAGAAACACTAAAATCGTCTGGAAGAAGACCCATTAATGCCAACGAAGTTAAGGACTTTCCCGAACCAGATTCGCCAACCAGCGCACTAATTTTGCCCGCATATAAGTTTAAATATACGTTATGCGTAATCTGATTTTTGCCAATCGCAATAGACAAGTTACTAACGCTAAGCACTGGGTTTTCGCGATTTTCCAACATTTTCTTAAATCCTTTTCTAGTTTCTAAGCGAAACTCGCGCATAGTTTGGATAAGCCGGGAAAGACCCAACAAAGAAGTTTTCCACATTGCTTCCGTGAATATAAGTGTTCTTAGAGTAAATAAGCGGAACGATTGGAGAATCGCGCATAATCTCTTTATCAACATGCTGCCAAAGCAAATCTGCACGCGACTTATCTATAACGCCAACAGCTTGACGAATCAAGGAATCCACTTTTGGATTCGAGTAGCGAGATATATTCCAATTGCCGCCGCCTATTTGCGAAGAGTCAAAAAGCGGACCAATATTTGCATACGCAGAAGGAAAATCAGGCTGCCATTTAGACAAAGCTAAATCGTAGTCGCCAGAATCGCCAGTAATCATATCGGTAAAAATCTGCGAATCCACAGTTCGTATAGAAACATCAATTCCAACGCGCTTTAAGCTTGCTTGAATAGAAGATGCCACTTGCGCCTGATCTGGGCGAGCAATAAGACTAAACTTTAGTTTAGATTTACCCGATTCCTTTAATAATTGTTTAGCCTTTTCTACGTCCCCACGCGGATTTGCAGAATAGAGATTATAGACTTTGCGCTCGCTTACGCCTGGAGTAATAAGCGTTGTTGCAAAACCGCCAGCAACCGCACCGCCCTTTGCTCGCTGATACGACTGCTTATCTACAGCGTACTGAATCGCCTTTCGGATCTTAACATCTTTAATACGGCGATTGTTCATGGCCAAATATTCCAACGCTCCGTCACCGCTTGTAACTAAAAGATTGCTCGACTTGTAGCTTGCTTTAGCTTGTGCGCGTTGAGCTGGAGGCACAAAATCTGCAAGAATAGCATTGTCTGCGCCAGAATTGCCTTGAATCATAGATTGGGCAGCAACAGAAGGATCAACACCAAACTTCCAAATTATCTTGTCTGGGTAATTAGCTCGAATTGAATCCGCGCTGGAATCCCAATTAATGTTTCTAACCATAACAATTTGCTTGCCAACTTCGTTTTCAACAATTTTGTACGGTCCAGAAGCAACTGGGCTTTTACCATAATCCTGCGCATTCCCAGAATTTAACGGAACGGGAGCAAAGGCCGCCAAAGACGCAACCCAAGGCCAATTAGCAAAAGCAGCATTTAGTTTAAAAATGATTGTTTGATTGTCTGGAGTTTCAATCGAATCCAAAGATTTGCCACTAAACGGACCGGCATAGTCTTTAGCGCCTTCCAAAAGCGCTTTGTGGTAACCGAATCCGCCTGTAAGCGAGTTTGCAAAAGAACGCTCAAGACCATATTTAATATCTTTAGACGTTATTGGGCTTCCATCCTGGTATTTAATGCCTTTTTTAAGAGTGTACTTCCAAGTTTTTCCGCCGTCTAAAGCAGTTCCCGTATCTGTTGCTAAATCGGCAACAACACGCGTTTTGCCACTTGGCGTTACTTTCCACGTTGTTAAAGCGCGGAAAACTAGGCTATTAGAAGTTATTGGCAAACCCTGACTTCTTGCAGGATCAAAATCCATTTTTGATTCAGAGCTTAGAATCGTAAGCGTTCCGCCCTTTTTTGGATTGCCATTAAGCACAGAAGCATTTGGTAGTCTTTTTTGTAGGTTTTGACCACTTTGCACAGCAGTTCCGCAAGCAGAAAATGCATAAACCAGCGAAAACACTAGAATTACAGCAATTGCTCTTAATGTATTTAGAGCAAAACCGCGATTAAATTTTTTGATGATTTGATAATAATTTTGTATATTTTGTGTATTTTGCATGATTTTTCCTTAATTTTTTATAAAGTTATAAAGTTATTAAAAATTTTTATTATTGTGATTTAAAGAAGACTTTAGTAGCGACTTTAGTTGCAACCTTAATGGCGATTTTGCTGGCGATTTTAATCGCTCACTAATCACCACTTTAAAGGGCGACTTTAGCCGCTCTAGGATCAAGCAAACAATAACAGACGTCAACAATAAGATTTGCAATTATTACAAGAGCGGCCGAAAACAGCGTAACTCCAACCAAAACTTGCAAATCAAAAGTCTTAACAGCGTCTAAAAGAAGCGAACCCAACCCGTGCATAGAGAACACACGCTCAGTTATAACCGCTCCACCAAGAAGACCGCCAAGATCTAAACCAAACATTGTAAATATTGGTAAAATCGCATTTCGCAAAGCATGATTTACTACAACATGTGAATCGGGCATGCCCTTTGCTCTTGCAGTTCGCACATAATCTTTACCAAATTCCCTAATCATTGTAGAACGAGTAATGCGCGCATAAAAAGCGCCATTTATCAACGCTAAAACAATCCAAGCGAGTAGCAGATGCCAAGCCCAGTCAAAAGGATTAGCAAAGAAGCTAACATATCCACCCGTAGGAAAAACGGGAATGTAAACCGCAAAAGCAATAATCGCCAGCAAACCAATTAAGTAGGTAGGAGACGAAATACCAATCGAAGATATTGCTACAATTAAGCGGTCAATCCACGAATCACGCTTAACAGCTTGCAAAACGCCTGCAAATACGCCAATTATCATCCACAAAACAGCAGCGCCAATGGCGATTGATGCTGTAACTGGAAAACGACTAAAAATCAAACCAGTAACAGGCTCATTAAGCGCAAAAGACCATCCTAAGCAAGGAGCCGCGCAAACAATTGCGCTGGCAGATGCAGAATCGCCAAAAGTACGGCCAACAAAAATACCCTGCAAATAGTTAAAAAGCTGACTATACCAAGGCAAATCAGTTCCCATAAACGCAGAAACTTGTGCTAAACGCTCAGGCGTGCAAGGTTTGCCGCACATAAGCTGAGCAGGATTTGTTGGAGTCATAAAGAAAATCAAAAACATTGCCATTGCAATAACAGCAATAACAGCCAAAGCGCTTGCAACGCGCCTAATAATGTAAAGAAAAACGCTCATGCTGCTATCTCCATTTTTGAAGAAAGCCAATCGCCCAGCATATTAAACCCGAGCGCAAGCAGGGACAAAGATAAACCTGGGAATATTAAATACCACGGGTCTACCAATGCCCACTGCACTGCGTCGGATATTGAGCGTCCCCACGAAGGCGAAGGCGGATTCATGCCAACGCCAAGAAATGAAAGTGCCGCTTCAAGTGCAATACGGCCTGGTATAGAAAGTGTTGTATTAACAATGATTATTGGAAGCATGTTTGGCAAAATCTGATTGCGCAAAACATGAAAAGCACTAGCGCCCATAACTCTAGAAGCCACAGCAAAATGGCGATTTTTAAGGCTAAGTGTTTCGCCGCGAACCAATCGCGCCATACTAGGCCAACCAAAAAAGCCGATTATAAGAGTTAAAAGAAGCGGACGCGGGAAAGTTTGAGGCACAATCGCAGAAAGCGCAATCGCAAAGATTAGGAACGGAAACCCAAAGAACACGTCCATAATGCGAGAAATTGCAAAATCAACAAAACCACCAAAATAACCAGCAATAACGCCAATTACAACGCCTAAAACAACGGAGATTGCAGTAGAAGCTAAGCCAATTCCAAGAGAGATTCTTGCGCCGTGAGAGATGATTGCAAATAAGTCAATTCCGCGCAATGGCGTTACGCCAAACCAATGTTTTGAGCTTATTCCGCCTATGCCTGTAGGCAACGAAGAATCCGACAAAACATCGGGATTTTCGCTATATGGATCATTACCTGTAATAAGAGTAAAAAGGTCGGCAAAAATCGCCAATAAAACAAACAGTGATATTATTGCAATTCCAACAATTGCGGTAACACTTGATAAGTCGCGCTTACTACGCGAATAAAATACACCGCCCCTTTTCATCGCCACTCATTTCGTTACCTGCACTTTCGTATTGCAATTTTTCTATAAAACTAACAAATACAAACATGAATAAATTTGTATTATTGTCATAACGAATTTATATGAAGGTATGGAAGTGTAGAAAATCAGAGTGTCGCATTGCTTCACTTTTCGCTTAGAGCGTATCGCGACCCCGATTTCGCCTACACTTATGCGAAATCCGAAGACAAACAAAACGTGCCGACGTATGAATCATACAACGGCACGTTTTTTGTTTAGTTAATTAGCTGTTAGTTGTGTTTTTTACGCGCGCTTAAGACTTACGCTAAGCTCAGTTGCGCTAGAATCAGCCTCAGTAACTTCTAAGCTTGTAGCAAGAGTTTCGTTAGCAATCAAATCACGGAACTGCTCAACTTTAGCAACGTCCACGCTAGGCACATTCAAAGTCAAAGCGATTCGGTCTGTAACATCCAAACCGTTCTCCTTACGAGCATCCTGAACAGCGCGAATAGCGTCGCGAGCGTAACCTTCAGCAAGCAAATCGCTAGTCAAAGCAGTGTCGAGCATAACGAAACCGCCAGTTGGCATTGCAGAAGAAGCCGTATTCGCAGCCGCTTGAGCATCCGAAGACTCAACGCGATTTATAAGCTCATACTCGCCTTGTTCAAGCGCAACTTCGCCGTTTGGAGTCATAACAACAGGAGCGCCAGACTCGTTAACACGCCAATCGCCACTCTTAGAAGCCTTAATAGCAAACTGCACTTGCTTACCCAAACGAGGGCCAGCCGCGCGAGCGTTAACCTTAAGCTCGTGAACAATCTTCAAACCGTGTTCGCTTGCATCTTGCAAAGTGCAGAATGTGACATTCTTCACGTTAAGCTCGCGCTCAAGCACCTGCTCGTAAGGCTCTACAGCAGCAGTATTTTCTGCAACAACAGTCAAGTTTGCCAACGGCTGGCGCACACGCAACTGTTCCGCCTTGCGCAAAGAAAGCGTAGAAGACACAACCTCGCGAACCTTATCCATAGCAGCAACCAAAGCATCGTCGTGCGCAAGAACAGCACCAAGCTCAGTGACTTCGCCAGCCTTAGGGTTCTTCTCGCCATCTGAAAGCATTTGCGGCTCAACCAAATAAGGCCAATCAGCCAAATGCACGGATTCGCCGCCAGTAAGACCACGCCACACAGCCTCTGCTTCCATAGGAGCAAGAGGAGCAATCGTGCGCATAAACACTTCCAACACAGTGTAAAGCGTGTTGAAAGCAGTCTCGTCTTCATTCCAGAATCGGTCGCGGCTGCCGCGAATATACCAATTCGTAAGCACGTCAATAAAATCGCTTACTGCCGCGCAAGCATCGCTAATTGCAAACTCGTTCAAGCATTTTTCTACGCGCTCAACAAGCAAACGCGTGCGAGCAAGCAAATAACGATCCATGTTGCAAAGTCCTGCAACCTCGTCCGCGCGAAGCCTGCGAGCATCGTAACCCTTACCACCGTTTGCAGCGTTCGCATACAAAGTGAAGAAGTAATATGAGCTCCAAACTGGAAGCATAACTTGACGAACCGTATCCCTAATGCCGTCTGCAGTCACAATCAAATTGCCACCGCGCAAAATTGGCGAAGACATAAGGAACCAACGCATAGCATCTGAACCATACTCGTTGAAAACACCGTTCACATCCGGATAATTGCGCAAATGCTTACTCATCTTCTGACCGTCGGAGCCAAGCACAATGCCGTGGCAAATCACATTCTTAAAAGCTGGACGGTCGAACAGAGCCGTAGCCATAATGTGAAGCGTGTAGAACCATCCACGAGTCTGACCAATATATTCAACGATGTAATCGCATGGGAAGTGCTCTTCGAAGAAGTCTTTATTTTCAAAAGGATAATGGAATTGCGCGAAAGGCATAGAACCAGACTCAAACCAGCAGTCGAGAACATCCGTAATACGGTGCATTTGCGACTTTCCAGTAGGATCGTCTGGATTTGGACGAGTAAGGCGATCAATATATGGGCGGTGCATATTCACATTGCCGTCGTCGTCGCGAGGATAGTCGCCAAAATCAGCCTTAAGCTCATCCAACGAACCGTAAACGTCTACGCGAGGATACTTTGGATCGTCACTCACCCACACTGGAATTGGCGAGCCCCAGAATCGGTTACGGCTAATAGACCAATCACGAGCGTTAGAAAGCCACTTACCAAACTGGCCGTCCTTAACGTTTCCAGGAATCCAATTAATCTCCTGATTAAGCTCAAGCAAGCGCTTCTTAATCTTCGTAACAGACACAAACCAGCTAGAAACAGGCTTATAAATAAGCGGAGTTGCACAACGCCAGCAGTGAGGATAGCTGTGCACGTAGCTTTTTTCTTGGAATAGCAACGCGCGCTGATCTTCCGGCATTTGAGCAAGCGGACCGTCTCCTGCACGCAAGTTGCGCAAAATTGGCAAGTTCGCGTCAAAAACGTACAAGCCTTCGTAATCTGGGCAATCGCTTGTAAACTTGCAGCCTGCGTCAAGCACGTCAACGCTGCGAATCTCGTGCGCGTTAAGCGTGTTCATATCGTCTTCGCCGTAAGGAGCCTGGTGAACGAGGCCAGTACCTTCAGCGGTGTCAACATAATCTGCTGTGAAAATCGTAAAAGCGTTAGGACCAGGAGTGCCACCCTCAGCGAGCGCAGAATCGCTTGCAAAGTAAGGGAACACTGGATAGTAGCGCCAGCCAGCCATCTCAGCGCCCTTAAGCTCGCGCACAACCTCATAGTTTTCGCCAAGTTCCTTAGTGTAGGAACCAAGCAAAGGCTTACCAATGTAGAACTTTTTGCCAGCAAACTTGCCTTCAGTTGGGCGAACTTCCACGTAATCAATATCTGCACCAACTACGATTGCGAAGTTTGTTGGAACTGTCCAAGGAGTAGTGGTCCAGAATACTGCGTAAGCATCGTCTTCGTCGCGAAGCTTAACAGCCACGGAAACGGTAGTGTCCTGACGATTCTGGTACACATCCGCATCCATGCGAAGCTCGTGGGCACTAAGTGGAGTTTGGTCCTTCGGGCAGTACGGAAGCACGCGGTAACCCTTGTAAGCCAAGCCCTTATCGTAAAGCTGCTTAAATGCCCACATTACGGATTCCATATATGGAATGTTCAGTGTCTTGTAGCCGCGCTCGAAATCAACCCAGCGAGCCTGACGATGTACGTAGTTTTGCCACTCGTTCGTGTACTTCAAAACGCTGGCACGGCAAGCATCGTTGAACTTCGCGATGCCCATTTTTTCGATTTGCTCAACCGACTCGATGCCGAGTTCCTTCTGCGCTTCCAACTCTGCTGGAAGTCCGTGAGTGTCCCAACCAAAAACGCGGTTTACTTTGCGGCCGCGCATAGTCTGATAGCGCGGAACCACGTCTTTTGCATAGCCTGTGAGAAGGTGGCCGTAGTGAGGAAGACCGTTTGCGAATGGAGGGCCATCGAAGAACACAAACTCGTTTTGGCTACCTTTGCCAGACGGGCGGTATTCGATTGACTTGCGGAAAGTGTTGTTTGCATCCCAGTATTGGAGAACTGATTCTTCAAGCTTTGGGAAGGAAGGATTTGGTGCAACTTGCGCGCCGGCGTTTTCTTGCGTTGATGCAGTTACATTTGCTTTCGGATATACGTGATTTGCAGACGTATTTGCGCACGCGCTAGTTGCTGGATTAGTGGATTCGCTCACTGTGCTCTCCTCGCTCAACAGGGTGAATATTTCCCTGCGAGGACGACAGTTATTGCCGCGGTACCACCTCGCTTGCTGCAAGATGCTTACGCAACTCTTGCAGCCTCTCGTGTTTGGCTATACGGGCCAACCCCGTCGGTTCTAATAAGCGAGGATCTTACGAATCCTCGCCGTTCTTCCGAAAACTCCCCGCCGATAACGGATCATCGCTTAAGTTAGAAACAATCTAACACTATCCCCTAACATTAGCAAAAAGTGCCCCGGATCAGAATCGAACTGACGACACCCACTTTAGGAGAGTGGTGCTCTATCCACTGAGCTACCGAGGCAACAAATGGCAATTATACACTATAGCGTGGTTTACACGCTATAACCTGCTCAAGATTCAAGATTAGACTGCGTTCCAGCAGTTGCAGCCGTAGCAGACTGCTCCGCTTGAGCCGCGTCCAACTTAGCGCGAACCGATGCAAGCAAGCCCTGCGCACGCTTTGCTAGCGCTTCTCCAAGCTCCCATTGATGCATAGACTGATCCAAAGTCAAACCGCCAGCCTCAAGTGCTTTAACAGCTTGCACAAGCTTTTCGCGCGCCTCTTCGTAAGGCATTGCGTTAATCGCAGCCCGCTCTTCACTGCTAAGCGTGCTAATAGCGTCAACTTTTGCACCTGCGTCTTTTGTTTCGTCGCTCATAATTATCCTTTTCTAATTTTTTATTTAAGATTTTTTTATTTAAAATTTTTGCGTTTTTATTTTTAAGACTTTTAGATTTTACGACTTTACAGCTTTAGATTTTACAACTTTACGACTTTTCTACAGAAGTAACGCTAGCTGTAATCAATCCACTTTTAAGAGTAACAGTTATATCATCGCCAGTTTTTACACGACTAGAATCATCGAGTACTTTCCCACCGCTAATTTGCACAACTGCGTAACCTCGATTAAGCGTTGATTGCGGACTAAGAGCCGTAATACTGGCATGCGCTTTTTCAACAGTCAAACTAGCGTCGTCAAGCAGCCGCACCAAACCATGCCTCATGCGTTCAACGGCCTGCTGCACAAACAACTCATGCGGCTCCAGCATAGTGCTAGGTCTAGTAAGGCTAGGACGATTCGCGTAGCCTTCAATAAGCTGAATCTCGTTGCTAACTCGCGCAGAAATCCTCATACGCGCGTGTTGCAAAGCGTTATCAATCAACTGCCATTGCTCGTTAACATCTGGAACAACGCGCTTTGCTGCATCTGTAGGAGTAGAGGCTCGCATATCTGCAGCCAAATCAATAAGCGTCCAATCGTCTTCGTGACCAATCGCAGAAACAATCGGAGTTACGCAAGCAGCCGTAGCGCGAACCACGCCTTCGTCCGAAAATCCAATCAAATCTTCAAAACTACCGCCGCCGCGCGCAACAATAATCACATCAACCTCTGGGTCTGCGTCTAGCTGCTTAATGGCCGCAATTACGTCCGCTGGGCATTGCACACCCTGAACATGCGCGTGAACCACCTTAAAACGCGTTACAGGCCAGCGCAAATTGACGTTTGTAATAACATCCCCCTCGGCGCGAGCTTGAGGCGCACACACTAGACCAATGCACTTTGGGAACTCAGGCAGAGGCACTTTATTCTCCACGTCAAACAAGCCTTCGCCTTTAAGCTTTTTGCGCAACTCATCTATTTGCGCTTTTAAGTCGCCAGCGCCAACACGTCTAATTTCGTCTGCAACAAAGCTCAATCGCGTTGCTTTTACCCAAATATCCGCCTTGCCGTGAACTACTACTCTATCGCCCTGCCGCAAATCTTTCGATTGCTGAACAAACTTGCTAAAGCCCATTATGGAGATTGAAATGTCTTCGTTACTGTCTCTGAGCGTTATGTAGCCAGACGTAGACCTTCTCATGTTGATTTCAACAATCTGACCTTCTACCCAAGCTGCAGGCCACTTTTCTACAGCACCATGGAACTTTTGGCTTATAACGCTTACCGGCCAAGGATTTTCGGCAGTCGTGTCGGCTGCCTTCAGAGGAAGCTGGCGCGGCTGCGGCTGCGACTGAACGAACGTTTGGCGCGGCTGCGACATAATCGTCTGCTGCGAATCTTGCGGCATATCTTGCGAAGCATCATCCTGGAATAATTGCGGCATCATATTTGACGAGGTCATGTTTACAGCTTGACTGCAAAGAGGGACAAACACGCGATAACTCTCGACAGTAGTGCCCACAATAAAATACTCCCCATGCGATTAAGCATGAGGAGTACTTAATTATTTAGAATCATAGAATCTAAAATTCAACTTCAGAATCTAAAATTCAATTATTTAATACTTCGATTCCGCAATCTGCTAGCAATTAACGCAAAAGCACTAATTAGCATCAACAAAGTAACTGTAACCAGAGTGGAAACTGTTCCAACACCAGTTGCACTTAACTTTGAAAGCATGCTACTTGCATTAGCTTCCTTTGAAGATGCAGAATTGCTTGCACCAGAATTGGCAGCACCATTAGCTTTAGATCCGCTTCCGTTCTTACTTCCGCTACCGTTGGCATCAGCATTGCTTGCATTTGCAGATCCACTAGCATTTGCGTAACCAGAGCTCAAATAATCATTGGCAGCATTGCTAGAAGATTCATAATTCTCGTAATATGAATCAAATCCAAATCCTGAAGAACTTCCCAAAACACTTCCGAAATTATTTTCAGAATATTTCTGATTATATTCTGCAATTGTTTCTTCAGATGAAGTTGCATTAGCTGGAATAACCCACACATTAGTCCATGCAATCTGCGAACCATTTTCATCAAGAAGAACAATCGTATACTCACCTGAATATCCTTCTGGTATCTTAGCGTCGAAGCGAGGCAACCCATCATCACCTAACGTTACCGTTACATACTTAGATCCATCTTTACCATGCAATAGCACAGGCGAAGAATAAATGTAAGCATAAGCATAAGCTAACTTATTCTTCTTAAGTTGGTTAATGAATGCACTTGTATCACTAGAAACTTTAGCATTAGGAGACTCAGAACCAGATTCAGCAGAATCATTCATTCCAGCAATCAGCATAACAACAGGATTGCTCTTACCAGCACGAGCAACGTTATTCAAGCGATTACCAACTACAAGATCACCTTTAAGTGATTGTTTTAGATCTGCTATTGATTCAGGAGCCTTAGGCGCTGAAGTCGACTCAGCAGGTGGATTTACAGAAGTATTAGAAGAGCCAGAATGTTCAGATGGACCTTGAGGCGTATCTTTCTTTCTGTCAATCACAATTACCTTAGAAACCGTATCACTATCAGCGTTCGTATTAGTCGTAATATTACCCGCGTAATCAACAGCCTCTACTCTAATAGTATGACTACCGTTATTTAAATCAGCAGTTGGAATATCAAGACTGAATTCAGTCTCACCCGGCTTGCTAGCAACAACAGCAGCATTATCTTTACTATTATCAGAATCTACAAGAATATCTTCTATATTCTTCTTAACTAGATTATTTTTAGCAGAAGCGACAACTTTTCCATCAACATATACTTTTGCAAGTTGAAGATTATTATCCTTGACCTTCACCTTGATGGATCTATTATCACTAATAGTTTCATTGCTTTCCACACCAATATTAACTTCAGGATCCTTCTTATCAACAACTACAGGTATGAAGGTTTCCAAAGATGAAGCAGTTGTATTATTCACTTCTACATGAATAATATCCTTATCTTTTACAGCAAAATTCTTGTTAAACAATGACTTGTTTACCTTTTCACCACCACCATCTGTTGAGAAGAATTCACTAACTATACTTCCGTTTATAAACAGAGAATACCCAAAGCAATCCTGGCTCATAGAACCCTTGAAGTCCACAGAATCTTTATTGGTGAACAATGTATTACCGTAAACAATAGGTTCGTTAAACACAGCCTTAGCTGGATTTACGTCAAAGTAGAATCTTGCCTTAGTATCAAGGAAGCTTCTCTCTAATTCCTCTGTTGACCCTTCTTTCTTAACTTTTTCTTTAAGTTGCATACGGAAATCATTTATTCCAACACGCATAGGAAGCGTCACAGAAAAACGACCATCTTTAATTACAGCAACAATAGGATCTTTCAATTTCATATGACCGTCAACTATTTCAGCAGAAGGCGTGAACACTATGTTTGAAATCTTAGGTCCAACTTTACCTGTTACTGTAAAGGAATTACCACTTATATTAGGATTTGGCTTACCGTCTTTCAATTTTGGTTGAATTATATAAGTGTTAATTCCTTCAAACTTATTTGCGGATTCCTTATCTATTTCAAAGTCATAATCCTTGCTGAATATCCTATGAACTTCACTATCAAACTTATCTACTGGCTTCGTACGACCTTCTAAAGCAAACACTTTAGAAGAATCATTCGCACCATCAGATGCAGTTAAAGTAACTGTATAAGCAGTAGCATCAGGTTTAATAGTAACTTCGAATGAACCGTCATCATTAAGCTTTACATCATCAGGATCTACAAATTCTCCAGAAGAAGAACCGCTACCAACGGAAACACCACCATCAGGAGTTTGCGCTGTCTTAACATAATCCAAATGCATCGAAAGCTTGTCACCTTTATCATCAGTAACTTTGCCCTTAATAGTAACCTCACCGTTTTTAAGAACATCGAGATTATTATTTTTGTTCAAATTGGTTACTGTTATATTTGGAGCATGAGCATTGAAAGTTACATCAACTTCATCATTACCAATTGGCTTACGTTCATTGTTTAAACCTGTAACAACAATATGATTAACACCGTTCTAAAGAGGAACATAGGCGGCAAAAGCTGACTTATCTTTGAAGAATTTCTTATGCTCATCATCAACAGTTACAGTCTTATTCCCATTATCTTTATAGGTAACCGAAACTTTAATATCTTTCACATCATCGGAAGCATAACCGCCGATAGGAAGATAAAGATTATTGTCACCATCGAATTTAGACATGAATCTAATGGCCATAGTCTTACTTGCAAGCTTAGAGGCTCCATTTATAACAACATCTTTAGAATCCTTAGAATCCTTAAAAATCTTATAAACATAACCACTTTTATTTTCAGCAGAATCCTTAGTTGAGACATAAAGGAATTTAGCATCAGACCCAATATGAACTTTATAAGTATGCTTTGTCGCAGGATTAGAAGGATCAAAGTTTAACTTACAAGCACCCTTGTCATCTTTTTCCTGGCATGTTTTATCTACATTTCTAACTGCAGACCATTTGCCATTTATATGAATATCAGGCACATAAGTTTCGCTCAAATCGTCAGTGACAGTAATAATCACATCACCATTAGAGTCACGGTCAGAAACCTTAATCTTAGGAGCTTTGGTATCAAGACCAACCTTCATAGTGTAGGTTTGTGAACGATCAGAATTCTTAGACAATTTTGCTGTAACCTTGTACGTATATATTCCATCAGGAGCAATTACCTCTTTACCGGTTTTAGGATCGTATTCACTACCATCCCATTCACCAGTAGAACTCTCATTACCATGAGCATTTCCTTTAAGGCTCCTGTAATCACTACGGCTAAGATAATTGTCATAACCTAAATCTTTAACAAGGTTGCCCTTACTGTCATATATAGAATATCTGACTTCTTCAGCACTACGGAACATCATTACAGATGGAATGATAGTGTCTAAAAGCTTATCTTTGTTAGGAGAGAATGAACCTAATTTAGTAGCTTCACCCTCACGATTCACCTTTACTTTATTAGTATTACTTACCGCAGAAACAAGAGTTGTACTTGCTTTAATATCTGAAGAATACTCCTTACTAGGATCAACAAGAATTGGCTCTTTATTCCAATCTCCAACGAAACCTAGATATGGAACTGAGATGTTTGGTTGATTAGAATCTTTTGATTCAAATCGAATATAACCCTCAATATAGTGATTCCTACTAGTGTTTGGCTTAAGCTTAAATTCAACTGTTGCAACACTATTAGCTTTTACTAAAATACTGCCATTGCAATTTTGAGGAGTCAAATCCTCATTCTTACTTATATTTGTAACAGTATTTTTATTAGCTTCGTTTGATTCATTTAATACTTGTTGAGTTGGAACGTTGAAAGTTAAATCTTTGCTTCCGTAATTGTGCAAATCTACTTTAATAGTTCTTTCACCATTAACTTCACGAAGAGGAACATAAGATTCACCGTTAACAGTAGCAATAACATTTGTATCCATAGCTTTGTCAACTTGTGCCAAGCCAGCACCGATTTGACGAGGAACATATGGAACGCCCGTATCTTTACCATCATCAGTAAGAACCTTCGCAGTATTCATCAACGCTTGAGTTGCTCTCTTTGCGCGTTCTACTCTACTAATAGAAGGAAAACGATTCTTATAATATTGCACCATAAGTGCAGAAAGACCTGAAACATTTGGAGCAGCCATAGAGGTACCCGACATGTTTACATAATTGCCTTTACCGTTCTGAGTAGAAAATACGTTACCACCGATACCAGCGATATTAGGCTTAAAGTCGAGCTCTGGCGTTGAACCCCACGAAGAGAATCCTGAAGGATGCATGCTATCAGGATTTGGAGCGCTTACATAATCATTGCTGAAAGAAATCTTAACTTTCTTATTTTGCTTAAGATCATCGAGCATTTTTAAAGCGTCAGTACGCCTAATCGACACTCCAAATTTTTTGCCAAATCCTTCAATACCAGCCATACCAAGGAATTGTTCTGTACCTTTATCATTATTGTAAACAAGTATACCTGCGGCACCAGCTTCAAAAGCATGCTTGAATTTTGTAGCAAAATTGATTTTACCGCGCTCAACTAATACATATTTACCGTGAACATTTACGCTATCGTACTCATCTATATCAGGATCATCTGAATCATCATCGTATGATCTTCCATATCCTACAGAAACGACTTCACGCTCTTGACCATCAGGTTTGCCTGTAGCCAACCTATAAAGTATATCTGTACCTTTACTGGAACCATCTACTTTATAAGTTGCTTTTTTCTCTGTCATAACTGAATTTTCAACAGAAGCAACACTGAAAGCTTCAGGGAATGCAGAAGGCGTACCAAGAGTCGCATCATCTAACTTTCCAAAAACATCATCTATTTCACCATTAGACGAAAAATTCAAACCTGAATTACCGGCAGAAATAACTGGAAGCACACCAACAGCTCTAGCTTTCTTTAATGCCAAACCTGTAATATTTGAGGCTCCACTAAAGCCGTTGATAGAACCAAGCGACATGTTTATAATATCCGCACCAAGCTCAACGGATTTTTCAACAGCAGCAGCAATATCAGCATCATCAGCACCGCCAGATCTGCTAGCTTCATTCGAGAACACTTTCATAGCAAGTAGCTGTGCGTTTGGAGCAACACCATCTACACGCCAATTCTTGTCTGCTGGTTTACCTGTCTCATCTCCATTAGCAGCCACAATACCAGCTACATGCATGCCATGCTGTTCTTCACTAATATCATCTCTAACATTATCGTTTTGATCTGCAAAATTATAGCCGTCAGGAACTTTATCTGTAAAACCAGGCTTAGGTTTCATTTTTATATGAGCTTTTGCAGATTCATCGAGCTTCATATCTGGCTGATTCATATCAATACCGGTATCAATAATTGAAACTAGCATACCAGTGCCATCAAGCTTATACTTTTTAAAAGCCTCACCTACACCTTGTAAAACACGTGCATTGTTTTCCATTGTCCGGAATTTACGTGCTTTGTGAGCAGATTCAATTTCAGGCTCTTTTCTAAGTTCTAATACCATATTCTGAGGCATGGTTACCTCAAATGCATTCACCAAGTATCCAAGCTGACGGCGAACCTTCATCTTATATTTTTTGCACCATTGAGGGAGAAGTTTATTTTGTTGATTCTTACGTTCTGAAGCAACACTTTTTCCAATGCCACCTTTACCTTTAAGAGTAACTACAACATTTACTTCTTCTTTAGAATTAAAGTCAAATTCGTTTTTATACGCTTTTTTATAATCTTCTATAGCTTTTTCAAGCAATGAACCTTTATAAGATTCTTCCGTACCTTCATTCTTTTTATTTTCAGCAAAATCTTTAATAGCTCTTTTAATTTCTGCTTCTGTAGGCACATGACCTGAATCAGCAGCTTTGCTGAGCAATTTATTTGCACCAGAAATTGTGGTTTTATCAGATTTTTTATTAACATTTACGTTTGATACAGTTTCTGCGTATGCTGTAGTTAATCCGGAAAGCGGCACGATAAGGGTTGCTGTAGCAACTCCTAATGCAGCTAAGCGAGTTAAATATGATGCTCTTTTGAACTTCATAAATACGCTCTCCTTCAATGAAATACTTATAAAATATTTTTCACAAGCCTAGCATTGAGGAAAATAAAAAAAACATAAATATGTAAATTTTTATGCATAAACAGTTAAAAAATACGAATCAACCCACAAAGAACGGCTAAATATAGCCATTTCTAAAGAGAAAATTTTTCAGAATTGCGTTGATTATACAACTATAAATTAACATGTTGTTCACACAAAAGATTCAAAACTCGTTTTTTGTTACTATTTTTTATAAATATTGCTTATATTTATAAACATATGTTACTTTAGATAAACTTCTTATCGAAATTTTTCCGAAATATAAAATGTGAAACCAAAAAGTGTTATAGCACTAATAACAAAACACGACACGCCGTAACTTGCAAATAAATCGATTCTGAGTATAGTTATTACTCGGCTCAAGAAATGACCAACGCCCCTTTAGCTCAGTTGGTTAGAGCAGCTGACTCTTAATCAGCGTGTCCAGGGTTCGAATCCCTGAGGGGGCACAAACAAAACCCAAGCTTTGCGGCTTGGGTTTTTTCGTATTTAGATTTTTCATTATTCACATATGATTTATGGGCTATAGGCCAAAAAGTGTGTAAAGCTAAGCTGATTAATCTTCTGGCGTATAAGCCACAGTACACACACCGTTAATAACTCAGTTAACGAACTGAGAAAATAACGGTAATAGGCACGACACTGTTAATAACTCAGTCAGCCAACTGAGAAAGTAACGGTCATATGTTACTAGTGCAGTACGTAATCTGCGACAGTAACAGCGTTTGACGATTTATTGTTAAATATTCAGATAATACATGTTTCGAACACCAAAGAACATAAGAAATAACCCACATTCGATATGCCGCGAGCCGTACTGCTATAAGGGTTATGAGCTTATTTTTTACACACTTTTTATCCGGGTGGCGAATGTGCAGAAAACAGATTTGATTACCGCAAAACCCTTGTATTGCAATGCGTGAGACATGATTTATTACACACTTTTTGGCCTATAACCCCAATATTCCAACAAAAGACTGACTCTCAGACACACTTTCGCCATTTACACAATAACATTTAAAAAAAAAACAATGTTGTGATAATTTTTGTGATAACTATAAAAAAGTAAAAATTCAAAACACGCTAAACAACGCCAAACAACACACCAAACAACACAAAACGATCTATGTGTAATTCTTCAACAGAAAATACAAAAAGACCCCACGATTTTCCTCATGGGGTCTTTTCTAAGACTTAACTAATATCTTCAGTTAGAAAAAATACTAGGCAAGAATCTTGGTCACACGACCAGAACCAACGGTACGGCCACCTTCACGAACTGCGAAGGTCAAGCCCTCTTCCATTGCGATAGCCTGGATCAACTCAACAGTGAAGGTTGCGTGATCGCCTGGCTGAACCATTTCGATGCCGTCTGGCAAGGTGATAACGCCAGTAACATCGGTGGTACGGAAGTAGAACTGTGGACGGTAGTTGGAGAAGAATGGCGAGTGACGGCCACCTTCGTCCTTGGTCAAGACGTAAACTTCGCCTTCGAACTTGGTGTGTGGAGTCACAGAACCTGGAGCAGCCACAACCTGACCACGCTCAACGTCGGTACGGTTGATACCGCGGAGAAGAAGACCAGTGTTATCGCCAGCCTCTGCCTCATCCATCTGCTTGTGGAAGGTCTCGATAGAGGTGACGGTGGTGGTCTGGGTATCGCGCAAACCAACGATCTCAACTGGGGTGTTGATTGGGAGCTTACCACGCTCAACACGACCGGTGACAACGGTACCACGACCGGAGATGGTGAACACATCTTCGATTGGCATCAAGAATGGCTTGTCAAGATCGTGAGTTGGGGTTGGGATGTACTCGTCAACAGCCTTCATGAGTTCCTTGACGGTCTCTACCCACTTGTCGTGGTCTGGAGCGTCATCATGCAAAGCGCCGTAAGCGGAAGTACGGATGACTGGGCAATCGCGATCGAAGCCGTTTTCTTCGAGGAGGTCACGGACCTCTTCTTCAACGAGATCGATAAGCTCTTCGTCGTCAACCATATCGCACTTGTTCAAAGCAACAAGAATTTTTGGAACGCCGACCTGCTTAGCAAGCAAGACGTGTTCACGGGTCTGAGCCATTGGACCGTCGGTAGCAGCAACCACGAGGATTGCGCCATCCATCTGAGCGGCACCAGTGATCATGTTCTTAACGTAATCAGCGTGGCCTGGGGCGTCCACGTGAGCATAGTGGCGTGCAGCCGTCTGATACTCGATGTGGGCGATGTTAATGGTAATGCCGCGCTCCTTCTCTTCTGGAGCGGCGTCGATCTGATCGAAGTCATACTGAGGGTTCAGATCTGGATACTCGCCATGCAGCACCTTAGAAATAGCCGCGGTCAAGGTAGTCTTACCGTGATCAACGTGACCGATGGTACCAATGTTAACATGCGGCTTAGTACGCTCGTACTTTTCCTTTGCCATGTGTTTGTCCTCCTGGACGTCTCGTAGTTTGCTTCACAACCTTATGTGAAGCCTCTCGCTACATATTTACTGGGTTTCTGGGTTAGGTGCCACTTCGGTGCCAGAACCCAGTCAACGTACGAAATTCTAGCGTTGACTAGGGACACAAAACACCGAAGTAGCGTGCGCTTTTACTCGCCGCGCTGGGCTTTAATAATCTCGTCCGAAACAGCCTTTGGAACTTCCGCGTAAGAGTCCATCTGCATGGTGAACATTGCACGTCCCTGAGTCTTGGAACGAAGATCACCAATGTAGCCGAACATCTCGCTCAGTGGAACCTTAGCGTCAATAACCTTAACGCCAGTAGCGTCGGTCATAGACTGAATGTTTCCACGACGGGAGTTCAAATCGCCCATAACGTCACCCATGTACTCTTCTGGAGTACGAACTTCCACTGCCATAATTGGCTCGAGGATTACTGGGTGAGCCTTAGGAGCAGCTTCCTTGAAGCACATGGAACCTGCAATCTTGAAGGCCATTTCCGAAGAATCAACGTCGTGAGTCTGACCGTCGGTAACGGTTGCTTTAACGCCAACCACTGGGAAGCCTGCCAAAACGCCAGATTCCATAGCTTCCTGCACACCTGCGTCGATGGAAGGAATGAATTCCTTAGTAATGTGGCCGCCAGTGACCTCGTTAACGAACTGATAGACTTCGCCAGATTCTGGATCGATTGGCTCGAAGTTCATCAAAACCTTTGCGAACTGACCAGAACCACCAGTCTGCTTCTTGTGGGTGTATTCCTGGTTCATAACAGCCTTACGAATGGTTTCACGATAAGCAACCTGTGGCTTACCAACATTCGCTTCGACCTTGAACTCGCGGCGCATACGATCCACAATAATGTCGAGCTGAAGCTCGCCCATACCAGAAATCAAAGTCTGACCAGACTCTTCATCGGTCTTAACCTGGAAGGTAGGATCCTCATCAGAAAGCTTAGCCAAAGCCAAGCTCATCTTTTCCTGATCTGCCTTCGTCTTTGGCTCCACAGCAACCTCGATAACAGGATCTGGGAAGGTCATGGATTCCAAAGAAATTGGGTTCTTTTCGTCGCACAAAGTATCACCAGTGCTGACATTCTTCAAACCGACAAAGGTGTAAATGTTTCCAGCTTCTGCAGAATCTACAGGATTTTCCTTATCTGCGTGCATCTGGAAGATCTTACCAACACGTTCCTTCTTGGACTTGGTGGAATCGTACACAGAATCGCCTGGCTTAACTTCACCAGAATACACGCGCACGAACACAAGCTTTCCATAGAATGGATGGGTTGAAATCTTGAACACCAAAGCTGCAAATGGATCGGTGTTTACTGGCTTACGATCAATTTCAACAGATTCGTCGCTTGGATCAAAGCCCTTAATAGATGGAACATCTTCTGGGCTTGGAAGGAAGTCAACAACAGCATCCAGCATTGGCTGAACGCCCTTATCCTTGAATGCAGAACCGCAAGTTACTGGGAAGGCTTCGCGAGCAATAGTAAGCTTGCGAATACCCGCGCGCATTTCTTCTTCAGAAAGCTCTCCAGATTCGAGGTACTTCTCAAGCAACTCTTCGTCAGCTTCTGCAACCTGATCCATAAGCTCGGCACGATATTCTTCTGCACGCTCCTGCAGGTCTGCAGGAATGTCAACGGTGTCGTAGTGGGCACCCATATCGTCCTTAACGTCATTCCAGACGTAAGCCTTCATACGAATCAAGTCAACAACACCAAGGAAGTCGTTTTCAGCACCGATTGGAAGCTGAATAACGAGAGGCTTAGCACCAAGCTTTTCCTTAATGGTCTTAACAGAATAGTAGAAATCTGCGCCAAGCTTATCCATCTTGTTGATGAAGCAAATACGTGGAACACTATACTTATCAGCCTGACGCCAAACGGTTTCAGACTGAGGCTCCACGCCTTCCTTACCATCGAACACTGCAACAGCACCGTCGAGAACACGCAAAGAACGCTCAACCTCTGCGGTAAAGTCAACGTGTCCTGGTGTATCGATGATGTTGATCTGGTAGCGATCGTCAGTGTCATGAGTCTGACGCTGCCAGAAGCAAGTGGTTGCAGCAGACTGAATAGTAATACCGCGTTCCTGCTCCTGTGCCATGAAGTCCATGGTGGATGCGCCATCGTGAGTTTCACCGATCTTGTAATTCTTACCAGTGTAGTAAAGAATACGCTCGGTGGTAGTAGTCTTACCAGCATCGATGTGCGCCATGATGCCGATGTTACGAACCATATTCAGGTCGTTAAGCACATCTTGTGCCATATTATTATCCTTAGCTCTTTAAGATACCGATTATCTTGTGGATTACCAGCGATAGTGAGCAAAAGCCTTGTTTGCTTCTGCCATCTTGTGGGTATCCTCGCGGCGCTTTACAGAAGCACCCAAGCCATTGGAGGCATCGAGAATTTCGTTAGCCAAACGCTCAGCCATAGTCTTCTCACGACGAAGGCGGGAGAAGTCTGTAAGCCAGCGCAAGGACAAAGTGTTTGCACGAGCAGGCTTAACTTCGACTGGCACCTGGTAGGTTGCACCACCGACGCGGCGGGAACGAACCTCAAGGCTTGGACGAATGTTATCGAGAGCGCGCTTCAAAACAGAAACTGGCTCCTGCTCGGTCTTTGCCTTCACCTGCTCAAGAGCAGTGTAGACGATGTTTTCTGCGATGGACTTCTTGCCATCGAGAAGAATTTTGTTAATCAACTGAGCCACGACGGTCGAGCCGTAGATTGGATCAGGAAGCAGCTGATGCTTTTTTGCAGGTCCTTTACGTGACATGTTTTACTTCGCCTTCTTTGCTCCATACAGGGAACGACCCTGCTTGCGGTCCTTAACACCCTGGGTATCGAGAGCACCACGCACGATGTGGTAACGCACACCTGGGAGATCCTTCACACGGCCACCGCGCACGAGCACAATGGAGTGCTCCTGCAAGTTATGACCTTCGCCTGGAATATAGGCGGTTACTTCAATACCCGAGCTGAGGCGCACACGAGCAACCTTACGAAGCGCAGAGTTTGGCTTCTTAGGAGTGGTGGTGTACACACGAGTGCACACGCCACGACGCAACGGGCTACCTTTCAAGGCCAAAGTCTTTGACTTCTTAGGCTTGGCCTGACGTCCCTTACGGACGAGTTGTTCAATCGTAGGCAACTTAAGTTCTCCGATTCATTGTTATCTTCTATTTGGTGAAAACCGCCACACTGCAGCACACCTTAAACCATGAATCGGTTAAAAGAGTAAAAGCCACAGTCCACCGGCCCGATGGCCCTCATGCCTCCAGCCACGCATTACTGCGCGCTATCCTTGGCACTTGGGATATCCCAACGAGAACACCTATAACATAAGGCGCACCGTTGGCACACACGAACTACTATTATACATCCTTGCTTGACAATTAAAATACGCTTAAATAAGATCCGCTTAAACGAACTACTTTAAAATAGGTCTTGCGGGAGCAGAAACATCAAGACGTTGCCTGTTTCCAATTTTGCTAGGATCATTGATAATCACGTCTACAATCGCCTTTTTAAGATCTAAATCTGAAGAATCACCCCAAACAATTACACGATGAATTTCTACGTTAGAAACAGTGGAAGAAATCTCAGTTTCAACAGAATCCTGAGTTCTGGCACTAACTCGCATTACATGTGAACGAAAATCTTCAGACAAAGAACTTACAATTTTCAACGCCTCACGTACAGCCTTACTGCTCAAACTCTTGTGAACGTCTGTAACTTCAATAACTGGAATTCCTGTAGTAGGAACATTTTCAACTGCATTAAGAACTCTACCTTTAACGTCAACAGCTGTTAATTTTTCACTACCGTGAGATTTAAGTATCGCAGCAGGCTTTTGCGCTCTAACCGTTATTTGCAATCCTTGAGGGAATTTTTTTGAAACCTTAGCTTCTGTAACACCAGGTATGTTATTAAGTTGCTCAATTATTTCTTGAGATGACACTAAAAACAGCGATTTATTTACCTGATTAGATGCAATAGACGAAATTTTTTGCTCACTAACCCATTCGTTAGAGCCAAAAATACTAATATTTTTAGACTTAAGTCTAAATACAGGAGAAAAGAATAGAACCCAACATAGCAATGTTATAGATGCAATTATCAGAAAACTATAGAGAAATCTCAACAGAATCGTACGTAAACTAGCGAACTTTTTTTCTTTTTCTCTAGCACTGAAATCTATAACTTTAGGCCTAGAAACAATACCTAATGGCCCAGCGGTTGAACGCAAAGTCTGTTTTACAAAATCAACTACAGAAAGTCTCCTAGCATCTACAAAAGTGTTCTTAGAAGCATTATTTTTTGTAGATTCACCCGATACAGAAAACTCTGCAGTTACAGAAGACGCAGAAGATTTAGATGCAGTTGTAGGCACGGAAGATGTAACAAACTCAATAGAACTATCAGATGTAGTTAAATTCGATTTTGCTGTTCTACCTTTTTTGCGCAATGATTTTTTAGAAATCAGGTTACGATTTTCCGCATCGTTTCCAGTCGTACTAGATACAGTACGACCTTCAGACTTGCTAAAAATCACACGCCCCATACACTACCTCTTAAATCAGCTTACGACTTTTATCTGCTTTAAAATTTTATAAACTCTTATAAACTCACAAACTTTTGTAACTCAATGCTTCAAGCATAACAGATGTCATAGCTGTGATACTTCCTGCTCCAACAGTAAACAGAACATCGCCATTTTTTGCTCGACTAGCCAATTTTAGAGCACCTTCACGCATATCTTCCACTGCCTCGATATTAGACGTAATATCATCTTTCCTAGCTACATCAACAATAGTTGACGCGTGAATATCTGGGAAATCTTCCTGTTTTTCTCTAGCTGGGAAAATTCCAGTGACGATCACGTCATCTGCAAGAGATAATGCAGATGCAAATTCATGCGCAAAAGAGCGAGTTCTAGAAAACAGATGCGGCTGGAAAAGAACACGAATACTAGCATTCGGATATCTTCTTCTTGCAGCGCGCAAAAGAGCATCTATTTCCGTAGGATGATGCGCGTAATCGTCTACAACCGTTACTCCATTAACACACCCACGAATATCGAATCGCCTAGAAGCCCCACGGAAACTAGAAGCACCATCTGCCGCATCTTTAGGGCTCATGCCTAAAAGCATCGCAGCAATAATAGCAGCACATGCGTTCCTAGCATTATGCAATCCTGGAATTATAAGATTAACATCTATAAAATCGCCATTAAATTCAATAACAAACGATTCACTTCCGCTACCCGTTTTTTCACTTTCATGCTCAATAAAGGCAAATTTTACAAAACTTTTCACTCGATCATTCAGCAAAGAAACATTATCTTTATTACTTGTGTAAACGATTGTTTTTTTAAGAGAATCATCGCTTAAAGCATCTAAAACGGCACGAGCGCCATCATCATCTGCACAAATCACAATATGCCCAAGAGCATGGCTTAAATGTTCAACAAAAGCCGAGCGATAATTTTGCGCATTTCCATAATGATCCAAATGATCCGCTTCAACATTTGTAACAATTGCAATATACGGATTATATTTTTCAAAGCTGCCGTCGGATTCATCCGCCTCTGCAACCATAACGATTCCGCTGCCAGCATGCCCTCCGTCTATTTCACCACCATCTTGTGCTTGAATAGATCCACCAATCGCATAACTCGGGTCTGCTAGATCACCTTTACCACAAACTCGCAAAATATGTGCTAAAAGTGAGCTTGTTGTAGTTTTGCCATGCGCTCCAGCAACAGTTACTCCCCTTTTAGCACTTAAAAGCAAGGATAAGATGTCGCTTCTGTGTACAAGTTTCACACCATTTTGATAAGCAGCAATAATTTCAGGATTACTCGGCTTAATCGCGCTAGAATACACAAGAATATCGGAATTTTTTATATGACTTGCACTTTGACCTATTTTTACATTTATTCCAAGTTCTTCTAAGCGTCTTGTGTGGTCATTTTCTTGACAATCACATCCACTTACTTCCACCCCTTCTTCGTGTAGCATTTCTGCCAAAACGCTCATTCCAGCTCCGCCTATTCCAATAAAGTGAACAGAGCCTAACGAAGATATAGTCTGGTCTGCTTCAAATGCTGAGCGCATAGGATTCATATTAATATCCATAATTATCTTCTGCTTTCTTTTGCAATATCAAGAATATATTTTGCCATTACACTCGCAGCATCACGAATGCCATATTTCCAAGATTTTTCACGCATTTGTTCAAGACGATTTGTATTGTCAAGCAATTTCAACACATTGTCACGAATCCAATCAACAGTAAAATCAGAATCGCTAACCATAATCGCTCCTCCTGCATCCACAACAGGCTGTGCGTTAAAACGCTGCTCACCATTACCAATCGGCAGCGGAACGTAAATTGCAGGAAGACCAATAGCAGATATTTCTGCAACAGTACCAGCGCCAGACCTACAAATCACCAAGTCTGCACAAGCAAAAGCCCAGTCGATCCTCTCCAAATATTCACAAATATGATAATCACCTAAACCTGCATGCTCTGGCTTAACGTCGTTTATTTGATTAAGACCAGCCACTCGCGCAACATTATCTTTAACTTCTTTAGACTTTCCAGAACCCGTAAGATGAACTATTTGAGCACACTTAAGCAAATCGCCAGCAGCAATAGAAACAGAATCGTTCAAACTTTTAGCACCTAAAGACCCACCTGTAACAAGTACAATAGGTCTACTTGGATCTAATCCAAGCTTTTTAGCACCTTCTATCCTAGCTAAATCAGAATCTTGTGTAATTTGTGCGCATAAATCAGATATCGCTTTTCTAAGAGGCAAACCGACTCGTAACGCTTTTGTGCACGAACCTAATTTTGAGCATAAACCAGTGCCATCATAAACACAACCAATCATGTTAGCCCAACGCGCACCAAGTTTATTTGCCATTCCAGCACGAGCATTCTGCTCATGAATAACAATAGGCAATCTCATGCTGTGAGCTTGCGAATAAACAGGAGCAGAAGCATAACCACCAAAACCAACAACAACATCAGCGCGTCTTGTTTTCAGTATTTCACGAACCTTATTCTTTTCACGAACCCATTTAAAAGGAAACTTAAACATGTATAAATTAGGTTTTCTAGGAAAAGGAACTTTCTCAATGACATCAAGCGATAAACCAGTTTGTGGAACAAGAGTCTTTTCTAATCCAACATTAGTTCCAATAACACTAATTTTTACAGATTCATCTAAATCTTTTAACGCGCTAGCTACAGAAAGAAGAGGATTAACATGACCTGCTGTTCCGCCCCCTGCTAAAACAACATGCAAAGAATCTTCATCGACATTATCGACAGAGGAATCAGAGTTCACATCTTCCATATAAACCACCTACATTCGAGCTAGAGTGAATCTAAAATAAATTTAAATCAATCTAAAACCACTAATTATAATAATTTCTAACCTAATCTAAAACTTTAATCTAAGACTAAACAATTAGACAATAACCAGACTTTAACGTTTATTGTCATCCTCACTAGAAACTGACTTAATACTGCTATTAACACTAGGCTTAATATAAGGGTTACTTCTAATAAAACAGTCCGCAACACCAATACTCAACAAGCACATAACTAAAGACGAACCACCAGCAGAAATAAACGGCATAGGAACACCCATAACAGGAAGAACTTGAACCACAACCAATATGTTTATTAAACCCTGACCTACAATCCATGTAGCAATACTTATAAGAGATATCGAAACAAACTTACTATGAGATTGCAATGCGGAAGTTAACAAACACCATCCAATAACAATATAAAGAAGAATCACACAAGACGCTACAAAAAATCCCATTTCTTCGCCGATAATCGCAAAAATAAAATCATTATGAGCATAAGGTAAATAATTCCATTTTTCTCGAGAATTACCTATGCCAACACCCATAAGACCACCAGAAGCCATAGCATATTGCGCATGAATAGCTTGGAAGCACACGCCTTTTATAGACTTAGCATCACAACCATGGATAGTCGCAAGAATACGCCTCATACGATTTTGACTAGTAACAACCAACAATAAAACAGCTGCAGATGCAGATATAAGAGCGATAACGAGCCACTTTGTAGGGAATCCTCCTATATAAAATGCGACTACGGCTATAAGAAGAATAATCAACGCAGTACCAAGATCTTTACCAGCAACAACAAGAAGCAATGAAACTCCGAGAGCCACTACAGACGGAATGTATGCGCGCATTTGAACACGCTCATAAGCTTTTTTAGCCAGTACAAGAGCCATAGGAAGCCAAATACATATAGCTAACTTGGTTATTTCTGCGGGCTGCATTGTAAAAGGACCTATTTTAATCCAGCTAGCATTACCATTAACCTCATGTCTAATTCCTGGCACAAAAGTCAAAAATTGCATAAAAACAGATATTGCGTAAATAACAATAATCTTACTTTTATAGAAATCGACTGGAAGACGAGAAACAATCAAATAACCAATAAATCCAATAATGCAATAAATCAATTGACTTATTCCAGAACCCCAAGGACCTGCTCCATAAGTAATCATAGTCACTGAGGAACTTGAAAAAACCATAAATAAGCCGAAAACAGAAAGCATTGCAACAGATATTCTTAAACCATACAAACACCATAATGGATTAAATATGCTACGAATACCAACGTATTGTTTAAAAGCATGACTGTTTTCATTAAAAGTTTCATACGCTCTTGACGATTTAGTAGAACGCTGTTTTTTACTAGAAGAAAACAATCGCAAAGGCTTTTTATTAGCATTGTTAGGATTAGATTTTTTGCTATTCACGTTCATGACTATTAACCCATCGCTCAGATTCTTTAGCAAAACGAGATCCGCGATCCGCATAAGACACAAACTGATCCATTGATGCACACGCTGGAGCCAGCAACACAACATCTCCTTGTTTTGCATAGCGTCCGGCAGCATCAACTGCTGTAGAAATAACTTTTTGACCTAGAGAAGGATCTGGGCTAATAGTCTTATCGTTTTCCACTTTTTTAAGAACAGAATCATCCGCATAATCAAAAGATTCACAACCTGTTCCATCTGGAGAAACAATAGTTACTGGAATATCTTTTCCATTAGCATTAAGAGCTTCTATAATCGGTTTTTGATCTACACCAATCACAACAGCAGCCTTTATAATACTTCTATTATCTTTAACTAGATCTTCAAAACAACCGCCTTTTGCAAGCCCCCCAGCGATCCAAATTACAGATTTTTTACCAAAACTAGAAATAGATGCTGCTGCAGCGTGAGCGTTAGTAGCCTTTGAATCATCTACAAAACGAATCGAGTGTTCAGGAAGATTATCGTCAGCATTTAAAGTTGCAACAGTTTGAATCCTGTGACCTCCTGGAGCAAAGTTACACAAAGCTTTTACAGCATTTTCAACATCTGGATTCAACCCTAATGTAAGAGCTAAAGCAGTCAAAGCATCTGCAAGAAGATGAGGATATACGCTTCCGTCTGGTTCGCATAAATGCTTAAGATCCCTTAGCTCCACTAATTTAACTGGATCTCCAACTTTTCCGCCAGCAACACCACTCTTATCTACAATCCAACCATTTTCAACACCTATTTCTCCAGATTCTGGAGGTTCAAGTGTAAAGCCAATTTTCTTACAACCATCTTCTACTTGAGCGTTAGCTGCAAGTTCACTTACTCTAGAATCCTGAGCATTATAAACAAGAGCCTTTTTAACCCCATTAAAAACTTTAGACTTGTCTTTTGCGTAAGCTTCAATCCCACCGTGCCAATCTAAATGATCCGCAGCAATATTAGTAATAGCTGCACAATCTAATCTCATCGAATTAGTAAAATGAAGCTGGAAAGAGCTTAATTCTACACACAAAACATCATGTTCTGATTCCATAGCAGCGTGAGAAACCGATTTTCCAATATTTCCTACTGCAGGAGCATCAAAACCACAAGCAGTTAGCATTTCGGAAGTCATCTCTGTAGTGGAAGTTTTTCCATTCGTACCAGTGATTCCAACCCAAGGTGCAGGATTATTGGTTTTATCTGAGTTTACACGAACAAGCCAAGCAAGCTCCACTTCACTAATAACTGGAATATTACGCTTCTGCGCTTCTAGAATAAAAGGTGTACGAGGATTAAAAACAGGAGATGTTACAACAGCATCTATATTATCCCAATCAATCTTGGAAAAATCGTGTACCTGAGCCTCTTCCTTACGCTCATCTGCAGTAATCGCTGTAGCACCAACGGATTTAAGCACTTCTACAGCACCAATGCCAGAAACACCAAGACCCGCCACAAGAACATTATTGAATGGGAACTTCTTGTGGAACGACAATTCCCTAAGCAAACAATCTTCTGCAACGCTGCTCATATTTATTTAACCCTCACCAATTACCAAGTAGATACTCAATTACTAAGTCAATGCTAATCGTTAAGTCAGAACTAATCGTTAAATCAGTAACCCAGAATGACCAGCCCAATCCGCATAAAACATCATCAATGCAGAAAGTACAAACATAAGCTCAATCATCCAAAAACGAACAACGACTTTACCTTCCGCCCAGCCAACAAGCTCAAAATGATGGTGTATAGGAGCCATTTTAAACACTCGCTTATGCGTAAGCTTAAAACATCCAACCTGAATTACATCACTACATGCTTCTATAACAAATAATCCGCCCAAAATAACAGCTAGAAACTCGGTATGAGTAGCTATCGAAAGAGCAGCAAAAAGACCACCTAATGCCAATGATCCCGTATCTCCCATAAATACCTGAGCAGGATTTGCGTTGTACCATAAGAATCCAAAGCAGGCAACAGCTGCACAAACAGCAATAATAGTCAAATCAAGAGGGTCAGATACTGCGTACGAGAAACCAAAATGACCGCCACCTTTAACGTGGTAACTTTCCCAGAACGCAATCATAGCGTAACCAGCAAAAGCAATCATTGAAGAGCCAGAAGCTAAACCATCTAAACCATCTGTAAGATTTACAGCATTAGACCAAGCCGCCATCAAGAAGTTAACCCAAATAATAAAAACCACAATTCCTACGACTTGCCCAAACATTGAAAAATCAAGAAATGGTTTTTCAATAAAGCTCATACCAGCCTGAGCACTAGCAATACCAGACTGAGTTGGTAGCATTAGAGCCAAAAGTGCGTAAATGCTTGCAAAAATAATTTGACCAATCAGCTTTGCACGAACCGAAAGACCAAGATTCTGTTTTTTACGAACCTTTGCAAAGTCATCAATGAACCCAAGAAAACCCATAGAAAGCATTGCAAAAAGCACAAGAACCGCAGACCAGGATGGTGTACGTCCAACAGAGAAGTATCTGTAAAGAGCAGAAGCAGCCCAACCAACTACAACAGCAAGGTTTATAACAACACCTCCCATTGTAGGAGTTCCACGTTTAACTAAATGAGATTGTGGACCGTCCTGACGAATGTACTGACCGTAATTTAAACGGTGTACTAAGCGGATTAAAAGCGGCGTACCGACAATAGTAACAATCAGCGATACCACGATTCCCACGATAAGCGCAATCACAGGTTAACCTCCGTATGTTCACTAAGACTCTCATTAAGTTTAGACCAGCGTTCAGCTAACACGCTCAAGCCTGACGCATGAGACCCTTTCAATAACACAACACTACTCGAATGCGCGGCCACAAGATTCCACACAACGTTATCCGCCTCAGTGCAATCATGAACAAAATATACGCCATTTTCAACATCAAGGCTCTTATTCTGCCAATTATCTTTAGCACCTTTATAAATGCAACCAGCTAGTTCATCTAATTTTTTATCAAATTTAGAACCAACAGCTATTAGTGCATCAATATTATGCTTTGCAACATATTCGCCTATTGATTCATGCATATTATTCTCATTAGAACCAAGCTCTAACATAGATCCAAGAACTGCTATTCTAAAAATATTATTCTTTTTACTTGTTAGATCTTCTTCAGTATTAACGTTTAAATCATGTAAGTCATGATTTTCATAAGAACACAATCCATCAATTCCAGCCTTCATGGAATCAGGATTTGCATTGAATGAATCGTCAATAAGCGTAAAAACATTATTATTGTTAGAAATTTTAGAAAGCTGCATTCTATGCGGACTAATATGCGAAACTTCATGCAAAACTTTAGCAATACTATCAAGATTCATTCCAAAATATCTTGCCACATTAGAAGCAGCCATTGCATTCATAACATTATGCTGTCCCTGTATAGCAAGATGGACTCTAACTGAGTTTTTAGACTTATCCTCATTCTTCTCATTAAGAACAAATTCTGCACAACCCATTTCATCTAATGAAATATCACTTGCAGACAATTGGTAATTGCCATTGTTAGATGCGTCAAAATCACCTTCCGTATTGCTGTTTTTACCAAACCAACGCAATTTATCTTGATCAGCTAAAGAACGCATTGCAGATACTCGAAAATCATCAGCATTTAAAATTGCTATTCCGTGTGCAACAAGACCTCTAACAATCTCACTTTTTGCCTGAGCAATTCTTTCTACAGAACCAAACTCACCTAAATGCGCAACACCCACCTTCAATACAACAGCTAAATCAGGAGGAGCTATTGTGGTTAGTTTTGCGATTTCGCCAACATGATTTGCTCCCATTTCTGCAATAAGGAATCTCGTGTTTTCATTTACTTGCAAAGATGTTAACGGCAAACCAATTTCATTATTAAAAGATCCAATTGGCGCAACAGTGTTACCGAGCGTTGAAAGAAGAGCCTTGAGCATATCTTTTGTAGTGGTTTTTCCTACTGAACCAGTTATGCCGATAATACTAAACGGTGTATTTAACGCGCGGCGACGCTCAAGATTGTGTTTTGCTAAAAGTCCAAGAGCTTCAACCGAATTTTCAACAACTATTTGAGCAATTTTACTATTATTAGACTCATCTAACTTTACAAAATGCTCCACTATTGCGATTTTTGCACCAAGTTCTGCAGCTTTTTGAACAAAATCATGACCATCAACACGATCGCCTGGTATTGCTACAAATATGGAAGAATCCACAACTTTACGAGAATCACTTGTTGCATAAATAACAACATCATTATCTGAAATAACAACATCATTATCTGTTATGCAAAATTTCTCAGAAGTAACACTGTGGTTTTCTTTTACTAAACAACCACCTATAAAAAGTCTGCCATTAACCGCAGCAGCTACTTCTTTAACACTCATAGGCATCATACGCATATTATTGGTCGTTGTATTATTGCCCAAAGTCTTATTTTGCATCATAACCTCGTTATTTTCCCAACATTGGTTTCATTTGCTTTGCAACAAATCTATTAATCATCAACACGTTTCTGAACACTACTTTAATTAACACTACTTTAATTCATGAGACACTCGTAACGCGCTTTTAATAGTTCCTCTTCTAACTCCAGCTGCAAGAACCATCGCTATTGAAAGAGAAAGATGTTTGTGAACATCCTTACCACCAATCTGATCTGCTAAAGCAGCTAACTCATCTGATTCACGAGAACGCATAACGCAATAAGATCTTTCATGACTTACAAACCCATAACGTTGTTGAAGAGTATAAAAACTTATTACTGGTCGAGCGGACTTCATACTTTCTTCATCTATAGCGGAATCATCATTTTGATTTTTGATAAAACTATTGTCGTAATGTTTATCAGATTTATTAGCAGAAGTTCTAGAAGAAGAAATATCAGATACACTATCGGATTCACTATGAGATTCACTATCGGAATTAAGTGATTCGACTTTTTGCTGCGATTTTGAATTCTGATTTAATGTAGTATCAGAATCATACTTCTTTTTATTATATGAATGATTATCTGCATTATCATCTGCATGACTTGCATGATTTGCATGACTATCAAATTTTGAAGTATTAGAGTAAGAATCAGAATAAGAAGAGTCGCTTGCATATAAGTCAAGGCTTCCAGCCATTGCTAGAGCATTATTGCTTTCAACTCCAAGAACATCAACGTTAACAGACTGCAATGCATCTTTACTAAGAGTTGCAGAATTTAATGCTATTACAACAGCTGCAGCGCCATCTTCTACACACACAGACAAGTTATGCTGTATATCAATTATTCCCATAGGATACTCTAAATCTAGCTCTCTTTGAAGAGAGCTAGACCCAGCTGCACTAATAATACCGACTGGATTGCCGAGCATATGAAGAAAATCAGCCAAACGTATAACATTTGCATAAATCTCATCATCACTATCTCCAGCAACTGCAAAAGTTGCTATAAAAGATGACGGATCGCAATTAACATCACAAGCTAGCTTACCGAGAGTTATTGGATTATTAGAAGATACCAGCAGAGGAATGCCTACACTCATTGCTTCAGATCTAAACTCTGGAGGAACCATTGCAGCATACGCTCCAGCATCTCTAGCAGCCTCTAATTGTCTTTTATCTACTCGAGATGAAGGAACAAAAAGACAACCTGGTTTAACACTTCTAACATCACAAGCTAATGATGTAATAGTCACACCAGATGCAAAGGAAGGAATTACTTCAAAACCATACTGTTCAGCAGCAAAACCAAGCGTCACTCTGGTTCTGGAAAATTCATCAACAGCATTCATACTCGTACTCGCCCTTATTTGTTGTATATCACCATTCTACAGCAATAGGGTTGCTACGAGGAGTAGAAACTGGAACATCATACTTTTGCATCAAGAATTCTCCAATTGCTTTCAAAAGAGGTGCTGCTGTAACAACGCCGAAAGTTCCCTGAGGATTACTTAATGCCACTGTAATAGCAAATCGTGGATTATCCACAGGAATTACTCCAGCACAATCTGCAACAATAGAACTTAATCCTCCACCGAATCCCGCTACTTCTGCAGTACCACTCTTAGCAGCAACACGGTATCCATTAATTGATATAAAGTTCTTGTAAGATTCTGCTGTGCTTTCCATAGCATTCAACATTTGCGATGCTACATGTTCATCCAAAACGCGAGTTGCCTGAGGTCTCTTGTGCTCTGAGACACGTCCATGAGGATCTATTACAGATTTGATTATTGACTGTTGGAGCCTTACACCCTTGTTCGCAATAGTCGCAATAGCATTAGTAATTTGCAAAGCGTTAGTGGCATAACCCTGACCAAACAAAACAGTGTTTTGCTTACGACCATCCCATGCTTGTACGCTTGGAAGAAGACCAGGAGATTCACCTTGTAAACCTAAACCAGTATATTGCCCAATTCCAAACTTAGACAAAAACTCATAACGCTTGTTATTAGGATATTTTTCGCCAGCTAAAATCATGCCAACATTAGAAGATTCCTTTAAAATTCCAGCTAATGTTAAACGTTCAATACCATGACTGTGAGAATCATGGAAAACCTGACCTTGTTTGTCTATTGTCCCTGGAACTGAGAATTTGTCACTGAGTTGACGCGCACCAGATTGAACCATTCCAGCCATGGCAAACACTTTGCCTATAGAACCTGGCTCAAAGGTCTGGCTAACCGCTTTAGAAACAGATGCTCTAGCAGCTGAAGAACCAGCTTTAATATCGTCAGTATCTTCTAACGCAAGAATCTCACCAGTGCGAATATCCTGAACAACAGCAATTCCCCATCCAGCTTTGTACTGCTTCATTCCGTCGAGAAGAACTTTTTTAACGTACCAATCTACATCGCTGTCAATGGTTAACTTTATGTCATTACCATTTACAGCGTCTTTATATTCGCTAACAGTGCCAGGAATTTTCTCATTTCCAACATTGTTTCCCTGATACTTTTGATATCCATCTGTACCAGTTAAAACTTTATCTTGCGAAAGCTCTAATCCAGATTCACCTATTTCACCTCTTCTACCCTTTGCCTCTGGTCTAGAGCTTTCTTCGGCATCTTTGACAGAACCAATTAGGGCACCCAAAATAGGACCACTTGAATACACTCGTTCGCTACTGTTTTCTGCATAAACACAACCAGAAAGGTTGAGTTTGTCAATTGCACGCTTAACAGAAGGCTTCACATTCCTCTTGATAACTGCGTAACGACCCAATCCAGAAATCTTTCCGCCGATTTCAACAGAGCTCATATGAAGAATTGGAGCTAAAAGACGTGCCACCGCCACGGCACCAGTACCTTCAACATCCTTACCACTAATCGAATGACAATTACCAGCAGTTTGTTTTGTGCAAGGAGTAGGTTTAAACGCCTGCGCATTCATAGGATCAGCAATTATATTGTATCTTTCAACACTTTGAGCAAGAACTGAACCGTTTGTATCTAAAATACGACCTCTTCTAGCAAGAATTGGTTTTGTCCTAATACGTTCTGCTTGAGCCGCCTGAGCAGTAGAACGAGCATTAATAAGCTGTATAAAACTAAGTTTTACTATTGCACATGTTGCAACAAACGCAAAAATAATTGCAACAATTACGCACTTCTTTGCAAAAACTGTGCTATTCATCGCAGCAGTCTTATTAGCAGCAGACCTATTATAGGATCCGTAAGCTTCATAAGAATTCGCATTGTATGTGCTGGACTTTTTAAACCTTGTAAATTGCGATTTTCTTTTAATCAGCTTCAGTAAGCTAAAAACGCTACTAGTACCGTCTTTTAGAGACTTACTGGTTTTTGAAAATCCACTGGAATTGCTTGTTCTATTAACTTTGTCTTTAATAGAATTAACAACTCCATTAACTTTGCCTGAATATTTGGCGAAACGTTGCTTGATTTGGCGGCTCATCAATGTTTCTCCTTATCCTTTGGTTTTTGCTGTTTAGATTGTTGTTTAGATTGTTGTGAATCATGCGCCTGCTGTTTGGGCTGCGACTTTTGATTCTTGAGATTAGCCTGTGTTTGAGCTTTCTTAGCATCAAGCATTGCTTTTTCAGCTTTCTTTTTATTTGCATAATCGCTTAAATCAACGGTTATTGCACCTTGCTGCGGAACCATTCCCATCGTTTGCGCTTTTGCTGGAAGATCAGCCTCTAAAGTATCTAATTTTGTTTGAGCTGTTTCTACATCTTGACGAAGCCTAGAAATACTCGATTGTGTAGCAGCTTGTTCAAAAGATATTTCTGCCATTTTTGTGCGCAACAATAGAGATGTTGTAGGAGTGATTACTAAGAACAAAACAACAATAATCACATTAAAAAGAGGCGCTTTACGAGTATTGCTCCACTCTATAACCTTATGCAAGCGGTTCATTACTGTGTAAGATCTGCGGTCTGATGCACTAAATACCAATGGAAGGGATTTTAGAACACGATTTTTCCTTGAATCTCCAACAACTTTTTCTTTTACACGACCTGCAGGAGCTGCTGTTGCAGTAACAGTAGACAATCCAGGAGCACGGTTTTTTAATTGCTTAATCATTAGAACCTACCCCCTTTTTTATGTGCAAATCGTATAGTCGAAGAATTAGATGATTCTTCAATACCTTTAGAAATAGATTCAAATTCCTTAATCCAACGTTCTGGAATATCTCGAATCAGTTCCACTGCACGCAAGCGAACAGACGAAGACCTAGTATTATTTGCTATTTCTTCCTTAGATGCTTTCACAGCTCCTCTAGTTAGCGACCTAAAGAAAGGCTGTGCATCTGCTGGAACAATAGGCATATTCGCTGGAACATCTACTTCTAAGCCATTGTTCATGAATCTTTTAACCGCAATATCTTCCAGCGAATGATAAGATTCAACAACAATCCTGCCACCTTGATTTAAACGCAGAGCCAACTTTGGTAATGTCCTAGCAAGTTTGTCTAATTCTCCATTAACCTCAATGCGAAGAGCTTGGAAAACTCTCTTAGCTGGGTTTCCTGGAGCACGATGAGAACGAGGAATGACGTTATCAACTAATTCAACCAGCTGACCAGATGTGGTAATCGGAGTCTCTTCACGAACTTGAACAATTTTGCGAGCTATTGGACCAGAAAAACGCTCTTGACCATATTCTCGGAAAATATTCGCAAGCTTATGCGAATCATAAGTCGCGAGAATAGTCGCAGCTGTTATGCTTTGTGTAGTGTCCATTCTCATATCTAATGCAGTGTTGTGAGAATATGAGAATCCTCTATCTTCTTCGTCTATTTGCAAGCTAGAAAGTCCCAAATCCATAAATGCTGCATCAATATGGTAGATTGCTAAATCTTCAAGAACTTTGTCGACTTCATCAAATGCTGCATGTACTGGAATAAAACGTTCGTCTAATCCTTCTTCACGCATTCTTTTTATAGCTAGCTCAAGAGCTTCGCCATCTCTGTCTATGCCTACAAGCGTTGCAAGAGGAGCCGATTTAAGAAAAGCTGTTGCATGACCAGCAAGACCCAGCGTGCAATCCACAACAACAGAATTCTTGTGGTTTAACGCTGGAGATACTAGATTTACACAATCGTCGAGCAATACTGGTGCGTGTATTGTAGATAAGTCCTTCATCGGATCACCTTTCATTGGGTCACCGCCGGAAGAACATCATCTGCAATATCTGCATAATCTTGCTCACGATCTGCAAGGTATTCGTTCCAAGCAGACTTATTCCATATTTCTGCGCGAGTGCCAACACCAATTACAACAATCTCGTCTCCAAGATTTGCGTAATCTCTTAACATTGGTGGAACTACTATGCGTCCCTGCTTATCTGGTTCTTGATCTACAGCGCCAGAAAGAAACACTCGCAAATAGTCTCTTGCAGACTTATTGCTCATAGATGTGCGCTGAATCTGCGTTGTAATACGTTGAAACTCTTGCATTGGCAGTACGTATACGCAACGTTCCTGACCACGCGCCATAACAAAACCATTCCCTAATTGAGATCTAAATTTCGCTGGTAAAGCTACACGACCTTTTCCATCAATTTTTGGAGCATATGTACCAAGAAGAATTGGGGTTTGATTCTGTTGCTGATTCTGATTGCTTATGCCATTACCACGAGAATCTTCATTATTCGGTAAAGGAGTGGAATTAAAAGCCGAATATGGAGCCTGGTTAATGGGTTGCGCAAAAGGAATCTGCTGCATTGGCGGAATCTGCTGTGGCTGATACATCTGTGGCATCACATAATAAGGCTGAGCGTACGCTTGAGGATTTTGCATTGGCATATGCATTTCCTGAGCATTAGCTTGAGCAATATTTTGTGAATCACTGTCAGAGAGATTTTGAGCATGCATAAAGGAGGAATTGGCTTTATTCTGCGCATTATCATCCGCATTATTACGAGCCATAACTCACCTCCTTTTCAACATGCAATATGCCACTTGCACATCGTTCACCATTTTACCCCATTCCTCACCAAAAATCCCCACTTTTTATAAAAAAATAATATTTTTTTTCATAAAAGTGCCACTTTATGCATTCGTCGCAAAAACTTTCTTAGAAAATACCGTGTATAAGCCTCGAGATATACTTAAACGCCTAGTTTTTAGCTCAACATTTAAGAAGAACGGACACAAATGTCTACGTACTCCTCACAACTTAGCGAAGAACAACAAGCAGTTGATTGCGCTTACGGACGCTTGGATGACTTGCGTTCTACGGTTCGTACAAGACTTGACGCTGTACGAGCTGCAGGATCACACGGGTCGCCTACTCAGCGCACCGAACGTGATTCATTTGCAACAATGTATGAGGATCGGTTAACTCAACTTAGAGCCGTAGAAGACAGACTTGTGTTTGGAAGACTTGATGATCGCGAAGGAACAAGACACTACATAGGTAGGATTGGTCTACTCAGTGAAAATCACGATCCTATTCTTACAGATTGGCGAGCAGAAGCTGCGCGACCATTCTATGAGGCAACGCCACGTCACCATGGAAACATCGTTATGCGTAGGCATATAACTCTTAAATTCCGCGAGGTTGTTGGAGTTGAAGACGAGATTCTTGATATTCATGCAGACGAGATAAACAAGGCTTCTAAGCAGGGAACTCTAACAGGCGAAGGTGCTTTACTAGCTTCACTAGGTTCTCGTAGAACTGGAAAAATGACGGATATTGTTGCAACTATTCAAGCTGAACAAGACCGCATTATTCGCGCTCCTCTTGACCATACTATTGTTGTACAAGGTGGGCCTGGTACTGGCAAAACCGCAGTAGCATTGCACAGGGCAGCATATCTTCTTTATACACATCGTAGAAAGCTTGAAAAATCAGGCGTTCTGATTGTAGGACCAAGCTCGGCATTCTTAAGATACATAGATCAAGTTTTGCCTTCTTTGGGTGAAACTGGTGTTGTAAGTAGAACAATTTCTGATTTGATCCCAAATGTTCATGCTGTTGCAGAAGATACTCCACATGCGGCAAAGCTTAAGGGAATGTATCGCATGAAAAACGTTATTCAGAACGCTGTTTGTGCAAGAATACGTGTTCCTAAAGATTTACCAACGCTACGCATAAACGGGTTTGCTGTACAACTCAAAAAAGAGGATATTGAGCTTGCACAATCAGATGCTCAACGAACACACCAACCTCATAATCAGGCTCGCAAAACCTTCGTAAAGTCAGTTATAAGTTCACTTAGAAATAGATACCTAGAACAGTTAGATTACACTCCTTCGCAGTCTGAAATATCCGATATTACATCTCAGCTTCGTATGGAAGAGAAACTTAAGATTACTCTGAATCTTGCTTGGCTCCCTATGACTGCCACGTGGCTTATTGACCAGCTGTTTTCTAAACCTGAACAACTTCGCATATATGCTCCTTGGTTAAGTGAAGACGATATTTGTGTATTAACTAGACCAAAAGGTAGTCCTCTAACTCGCTCTGATATACCGCTTCTTGATGAGGCTATGGAGCTTCTAGGTGCAGATCCAAAAGTTGAGGCACAAAATGCTGCAAATGCTCGCAAAAAGCTCGAAGAGCAGCAATACGCTTCTGAAACACTTGCTCAAAATGGCATTGGAAATGGAATCGTCACCGCAGATATGCTCATAGAGAACATTCAAGGTGACGATACAAGCATTGTAGCCAATCTTGCTGCGTCAGATAGAGAGTGGACTTATGGTCATGTGGTTGTAGATGAAGCTCAAGAGCTTACAGCAATGGATTGGCGAATGCTAATCCGTCGCTGCCCTTCTAGATCATTTACAATCGTTGGTGATGTTGCTCAAACATCCGCTTTAGGTGGAACGCATCATTGGCAAAAGAATATGAGCTCACTGTTTGGAGATGCAAACTGGGATCTTTACGAGTTGACCATTAATTATCGTAACCCTAAAGAAGTTTCAGATGCTGCAGGAAAAGTGGCAAACAACTCTGGATTGTACATTTCCACAGTTAATGCTGTACGATCTGTTCCTGATTCTCTTGTTACCCATACACTTAAGCATCAAGATGAACTAGATAGAACACTTTCAAAATATTGCATTGATTTGTTTAAAGAATTCGTATCAGAAGATGGAAGTGGTCGCGTAGCGATAATAGTTCCTAATGAACTATTAGACCATACTGATAAAATCGTTAAAGATACTCTTCGTAAAAATCTTTCCGATAAAGAATACAATCGTATACTTCAACAGAATTCAGACGATAGTCAGATTAGCGTTTGCACGCCTGAATACGTTAAAGGATTAGAATACGATGCCGTAATTCTGATGCAACCTTCTAAAATAGAACAAGAAGCAGCATCTATGCTTACAGCAGCAGCAAATCTGTACGTTGCTATGACAAGACCAACACAGCGATTAGTCATCTTGCGCACACAAGATGACGCTGATTTTTCAAAATAAACACAAAAACACTAAACCCGAATAAACTAGTACATTGTTTGATCTATTGAAATATATGGGTCAAACAAGAAGGGTTATTGCTTACTCTTTTTAAGATCCTCAATGGCTTGTTCAAAATCCTTCAAGCCAGCGAAGTTCTGATATACACTAGCAAAACGAAGATAAGCTACCTCATCCAGTTCTCGCAATGGTTTCAATATTGCTTTTCCAACTTCTTCAGATGTAACTTGCGCTAATCCGCGAGCACGCAAATCAGCTTCAACTTCCATTCCCAACGTCTTTAAAGCTTCAGAGTCTATAGGTCTACCCTGACAAGCTTTTCCTACACCAGCAACCACCTTTGCTCGGTCGAATGGCTCAATTGAACCAGATCGTTTCATAACAAGCAGTTGAGTAGTTTCAACTGTCGTAAAGCGGTTGCCACACATCTGGCATTCACGTCTGCGACGAATCGAATATCCATCTTCACTAATTCGCGTATCGATAACCTTAGTATCGGAATTCTTACAAAAAGGACAATGCATACATCTAGCATACTAAAAATTATTAAAATATGTTATATATGCTTTAATATTTGTTATATAAATAAATCGATTTTTTCATATTTTTGTCCATATTCTTGATAAATTTTACCAATAAATACCTGAATTGATGGATATAAAACCATATCTGCAATTACTCGTACCCTTGTTTCATATATCGACGAAGCCATAAATACAACATTGTTATGATCTTCATCATACGAGTCACATTCGCAAATCCAATCCATATAAACCTCCATATTTTAACTATCGAATAAAATTATCTACATTGATTAATCATATATAAACGGCACTTTTATAGACTGACCTACTTCTAAATCTGCTGAATCTAAATTATTAATTTGCATGAGATAATCTACAGAATCAGAAATATTACTGTCTTTGTTTGTTATAGTTTTTGCATAACTCCATAAAGTATCTCCAGGACGAACAGTGTATGTTACAAAAGATTTTGACACTGCAGAAACTGCTGGCTTTGGAGTAAAAATAATCCATGCAAAACACACTAAAGCAACAAAAACAATAAATCTAATAAAAGATTTACTATACTTATTTCGCTTTAAACAAGTTTTATCTACGCAAGTACCGTTGTTCGCAAACTGACTATATAAAGCACCAGTTGCTTTTGATCTCTTATGCATAATTACCCTTTCTCACAAATTTAAATCAATATAAATCCATATGAACATTTGTTCTATCGAACAGGTGTATCAATCTTGACACATCTGTTCTAAAGATGCAACGGCGTGTCGAACATATGTTTGATTTTTTTGCAAGTTTGTCATAGAATAAAATCATCGAAAGGAGACACCATGAATATCAACACAAACGAGATTAGTGATTCCGCGGCGCACAACACAGAACCGCTAACAGATCGTCAGCGCAAAATCATGGATGCCATACAAAATTGCCTTGAAGAACATGGATTTCCTCCATCATTTAGAGAAATAGGCGAAGCTGTAGGCTTAAGAAGTCCTTCTTCCGTAAAACATCAATTGCGAGCCTTAGAAATGAAAGGACTAATAAGAATAAGCGCCAATAAAGGGCGTGCCATTGAGGTTATTGGAGATTTCTTAAAGAAAAATAAGGAGAAAGCTCATACACTGATTACAAAATCAGCAGTAGATGTAAGCATATACAACAACGACTCATTGATTCACTCACACGACGTACCACTTGTTGGGAGAATTGCAGCTGGAACACCTATAACAGCAGAGCAACACGTTGAAGATGTTATGAGATTGCCAGAAAGACTTACTGGAAGCGGAAATCTATTTATGCTAGAAGTGCATGGAGATTCAATGATCGATGCAGCAATCTGCGATGGAGATTACGTTGTTGTACGAGAACAAAATGAAGCAACAAATGGAGATATAGTTGCCGCACTGCTAGATAATGAGGCTACTGTAAAAACGTTTAGAAAAGACAATGGTCACGTCTGGCTTATGCCACACAATCCAGCGTATTCACCTATAGATGGATCACACGCAAAAATAATGGGTAAAGTTGTTACTATCTTAAGAAAAATTTAACGTTTTAAGCAGAACTAGAACTAAATTTCTAGCAAACGCAAAACATTACAAATACTCTCTCAATATGTAAAACAAACAATAAAAAAATCGCTGTGATTAGCAGCTATAAGAGCTTTAAAATCACAGCGATTAAAAAAAAAACGAACTTTCCTGTCACATAAAATTTATTATGCAAGAGGATGAGAATCCTTGATAGTTACAGAAATCTCACGACCATTTGGAGCAGAATAGCTAACAGTATCACCTGCTTTAGCGCCCATTATTGCAGCACCAATTGGAGATTCTGGACTAATAACATCGTAATCTGTAGCAACAGCAATATCGCGAGAGCCAAGTACATAAGTCATTTCTCGGCCAGCAAGCTCCAAGGTTACAAGAGAGCCATTCCCAACACTGCCAGCTTCTGGAGCTTCGAGAATCTTAGCATTACGAAGCTTAACAATAAGCTCGTTAATACGACCCTCATTTTTGCCCTGCTCCTCACGAGCAGCTTGATAACCACCATTTTCAGACAAATCGCCCTCAGCTCGCGCAGCAGCAATACGTTCAGTAATTTCATCACGATACTCGCCTTCGCGATGAGCCAATTCTTCCTTGAGCTTATCGTAAGCTTCCTTAGTCAACAAAATCGTTTTTTCTTCAGCCATTTTGTAATCTCCTTAATAAAGAACAAAGAATAAAACAGCAAATTAAAAATCAACCACACGCAATATTCATCGCGTAGAAATAATATCAATCACAAACACAAGAGTGTCTGAACCACCAATTCCAGCCTGAGGAACTCCACGAGAACCATAACCATACTCAGGCGGAATAGAAACAAGAAGCCTAGAGCCAACATTATGACCTGGAACAGTACGATCCCACCCCTGAATCACCTGACCAACGCCAATGCCAAAACTTGCTGGCCTATGACGATCAAAGCTAGAATCAAACGGCTTATCCGCACCCCAAACAACACCATGATAATTAACAGTCACAGTATCTCCAGCGCGAACTAAAGGACCATTACCTTCTACTAACTCAACAACCTTAAGCCCCGCTGGCGGCTCAGACGCTGGGAACGTCACCGTTGGCGTAGTACCAAATTCCGCAACTACTTCTGGCATATCCTGTGCCATATTGCCCTCCTTTATAATCTTTTCCAATCCCTTACAGCCATATGTAAATGCTTAAAACATTTGCAAAAATCAACTAATGTTTAATAGCATTATCCAAAAACTTCAAACATTATAACAGTTCTGTAATCTTATAGCGTGATTTAGATTAGCACTCAACCGCTACCTATGCCAATAATATAAAGTTAAATCCTAATCTAAATCCTAATCTAATCCAAAATTTAATTTAGGATTCAATCTAACATTCAACAACGTTTACGGCGAGTCCACCTTTAGATGTTTCCCTGTACTTAGACATCATATCTTGACCAGTTTCCTTCATTGTTTTAATCGCATTATCAAGGCTAACAATATGCGAACCATCACCTAGCAGAGCAATTCTCACAGCATTAATCGCCGTATTAGCAGCCATAGCATTGCGCTCAATGCAAGGAATCTGCACCAAACCGCCAACAGGATCACAAGTCAAACCAAGATGATGCTCAATACCAATTTCCGCAGCATTTTCAACCTGTTCAGGAGTGCCGCCAAGCACCTCACATAATCCAGCAGCAGCCATAGAACACGCGGAACCAACTTCTCCCTGGCATCCAACTTCTGCACCAGAAATCGAAGCATTGCGTTTAAACAGGTATCCAACAGCGCCAGAAGCAAGAAGGAATCTTACAATTCCATCTTCACTAGCACTATCTACAAACCGCCAATAATATTGCAAAACAGCTGGAATAATTCCGGCAGAACCATTAGTAGGAGCCGTAACAATACGACCACCACCAGCATTCTCCTCACTCACAGCAAGTGCAAAAAGATTAACCCACGCAGAATCGGAGCTTTCTAAAGCTGAATCAGCCCTACGATGATTCTGACGAAGCATATCTGAATTAGCAGCAAGACGAGCATACATATTGGGAGCACGCCTAGGAACATCAAGTCCTCCAGGGAGAATCTCCTGTTTAGAATTACAACCATTTTCCACACACTTGCTCATAACCTTCCACACATGTAGCAAATAGGAGCGAACGTAATGCGCATCTCCCTCATGCAAAGCAAGCTCATTTTGCCAAACAATATCACTTATATTCTTATGTTCTTTTTTGCAAATTGAAATAAGCTCTTTACAAGTCGAGAAAGGATAAGGAACAGTTGAATCATTGGAAGAATTTACGGAAGAATCGCCATTTACAGAATTATTTGTCGAGTCAGACTTAGAATCATCAACATTATTCGCATCGTCTAAAACGCGATCATGCAACCCAACCATTGCATCATTCGCGTTACCTTTGCGAATAAAACCACCTCCAATTGAATACCAAACTTGCTCGTCAACAGTATTACCTTGAGAATCAAAAGCCACAAACCTCATGCCATTAGGGTGTGCAACCATGCGCTTCCACTTTTCAAAAATCACGTCTGAATCGTAATCAAATTCAATAGTATGACTATGAGCAAGAGTCAAAGTACCAGTTTTCTTACAATATTCGCGAATAGTCATCATGTGTTCTGTATCAACATCGTCAGGTAAATTACCCTCCAAACCTGCAACAGAAGCACGATCCGTGCCATGACCTAAACCTGTAAGAGACAAAGAACCGTACAATGTAACATGAACTCGCGCAACATTATTAAGCTTTCCACTTTCCTTCAAAGAAGTAACAAAAGCGTTCGCAGCGCGCATAGGACCAACAGTATGAGAAGAACTAGGTCCTACACCAATCGAAAACATTTCTAAAATACTGAACACATATACATTGTAAGCATAATTTCAAAGTCACGACACGCAGCGATTCGATATACGTTGCGTTCAACATAAAAATAAAATGCACTACAAAACCCAAAAACCAACTAAAGTTGATAAAAGCTAATAAAAGCTAATCAGCATCTTCATCCATAGAAATATCTGCAGCAGAAATATCAGAAGAATGACTGTTGTCTAACCAACTTACGATTAGTCTGCTAAATAAGTGTAAAAGCATCCACACAACAAAAGCAAACATTACTGCACAAATCATAACAAACATATCGTTCCCATTAGTTGGAATGTGCAAATCAAAGAAATGAGCGACAAACGGTATAAACGCACCCACAACACCAGCCAGCGCAAAGCACAACACCATTATTCCACGCCAAGAAAAAATAGGTTTAGAAACAGTAGCTAAAACCACTACACCAAGCGCAAAAACAACAACCGCACAAATACTACGAGTCACATCCAAAGACTTGGCTGCACCAACAATGAGCTTGGAAGCACTCACACCAGAAGCATCTAAACCACGCACCAACATCATAGGAGCAAAAACAGCCGTAACCAACACAGATATAGCAACAGCCACACCATTAGGAAGAGCAAAACGCACAACACGATGCAAAAACCCTGGAATATAACGTCTTGAATTAGGAGCCAAAGCCAGCAAAAACGCTGGAATACCAATTGTTAACGAGCCAATATAAGTTATGTGACGAGGCAAATACGGGAAGTGAAGACCAAGAAGAACAACACCAGCCGAAATAAGTGCTGAATACACAGTTTTAACAAGGAACAATCCTGCAACACGCTCCATATTTGCCATAACCTGACGACCCCTAGCAACCACGTCTGGAAGATGCGAAAAACGCGAATCAACAAGCACAACTTGAGCCACAGCCTTAGCCGCAGGAGCAGCATTCCCCATAGCTACACCCAAATCCGCTTCTTTAAGCGCAAGAGTATCGTTAACACCATCGCCAGTCATAGCAACAACATGACCCTTAGCATGCAGAGCCTGAACAATCGCCTTTTTTTGATCTGGCAAAACACGACCAAGAACATCAACATTCTCAAGCACCTGAGAAAGCTGATTAACATCTTTAGGAAGATTCCTAGCATCCATAGCAACAGGCTTAGAATCGCCGGTTAATCCAACTTTTTCAGCCACTGCAGCAACTGTTATAGGATTATCGCCAGAAATAACACGGCATCTAACTCCCTGTTTCCTAAACCATGCGAGCGTTTGTCTAGCATCCGAACGAATTTTCTCCGAACAGCGAACCAAGGCAACAGGACGCGCATTAGAAGAAATAGTAGGAGAATCAGAAAAAGTAGAATCACATGAATCGCTGTCATCTAAAGCAAGGAGAAGCACACGCTCACCTTTTTGAGCATATTCGTTTACAGTATGCAAAATACGATCAAACTGCTCATGCGAGCGCATATTAGAATAGTTAGAATCAGAATTGCCGTCAGAACAATCACGAAACTCACAGATCGCACTAACCAAAACTTCTGGAGCACCCATGTACCAAGTTTCAAAACTACCATCTTTATGCTTGTAATTAATAGCACTCCATTTTCTAGAAGACGAGAACGGAAGACGATTATTTATTACGCAGCCAGAGAATACACCCTGATTTTCAACGTTTTTATCATTAAGACCTTTGCTAAAGGTATCTTTACTACCAAGACCTTCCATAATTGCTATACCAGTAGCATTTGGATTTTCTTCATTAGACAAATCAAATAAAGCTTGATTTACAAAACCGCGCAAACCATCATTCAAGTCGAAAGCATCCGCGCTGCTCTGCTTTGCAACATCACTTAAATTGTCATCAAGCAAATCCACGCCTACAAATGCGATTCCACCATCCGTAATAGTGCCAGTTTTATCTAAATTCAAACAATCCACTCGCGCCAAAGTTTCCACAGATTCTAGCTCTTGTATCAGAGTCTTTTTTCGAGCGAGGCGCATAGCAGCAACAGCAAAATTAAGCGAAGTTAAAAGCACAAGACCTTCTGGAATCATGCCAACAACACCAGCGACAGCAGAAACCACGGCACTACGCCAATTGCCAGTCTGCCACGCAAGCGCAAAACCACCAACCTTACTAATCTGAGACCATACAAGCAAAGCGCAAAGAGGCACAACAACAATCGTCATCCACTTTAAAATCGTGTTAATTCCGCGGCTCAAATCCGAAATTGTTTTAGTGTAGACCTTTGCTTGAGCAGCCAATCTAGCAGCATAACTGTTGCCACCCACAGCCGTAACACGAGCCAAAGCAACACCAGAAACAGCGGTAGAGCCAGAATATACACGATCCTCTGCAGACTTACGTACAGTTGCAGATTCGCCCGTAAGCATTGACTCATCCATCTCCAGACCCCAAGATTCAAGCACTTGCACGTCTGCAGGAACCTGGTCTCCAGCACGAACCCATAACAAATCACCAAGCACAATATCGCAATGGTTTATAAAAACGTTCTTTCCGCCTCGTCGCACAATCGATCGCGAAGCCACAAGAATCGAAAGCCTATCAAGCGTGTGTTTTGCACGCAACTCAGTAACAACGCCAATACCAGTGTTAATCAAAATAACAAATCCAAAAACGGCATCTTTCCAAGATCCAGTAGCGAGCACAACCACCATTGCCACGAAGATAATCGCGTTAAAAAGTGTAAACACGTTGGCGCGCACAATAGAAAGCACAGACCTAGATGTTCGATTAGTCGTAATGTTAACGTCGCCATTTTCCACAGCATAAGAAACTTCATCTGCATTTAAACCAGACTCGTCAACTTCTGGTAAATCTGGTAAATCTTTCTTAATTACGCTAGTTCTTGTCATTTATAATCACATCCCTGCTGTGAGGCGTATTATCGATTAAGGCTTGAACGATTTTTAGAAGAGATGAATGTTGAATTTTTCCCGATTTATCTACATTCGACTTATTATCCCTATTAAACTCAAACAAAGCTTGATTGTCTAAATCCTTGAAAATATACAATTTTGCAGCGTACAAAGTTGAATCCTTCGGAGGATTTTTAGGATTCACAAGAGCTACTGGTATTCCAGCAAAACGAGCATATTTAATCGCATCAATCCAAGATTCACGAGCCTTTAAATCTACATGCGCTCCACCAGCATTGCTTTTAACACCTAAATCTGTAGAATCTGAAGCATCAATATTGATGTTGTTAATCAATATCATAGAAACAGGCTGCTCGGAAGCAGACTTAATCGCATCCCTTGCAGCCTCATTAGCGTTCTTAACATCCGACACAGAAGCATAAGCTGCACTCAAACCAGATTTTTCGCATAAATGAAGAAGCTTGGAATCAAGAGATGCGGATTTTGACCCAACTATAAGTAGCTTGATATCTTCTACGTCAATGCCATCGTGAACTATGTCGTCTGCCTTACCCGTATCCCCAACCGCGTGATTATTAGGCTCACACCCACTCAAAGACGCTACCGCCAATAGAGAAATCGACGCAGCTGCGCATAAACATGTCACGCGTTTAAGTTTATTCATAAGCACGTGCTTTGTTTTGCGCATAAGAGACATAATACTTTTATATCACAAATTGCATATGAAATACTTAAAAGGCGTATTACCATGATGTAACAGTCGTTGCTCTCCTATGTATATTAGATGGAGCTACAAGTATCTCACGATTAGTGCGATTAGGAATAATCTTATTTTGTTTAAATTCAGAATGCTGTTGATTGGATTCACTATCTAGTCTCTGAAGTACTAGTTGAATCGCAGTTTTTGCAACTTCTCTTGGAACAGTTGAAATATTAGTAATAGGCGTTGGGAAACTCTCTGCATAATCATCAGAACAATGTACGATAACCGATAAATCTTTCCCAGGCTGAATATTTCGTTCTTTCAAATACCATAACAACCACTGAGCCACACTAGGCTGACGAACAATAATACCAAGTCTATCATCTTTGTACTTCAATAATCTGTCAGCGCATTCAACAAAACCTGTCCAGTCTGGAGATTTTCTTGGGATTATAGAATACGGAATATTAAGCTTTTCACATTCTTGACGTATGGCCATATGGAACTCGTGAATAAAGAACATGTTTTCAGGCTCTTCAAAGTCTATAGAGTACGGGTTACTCACAGGCTCCCCTATTACAGCAATATGATGATGATTTGTCTCATATAGTTCATCAACTGCCATGCGTCCTGCAATACGAGCATCTAAATCTACGACATCCAAGCCCTGCGCATTTCTAGGTCTTCCAATTAGCACTGTTGGCTGAGTCAATTGGCAAACTACTGGTATACGAGGATCATTAGTCTCAATATCCATAAGGATAAAAGCATCACAAAGTGTCTTATTAGCTAATCTTTGTATACTCTTTGAATCATGTGCAGTTGTGTTAAGAATAACATCATATCCATGTTCTTCAGCATAACGAACTATGGTATCTATGTAAGGAGTAGTTTCATTTGCATCTTTATTGCTACGCATCTCTGCAAATAGTGCAATAATGTTCGTCTTAGATGTTCGAAGAATGCGAGCGCCAGCGTTAGGATGATAGTTAAGTGTGCGCATTGCATTGAGTACACGGTTACGTGTTTCAGGAGCAATCCCGTTTTTATCATTAATAACAAACGAAACAGTTGTTTGCGAAACTCCAGCTAAAGTCGCTACATCTTTACTTGTAGGAGCTTTGTAGGCAAATCCGTCTTGTGAAATTCTCATTGCATTACAACCTATCGCTAAGCAATTACAACCTTTGTACTACTTGCCATCAATCCCAAAATATACAGAATATATAGTATATACAAAATATACTCTACATTTTTTTTGTGAATATTGGAATTCGATCCAACGGCGTATCAACAATGATAGTAGTTGGTCCATCAAAAATAATTTTATCATCACTTTCCCAACTTCCATCAGGAATATAAACAGAACGCTGTTTTTGATATTTATGAAGAGCTGGAGCCACTATAATTCTGTCTCCAAGTAAGAATTGATCAATTATATCTTCACAATGATCGTAGTGGTAAGACATTGGTCGTACTATTGGCTCACCAGTATTAGCAGCATTTAATGCAAACTTTTGTATCGTCGGCAAATGTGCTTCTCTCGTTCTTATAGCACAAATTAGAGCTTTCATATGCTCTTTATCTAAAACACGGTGAGGTAAAGTAGAGAATTGCATCATAGGACATAATGCTGCAATCTGTGCATACCGAATAAAGAAATCTTGATCTATACTATTAGCATTTTGCATAGATTCAATTTCGCCTCCACCAATCATATCTGGACATGTGAATGCGTGACCAATAAGACCTTGAGCTATTATTTCTGGAATAAGCGATTGTAGACCTTCAACCCCCCACGATTGTGGCTTATCTCGTAAGCGCTGCGCTAAAGGCTGACCACCCATTTTCCAACATGCTCTAAACTCGTTGTAAGAGTAGCGCAACCCGAATTTCGCCCATCGCTCACAAAATTCTGCAGACGTCATTGATTCGTATGAAATGTCATCGTTATGACACTCATAAAAATCACCACCATCGAATTTAAACCCATCAACACCTATTTGTCTAAGAGCATCAAGCTTCTCTTCTAACCAAGAGATTGCTTTTGGATGCGACAAATCCAAAACAGCACTCAAGCCATTCCACCATCGTCGTATTGCTGTTTCCCCATTTACACTTCTCAATAAAAGATTTTCTTTTTCCAAATAACGGAAATTTTCAGAATCAGGACTAATGAAAGGCACGAGCCAAAGCATTACACGAAAGCCTTGTTCGTGCAATGAGTCAATCATTTTACGAGGTTTTGGAAAACGCGAAATATCAAATGTCCAATCACCATAATCAGGTGACCATTTGTCATCAATCATAATGATTCCAGATGGCATTCCTAATTCAAGAATCTGACGCGCATAATTTTCTACTTTATTTTGCGTTGGAGCATAAGGCATTTCGATCCAAGTATTATATTGCGGCTTATCAATAAGATCTGCAGGTATACTTCTACCGCTTGGTGGAAAATATTTATTGCAAGCATACTTATAAGCATCAGATAATTTATCTCCAACTTTGGTAAACGTTAGAGATGATGAATGTTCTATCGATAGAGTTCTATCTGCGAATGTAAATTTGAAAGGTTCTTTGCACCATACATATCGTCCACACGTAGATATTAGTAGCGGAGAAGATTGATTTGAGGCTTCAGGAACTTCTCTTAGTTTTTGAGTCCATTCAGACAAATCTCTTGTAAATACTTGTTTCCCAAATGGTTCATATATCCCATCAATTACTGTTCCACCCCACCAGCGCTCCCCTTCGAGCAACCTAATTGTGGTTACAAATTTATCGACTACATTTGAAACTACATCTGTTTTTGTTGCGTCTGCTGTGTTTAGCACATCCATTGTGCGACTAATTTCCACGTTCATCTTGCATCCTAAAAAATATTATCTGTATACATTCAATTATTACTAATACGTATTATTACTATAATATTAATAATGGATATTGTCTAATATATATAAAATATTCTTTATCCATACAAGTTTATCCTGCTCATGAATAACGAAATCCCTTAATAAATCACTATTTTTACGCTTGTTATATATCTTTTTAAAAACACATATAACTATATTTAAGTTGCATTTTTATAAGATATGTGTCATACTGTACCTATCAGTACTAATACGTATTGAAAAGATGGTAGAAGATTTGCTATCACAAAGAAAGGAAATCACAATGAGGTGTGGGTTTCGAAATGTAAAGCGCACGGCGGTGGCACTGGTGACACTCGCCACAGTGTTATTACCATTGGGAGCATGTGGCAATGGAAATTCTGCTGGAAAAGTATCTATTTCGTTTTATTCTTACTTCAAGAAAAATCAGATAGGCAATGTAATTTCAGCATTTCAAAAAGCACATCCAAATATTAAGATTGATGCGCAATATGGTCAAAATTCAACGCAATACATCCAAACTCTGCAAACTCGACTAGCTGGCGGCACTCCTCCGACGATTTTCAATTTAACAATGGATAACCGCACTGACATAATGCAATCTGGTCAAGCTCTGGATATTTCAGGATCAAAATTCTTCTCTGGAATTGATGAATCAAACTTCAAGCTATTCCAACACAACGGTAAAACATATGGCATGCCAGTTTCTGCTTGGGTTGGTGCAATGTTTTACAATAAAGATATTTTGAAGCAAGCTGGATACACTGAATTCCCTAAGACATGGGACGACTTTATTACTATGGGCAAGAAGATTAATGATTCTGGTAAAGTCGCATTCTTGGAAGATTTTAACACACAGCCATCTGGCACATTCGAGGCATTATTAGCAAGTAAATATGCTTCTGACAAAAACGATAAGCAAGACGAAGTAATCTGGAACGGATCTTCAACATTTAGTAAAGAGTGGACTCCAGCATTGAGCGAATGGGCTAAAGCTATAGACGCAAAAGTCATTCCTCATAAGAGCATTGGCCTAACAGCAGATCAGGTAAAGCAAGAATTTGTCACTGGAAATCTTGCAGTTATGCGTTCTGGTCCTTGGGATTTGGCAGATGTAAAAGCCTCTGGAATTAATTTTGGTGTTGCTCCTATGCCTTCTTATAAGAATGGAGAGCAGTGGATTAATGGTGGCCCTGACCAAGGATTCGCTATTGCAGCTAAAGCATCTAAAGTTCAGCAAGAAGCAGCAAAAACATTCTTAGCATATTTGAACAGCAAGGATGGTCTTAAGACGTTCACAACAAATGCTGGAACTTTGTCATTATCTGATAAGTATCGCGCAGATCCTCCTGCTGAACTTGCTGGAGTTATTAAAGATTATTTCCAAAATAACAAATTCTACTGGGTGAACTTCTCCAAGTCTCCTAGCGCAATGATGACAGAAATGGCATCTCGTCAACAAGAGCTAGTTCAAGGAAAAATCACTCCAAAAGAATTCACTAAGTTGTTAGACGATAAATGGAATTCGATGAAATAGTATAAGCAGAATGGGTTGCACTCTGAAATTTTAAATCAGTAAAATCTGTTACAGAGTGCAACCCGTTTTCATTGACGAGAGTAATTTGCATCTGTAATCCTGTTAGCAATAGCAGATTTGTAGATCATAGAGGGGGCATTACTATGAGGTGTTCACCAAACAATAACAGCAATTCTGAGCAAATAAGACATAAGTTTTCTGTATCTTCAGCTGCCTTTAAAGATAATTTAACTTCATTTTGGTTCCTATTGCCAATAGTGATTATTTTTATTGTGTTAACTTTAATTCCTTTAATGCAATCAATTTTTTACTCATTTACTGATTTCAATGGCTACGATTTAAATTTTCACTTCATCGGCTTGCAAAAGTATCAACAAGTCTTTTCTGACACATCATTACTTTCAGCATTAATTTTTACATTGATGTATTCATTCATCGTTACCATCGTAGTTACATGTCTGGCAATTCCTCTAGCCGTTGTTTTAAATCAAGCAATGATTGGTAAGAGTTTTTTGCGATCATTATTCTTCTTCCTAGGAGTACCAGCACAAGCGGTAATTGGTCTAATTTGGCAATACATTTTTTCTCCTCTAGATTCTGGAGTCGCCAATCAAGTTTTACACACATTTGGCTTACCTTCTATTCAATGGCTTTCTCAAGATAACTGGGCACGTTTTTGCGTAATGTTCGTAGCAGTATGGATGCAAGTTGGATGGCATGCTACTTTATACATCGCATGGCTTCAGGCAATTCCAGCAGATCTCTATGAACAAGCGAGAGTAGATGGTGCGAATGGTTTACAGCGATTCGTTCATATAACTTTGCCACAGTTAATTCCAGGAATGGTTGTTTCAACATTTTTATTGATGACAACTGCTTTGAAAATATACGACTTACCATACACATTGACCGCTGGAGGTCCTGGTCATTCCACAAATACCATAACTCAAGCGATAATTATGCGCGGCATGGGACAATCTGACGTTGGTTTAGCATCAGCATTATCTACATTATTCACGATTGCTTGCGTAATTGTTATTGCAATCCAAATGAAGGTATCAAGCACAGTTGCAAGGAGATTCCAATAATGAATAAGCGTCACAAAATCGTATCTCAAACAGTTCGAACTATAGTTGTTTGGACAATTGCTCTAATATGCGCTGTCCCCCTGTACTACGTTGTAATCAGTTCATTCAAAACACCTATCGACATGATTAAACACCCATTGCAGCTACCAACACAATGGTTATGGAATAATTACATAGATGCATTTGCAGATGGAACAATAATTCAAGCATTTATAAACACAATTATTGTGACTGCTGTTGCTGTTATTTTGCAAGTATTAATCGGATCACTTGCAGCTTATGGTGTAGTACAGAAAAAATCTCTTTTTACTATGATTATTGGGTCAATCCTAATGATTACATTTGCAATACCAGTACAAGCGACTTTATTGCCTTTATACCGTATGGAATCTTCAATAGGTTTAACAGATACTCTTACAGGTCTTGTAGCACTATATATGGGTAGCTGCGTCTTTTGCTATTTCCTTATTGTTGGCTATATGAAAGCTCTTCCACAAGAATTATTTGAAGCAGCAAAAATTGATGGCGCAGGACCATTCCGAATATATTGGACTATAGTTCTGCCTCTTATACGTCCAATTATTGTAGCCGTAGTTGTTTTCCAAACAATGGGCACTTGGAATGACTTTCTTTTACCAAGCGTGTTCTTATCATCAACAGACAAACAGACTGTTGTCTTACAGGTTTACAATGCTGTACAACAATTCACAACAAACTGGCCTTTGTTCATGGCAACGACTGTATTAGCTTTGATTCCAGTGTTTATTTTCTTCTGCTTCTGCCAGAAGTGGATAGTTTCTGGTCTTTTAGCTGGATCAGTAAAGGGCTAAATATTTATAGATAAATGTTTTTACATAATTAGGATAATCAATGAAGATAATCAATTTTAATAAAAAGTGCATGTGCATATTTTCTGCCATATGTATAAGTACATGTGTTGTACAAAGTAACTGGTTTTCGGTGGCAAACAGTTTAGAAATCAATTCTAAGCATAGCCGTACATTTGAGAATAGAGACACTGTACTTATTAATATTTGATCCAAATCAAATATTAAAAGATTGATGCGCTTTCGACTATAAGCAAAAACATTTATTACATAAGCGTTACATAATATACGCGAACTATTGCGCACTTTATACCAGATTTGACCTAATTTACGTGCATCCTAAAGGAATATTTTCCCAAGTTTGTTTATCATTTGAGCAAATACGACAACAAACGCGGGCGCGAGACCTGCCTTCGCGCTTAAAGCGTAGCGCGCGAAGGCAATTCGGAGCGCTGAGCCGCTCAAACGTAAAGTCCAGTGGACTTTACGTGCGGCAAAGACGTGAGCGCACTTAAACCGCGCTAACGTCGAAACACACCCTACGCCATATTCACCCCATAGCACGTACAAATACAAGTAAAAAATGACCTGCATAAGTGCATACGGTTATAAACTAGTCAGCCATACAGGTTACGAGAATAAAAAAGTTGCTCAGCTACAAGCAAAAAGCTATAAAACCGAGCAACCAATTTACACTGCTAAAACTGCCTACTTATTTTTGCGCAATCCACCACGACGAGCAGCAAATAGCGCTCCAGCAGCAGCGAGAAGCGATGCCAGCAGCCCAGTAGGAGCAACAACAGAACCAGTATTCATGCCACTGATTTCTCCACGCTTATTACTATCACTACTCATTTCAGCATTCGAATAAGCACGCATACCAGCAGACTTAGAATTCTTAATAACCTGAGCACGAACCTCATCACGAACCTGCGAAGCACGAGACTTAGCAGCAAGCAAAGCCTTACGCGCAGCACTCAGCTTCTCAACAGCAGCATTCACTTGTTCCTGAGTGCTATGAGGATCGGCCGCTACCTTTTTAGCTTCCGCCAAAGCACTATCAACATTAGATTTTGCCTTAGAAACATCAATATCCGCCTGCTTAACAGCTGGAGAATTCTCTACACCAGAATCGATATTTGCATCATGTGATCCATTATCATTGGATGCATTATCTTGCTTAGCAGCAGAACTGCTGGTGACACCATTACCACTATTTGTACTCTTGCTAACATTCCCTGAATTAATAGAATTGCCAGAGTTATCATCCACATTGTTCTGCTGCGAACCATTTGCATTATCGCTAGATTGCGAATCGGATTCAGCACCCTCGATCTGCAAATACAACTCGCCCTTATCTACAATAGCTGGCGCATTATCATTCACACCAAAACCAGAATCACGAGTTTGCTCTGGAGTTGGAGTTGTATCGGGAGTTGGAACTGGAACAGGCTTTTGCTCAAACTCTGGATTCACAGGAATAACTGGAGACAGAGACTGAGCAGGAGCTACACCAGTCAACGCATTCTTAGCCCGCTGGAGCTTCTTCAAAGCAGAATCAACAAGAGCTTGACGCTCTGATTGAGTCTTAGAAGCAAGATCTTTACCAGTACCAGATATATCAGCCAACTTTGAAACGAGATCTCGCGCATCTTGCAAAGCATCATTATATGCAGTCTTTTTATCCGAAGTGTCATAGAGGTACGCAGAAGACATTCTCACAGTGCCTTCAAGAGCAATCTCTTCCTGCAAAGCACTAATATCAGCACCATTCAACGAAGATGCAGCAGTCTGAAGATTCTTCAAAGCATTGTCAACAGCACTCTGCTTATCCTCAGGAGACTTCTGAGACTTATTGTTCTTCGCTTCACTCAAAGCATTCTGAGCTTCGATAAGAGCCTGATCAAAAGTAGTCTGCTTATCTTTATCAGCATTCTTATACTGCGGCTTATCCTTTATATCAGTATCCTTAGTAACTTCAGACTGCAGCTTAGATGTATCAACAACGCCATCCAGCTCGTTCGATGCAATTTCAAGATTATCCTTAGCAGTCTTTATTGCCTGCTCAGTCTTACCATTAGGGTTCTTCAAGATTTCTTCAGCAGCTTTCAGAGCCTTATCAAAATTATCTCGCTTATCTTGATTGGCATTCTTGTAAGACACTTTAGACTTCTTAGTATTGGCATTATCAACAGCGTTATGCAAATCAGAAATATCATGACCATCCAAACCATCGATAGCTTTGGTAAGCTTATTGATAGCATCAGAAATTTCCTTCTCTGTTGCACCAGCTTTATTTACGATATTTTCTGCAGAAGCTATAGCGTCATCAAGCGCTTTACTATTGGTATTAGAAGCATTCTTATAAGCAGGAGTACCCTTTTTACCTTTTGCCTCCGTAAGCTTTCCTGTCAACTTAGTCTTGTCAACACCATCAAGATTACTAATAGCATCATTAAGTTTATTTAATGCTTCATCAATAGCTTTCTGCTTTTGCTCAGGAGTGTTCTTTGACTTATCATTATTAGCGTCAGCAAGAGCAGACTCAGCGCGATTGAGAGCCGTATCAACAGCTTGCTTCTTTTCTTGAGAAGCATTCTCATACTTAGGATCGCCATCAGATTTAGGATCAGTTGTTGACTTCCTCATTTTCTTTGCTTTTTCTACAGCAGCTTCCAAATCAGAAGTTTTAACCTTACCATTAAGATCGTTAAGTGCCTTATCCAAGTCGTCTTTTGCTTTACTAATCTCAACATCTGATGCGCCAAGCTTCTTTTCGATTTCCTCAGCATATCTTAACGCTTCATCAAAAGCAGATTTCTTATCTTCTGACGCGTTATTGTAAACAATTTCAGATTTCTTTGAATTTGCTTTCTTTATGGCATCATTCAAATCAGATTTATTATGACCATCAAGAGCATCAATTGCTTTGCTTAACTTATATTCAGCCTCATTAATAGACACCTGTGAAGCATCTTTTTGGTCATAAACTTTCTTTGCATTAGACAGAGCAGTATCAAAATCATTCTTCTTATCTTTAGAAGCATTCTCATACTTTGGATTCTTCTTTATAGAAGAATCATCTTTACCCTGCTTATTCTTGCCTTGCCATTCATAAGCGGTCTCAATTTCACGCTGAAGCTTTGACTTGTCAACAGTATTACCACCGAGATCCTTAACAGCATTTTCTAATGTGTTCTTAGTCTCATCAACCTTGGCACCATCAGCATTCGTACCCTTAGTTAGATCAACAAGAGTAGATGCATTTGTTAATGCAGTGTCAAAAGCATTCTTCTTAGATGTATCCTTGTAGCCATCAGACTTCTTAAGAGTTTCTTTCTGTTTATTGACCAAATCAACAAGAGTCTTAAGATCACTCATCTTCTTGTCAAGCTCTTTAGCCTTAGCAACAACAGCAGTGATGGCAGTCTTAGCCTGATCAACAGTCTTCAAATTATCGCTGGTAGGATCAGTTTCAACATCATCAATTTTCTGCTTCAAAGCATCCTTTTGAGCTTTGTTAAGATTCGTGAGCTTATCTACATCAGATTTAGCATCACTCTTAGCTTTATTTAACTCAGCTTCCTCAAGAATACCCTCAACTTCTCGCAAATCATTAGCTTTATCAATGCGATTATTTAGATCTGTAGCTTCTTGATCAGTAAGATCACCTTTCTGCTTCAGATCAGCAATCTTCTTCTTAGCTGCAGCTTTAGCATCCTCAAACTCAGCTTTGTTGAGAATCTCTGCAACTTTATCAAGACTATTTGCTTTATCAATATCACCCTGATACTTCTGCTTTTCAGTATCATTAAGATTAGTAAGCTTACCGATAGTATCCTTAGCAGCTTGCTTAGCAGTATCAAGACCATTATTATTACTGTTATCAAAAGCAGTCTGATTCTGAGTAGCCTTTTCCGCAGCCTGTTGCTTTATAGTATTTATATCATTCTCATCAGTTGCCTGCTGAATCTTCTTAATAAACTGCTTCTTATCATCAGGCGTAAGATTTTTATAATCTTCACCATTGCGAATTTCATCAATAGCAGCCTGCTTTTGCTTCTCAAGCTCAGCAGTCTTCTTATCTTTTTCAGCTTGCTGATTAGAAGTATTCTCCTCCTGAGTAGCTTGCTGCTGCTTTTGGTCGACAGTCTTATTATCAGCATTCTGCTGAGTTTGAACAGCCTGCTTTTGCTTTTGATCAGCCTCTTTTTGCTTGTCATCAGACTCAGTCTGCTTCTGCTGATCCTGCTTCTTCTGGAATTCGTTTATCTTCTCACGAATCTTTTCAGGATCAGTTACGCCTTTCAGCTGTTCATCAAGCTCTTTTTTCTGCTTATCATCAAGACCAAGATCCTTCTTAGCCTTATCAATCTGCTTTTTATTATCAGATTCTTCTTTCTTCTTATTAACAAGCTCGTCTATTTTCTTAAGAAGCTTATCAACGTCATCTTGTTTTTTAATACCGTTTTTATCCGATAAAACATCTTTATCTTTAGATATTTCATTCTTAAGTTTATTAAGCTCATCTCCAGAGAATCCCTTATCTTTCAGAGCTTTCTCTATTGCATCATCAATCTTTTTCTTTTCGTCTTCTGGATTAAACGCTGGTCCATCAGCATAGAAAAGATCATCTTTGGATAATGTGAAGTACAAATCATCAGTATTCCAAGTACTACTAGCACCTCTAATCTCAATACCACTATTTCCATGCACAATGTTAGTTATACCAAGTGTACCCCAAACATTAATTTTTAATCCGTTAGTGCCACTCTTTGGAGTGAATATACTTGCCTGTTTTTCTAGATCCCATTTATTGTTGCTAGCTATATTACTACCACCAATTGCAAGCGGTTCAGTATGATTAATTTTATTAAATTCTGTTCCTTTATTTGTCCAATCATAATTATCGAACATGAAACGCCGAGCTGCATCAGCCCAATTATTTCCATCGATATTATTAATATTGGTCACCTTAATAGGAGTTATATTGTACGTATACTTTCCAGTAGTAACTTTATGAGTTCCTTGCGCAGTGCTTTTACCTTGCGTATAAACTAGACGCTCGCCGCGAATTTTTACAGTACTATCATCGCTGAACGTTATTGTTGTAGTACCATCTTTTCCTACATTAATAGCATTAGCGTCTTTCTTAAGATTTTGATCGAGATCTTTATTAGCTTTTTTGATATTATCTTTAATTGCATTTTGTTCTGGTGAAGATAAATCTTCAGCATTCTTTACACCAAGTCTGCTTGGCATAGCAATTTTCACTCTCTCAGATAAAGATGGTATCTTATAAACTAATAACGTGTGAGAAATAGTATCTTTTGAAGGGAAGCTATTTTCGTTATCCTTGTAAGTAATTGTTGCATCACCATTAGTTGCAATCGAAATGTTATTTTTATTATTACTTATAGCATCAAGGAATCCATTTACATTTTTATTAGCATCGTATATAGATTCCTGAACTTTTTTGATGTCATCAGGCGAAAGGCTACTTGGATTCTTCACACCAATAGGTAACCCGTATAATGGCGTAAACTTATCCGCAAGTGAACGCTGCTTCTTTACAAGATACTTGCCTTCAATTGTCTTAGTGGAAGGAGTGCCAATTTTATCATCAAACGTGATAGTCGCTTTACCGTTACCATCAACAGTTACACTCTTGATATTTTTATTCTGATTAGCATTCTTAATAGCATTTTCAACTTGCGTCTTCTCTGTTGAATCAAGAGAAGACGTATTCTTCACAGGAGTCAAAGCTGGATACGTAATTTTTGTGCGCTCTGACAATGGCACGTAGCGCTTAGTTAGATTCTCCTTAGAAATAGTATCCTTAGAGTCATCTTTGTATGTAATAGTCGCGCTACCATCATTATTAACTTTTACAGCCTTTTTGAAATCCGCTTCAGTTTGAGTCTGTTCCATACCTTTAAGCTTTTTCAGCACATCGGTATTACTCTTATTAGCATCCCACAGCTTTGTAAGAACATTATCCTTTTCGTCTTTCGTAAGACTCTTGCCATATTTCGCAGAATCAACCTCTACCTTATCATTTGGATAATTAAGCTCTAACTCCTGAGCATACTTTGGTAACGTTGGAGCAATCTCAACTTTGCCAACAGTGTAATGCCAGTTGCCCATCACCTGGTACACACCTGCAGCAAACTTTAAAGGCTCCGTTTTATCTTTCAGTTTGATAACAAAGCTAATCTTAGATTTTCTATTGCCCCTACTCTCCCAGTTAATAATTAGTGCACTCGTATCGTTCATATATGCTGTAGAAGTATTGTAAGTATCACCTGAGTTGTCATAACCGCCGGCTTCACCAGTCATCCTCTTCCAGTTATTCTCAAACTCAGTTTTCTCCGTATTCTTACTAAACCAGAAACGGCTTGCAGACTGATTCCAAGCATCCTTTCCATATGTTGCACCTGTTTGTTTGGAACCGCCATCACCAGTCAACTGTTCATCTTTATGCAAAGTAACTTTATTATCTACAATGTCAACATCCTTAGGCACGCTCGCCCACCAGAATGGTCGACCACCCCACCATTCACCCTGAGAATTAAACTGGTATTCGACCTTGTAATACTGTCCGTAAGTTTCTCTATCAGCCTTATTCTTATCAGTTACCTGATTCTTATCGCAAGGAAGTGCTTTAATATCAACATACCTCTGCGCCTTTGTAGAAGAATCACGATTCGCATACCTATAGCTGCCGTCAGGCATATTCACGCCATTAGCCCATGCATGGTTAGATGGCAATCCTGCTCCACATGCAAGCAAACTTGCTAGCACTGCTGTTAAAGCAATTTTAGGAAGTACAGAGACCCTTCTAGAAGAAGTTGCCTCAAAGTTTGTAGACGTAATCGATTTCGCCATTGAATCGATAACAGAATTATCTAGGTACGAAGATTTTGTGCACTTTTTAGATATGGATATGTGTTTCGCGCTATTTTGTTTACTCGTCATATACTTCACCCTTTTAGGACGTCTATACTTTTCGACTTTTTGCATCACAGGCAAATATTTGTTCATAAAATGTAGAATAACTAACAAAACAAAGCACAGAGATAGCAAATTGCCAATTAGAGTAATCTACCCCCCCCCCCCGTGGAAAAATTCAATAATTTTGAGAGAATTTGTTGAGTGATTTTAATCACAGATTTATATTATTTTTTAAAAAATTACTGATTTTCCTTACTAAACATTAACAAAATAAGGTTTACACAAATTTTCGCTATATATTTTTTATTAATGATATTGATAAGCATAAGCTATACACGACATGCCGTTACACTCGAATACAAGTAAACTAACGCGGGATAAGAAAAACACTACAAGATAATCAAAATCACGTAAGAATATTCCCGCATTTGTTCCCTTTTTGAGCAAAATAGAAACAAACACGGGAGACGCGACCTGCATGAGCTCTTAAAGCGTAGCGCGCGAACGACATGATGTACTTTGCACCAGATTCACCCCAACTCGCGCACTATAGCACTCTAGAAATAGCAAATTTTCAGGAGATCACCTATTAACAAACTTGCTGTATGCATCCTCATCTGCAACGACATCAAGCTCACCAATCCAAATAAACGGATCAGTAGCCTTGCAGAAACCATACTTAAAGAAATAAAGACCATCGCTAACATCAAGTGAGAACACACCACCCATGTTAAAGTACTTCATTCCAAGCTCATGCGCCCACTGAATCAAATCCCATATAGACAAATACCCTGGGCTCACCTTGCCCTGCATGGTCGCAGTAGCACCATACATGTACCATAATTCACCGTTATAAGGCAAACCAATCATGCACGCAATAGTCTTACCCTCATAGTCCGTGCTATAAATTCTCATTTCTGGATAAGCTGCAAGCAATCTCTCAAAATACTCTTTAGGTCTGTATGTAATACCGTGTCTTTTTGCCATAATCTCAGTAAGCTCATAGAACTTGTCAATATCTTCCTGAGAACGACTCCACCTAGATGTAACGCCAGCTTTTAAAGAAGCCCTTATGTGCCTTCTTGTCATCGCACTAAACCCAGCAAGAAGATCATCCATAGACTTACCCTCAAGGTCTAGCATCATCTCATATCGAGGATTGGAGAAAGAGTGAAGTTTTTCCCCATCGCTCCTAAAAGTAAAACCTTGCTCTCTATACTTCTTAACAAGATCTTGATCGTTTTTAACGCAAGGATCCATTCGTAGCAAAAATGCATTGTACTTTTCAATAAGAGGCTTAGCTTCTTCAATCAGCTTCTTAGTGGTTTCTATATCATAAAAATCACTTACTGGTCCATGAGGAGCATAGAGGAACATTTTATCATCAACAGCTTTTATGCCGAGAACAGACATTGCTGCTGTAATCTTACCGTTTTCTTCTAGATAAACGTATTCACTAATCCAGTTGCTTTTCACATCTGCCCAACGCATATCTTGCATAGCGTTTCCATAAGGCGAATGTTTTATGAATTCCTCATACTCTTGGACTTTAGAAGAATCATTTTTATCAAGTATCGGCATTTGTTCTCCTTTTTAGCTCAATACGTGATTTTAATTCAGTTTTACTCTGATAGCACGAGTTATACGCGATTTAGCGAGTAAGCTTACGATGCAAGCGATGAGGACGAGCAGCTTCTTCACCAAGGCGTGCGATCTTATTTTCTTCGTAAGCTTGGAAGTTACCTTCGAACCAGTACCATTTTGCAGGATTCTCATCGTCGCCTTCCCATGCAAGAATATGCGTGGCAACGCGGTCAAGGAACCAACGATCGTGGCTCACCACTACAGCGCAACCTGGGAAGTCAAGCAAAGCGTTCTCTAAGCTTTCAAGAGTCTCAACATCTAAATCGTTAGTAGGCTCATCAAGCAGCAGCAAGTTGCCGCCCTGCTTAAGAGTTAAAGCCAAATTCAAGCGATTACGCTCGCCGCCAGAAAGCACGCCCGTAAGCTTCTGCTGATCCGAACCTTTAAATCCAAAGCTTGCAACATATGCGCGAGTAGGGATTTCAACGCCTGCAACTTCAATAAAATCAAGTCCGCCTGAAACAGCTTCCCACAAGTTCTTATTAGGATCCAATCCTGCACGATTCTGATCCACGTAAGAAATCTTCACAGTATCTCCAACTGTAAGCTCTCCACCAGAAAGTGGCTCCAAGCCAACAATCGTCTTGAAAAGCGTAGACTTACCAACACCGTTTGGACCAATCACGCCAACGATACCGTTACGAGGCAAAGTAAACGACAAATCGTCGATTAACACGCGATCTCCAAAAGCCTTGTGAATATGCTTCGCTTCCAAAACTTGCGATCCCAAGCGTGGACCTGCTGGAATTTGAATCTCCGAAAAATCAAGCTTCTTGGAATTGCATGCCTCTTGCTCCATTTGGTCGTAACGCTCCAAACGAGCCTTATTCTTGGCCTGACGAGCCTTCGGCGAGCTACGCACCCAGTCCAACTCATTCTTTAAGCGCTTAGCAAGCTTGGCATCCTTAGCGCCCTGGATTTCCATACGCTTAGCCTTGGTTTCCAAGTAAGTGGTGTAATTGCCCTTGTATGGGTAAAGCTGACCGCGATCCACCTCGCAGATCCACTCTGCTACGTTATCCATAAAGTAGCGATCGTGGGTTACAGCAATAACAGCGCCTTCATACTTGTGTAAGAACTGTTCCAACCAAAGAATAGACTCAGCGTCCAAATGGTTTGTAGGCTCGTCCAGCAGCAGCAAATCTGGGGCTTCAAGAAGAAGCTTGCACAGCGCCACTCTACGCCTTTCTCCACCAGAGCACACAGAAACAGGCGAATCTGGGTCTGGGCATTGCAAAGCATCCATCGCCTGCTCAAGCTGAGAATCCAAATCCCAACCATTTGCAGCATCAATCTCTGTTTGCAACTTGCCCATTTCTTCCATCAATGCATCAAAGTCAGCATCTGGATTTGCCATCTCTTCGCCGATTTGGTTGAATCGATCCACTTTTTGCGCAATCTCACCAAATGCCATCTTAATGTTTTCACCAACCGTCTTCGTTTCATCTAGAGGTGGCTCCTGCTGCAAAATTCCAACGGTATAACCTGGCGTAATCGAAGCCTCGCCGTTTGATACATTCTCCAAACCAGCCATAATCTTCAGCAACGTTGATTTACCCATGCCGTTAGGCCCTACAACGCCAATCTTTGCGCCTGGTAGGAAGCTTAAGGTAACGTCGTCTAGAATCACGCGATCCCCGTAAGACTTGCGTGCCTTAATCATTTGGTAAATAAATTCAGCCAAAGTAATATACCATCCTTAAAAATTGAATTTAAATTGAATTAAAATTAAATTATTACAGCAGATTTTTAAATTTTAGGTTTGTGTTTATGTTTTGTATTTCGGTTTTATACTTATATTTTTAAATTTTATATTTTAAATAATTTTAAATCGCAGCAGCTGACTGTGCCCTGTCGGAAGTACCACTTGATGCATCCGCACCATCTTCTGGAGGAAGTTGGCACATCCACTCACCCACAATACCAATAATCATGTCTACAAGACATACTATTCCAGCTATAATGCATTCACGAATAATGTTGGAATAGAGCGGAATATTTGCATGCGGCCAACACATGAATAGTTGCCCAGCATACCAGCCAGTTAGAATCGCTCCAGCCATTCCAAGCGCTTTTGCAAGCATAAGAGCTGCAACAGCAAGCTGCATATTTAAATGCTTATGCTCCTCTGGCTTTGCAGTAACATACTGATGCGTCTGCCAAGTAAGAATAAAGGTAACTATTCCACCAATTGTCATAAACGCAAGAACAACCCACGGCGCACCAGAAAGCGATATTGCGCTTGATTCCGTAATAGACACCAGGAATGCGCCGAATACAAATCCAAATAGCACCCCGAGTACAAAGTACCACCAAGGCGTGCGGTAAGCTTTCATCAACACTCTCCCATAATCCAACGTTCTGAATAAATACCGACTCGCGCTGCATCTGGTGCAAACGCAAGTTTGTACGCAAGTGGTTCTCCGTCAATTGAAGCATCTGGCTCAATTTGCATCCATGGCTCCAATTGTGCAGCATTTAGCTGTGAATCAAGCCTATCTGAATCCATAGTCTTTGTGTTTGAACTATCAGATCCGTATTGCCTCGTGCCTAAAATTCTCAATCGCAAATTTTGTTCTTGAGAAATTTGCATTTCTTTGATCTTAAGCGCTAGATCATCTTCTACCATTGTACTAGATACCACTATTATTGCAGAATATTCTTCGCCTTTATCAGAGCTTACCTGATATAACGCCGAAACGCCGTCTAATTGAGTTGAAATAGGTTCTTTCGATTGCTCCAAACTCGTGATTATATCTAGCATGGCGAATTTTGTTGACTCTGATTTTTCTCCCTGCATTGACACTACTGCAGTTGTGATAATTGGATTATAGCAAGATTGGCTATAGACAGAATCTAAAGAAGAATTAGAATCGCTGGTTGCTTGCGACTTATCTTTAGACTCATCTCTCGAAGTCTCATCTTGTAATTTTTCCTTCTGCTCAGCCGCAAAAAGCGACGCGTCCGTAGGATTCGCCAATCCAAAAATCTGCGATGTTTCCACATCGTCTGCAACCCTACGAATCGTAATAGACACGCCATCTGCATTAGGTAAATCATAAGAAGCATCGTTAAAATCAGCTTTAAACTGCGCATTAACAGTAATCTCTGCCTGTTTAACAAGCCAAGATTTCATAGCTGAATCTAGTAGCCTTCCAGCCGTAAGCTCCAAACAGATCGAAGAATTCTTAGCAATATCATCATCTTGAACACACGAGTCCAAAACGCGGCTAAGCCTTTTAGAAATCTGGGCAATATCAACCGTTTGGGTAGAGTCGCCAGCAACCGCTGCCCTCAAATCTAAACTCAAAACAGCGTCAACACTAAGGCGAGTATATAAGCCAATAAAAGCATCAGTATCACTCGGTTTAATACCACTTAACTTAATTGTGTCCATAATCGCCTCCCAAAAATATTATACGCGCGGTGCTTTGCATAATCGCTAAACACCGCGCGTAAAATTGTTAAATTAAATTATTATTTAAATTAAATTATTATTTTAGACTTTTATTTTCATCTGTAGAATCAGCTGGCGACTTATCCTCAGTATTATCCTTAGAAGAATCACCCTCAGAGGCATCATCCTTAATAACACCAATATTTCGCTTCAAGCTTTCTGGAATCTCTACAGGAGGAAGAGGCGAATCTGGACGATCCGAATTAGAAAGCCACAAATCGCGCTCCGGAGCCTTACGAATCTTAGAGAAGATTTGCTCAAGCTCTTTCTCGTTAAGCGTTTCCTTAACAAGAAGCTGACGAACCAACTCATCCAAAACATCACGATTATTATTAATAATCTCCCACGCCTCAGTGTGAGCCGTTTCAATCAACTTGTGAACTTCTTCATCAATCACTTCGGCAGTTTTATTAGAGAACTTACGCGATTGCAAAGAATCCAAAGAACCAGAAGAATCCTGATCAGCATCCATCCACTTTACGGCACCAAGCTTAGAGGAGAAACCATATTCAACAACCATCTTACGAGCGATTGCTGTAGCTTTTTCAATATCGTTAGAAGCGCCAGTAGTTGGATCGTGGAACACAACCTCTTCCGCAGTACGGCCGCCCATAGCATACGCCATTTGATCAAGCAACTGATTTCGAGACTGAGAATAGCGGTCGCTAGTTGGCATAACAGCCGTGTATCCAAGAGCGCGTCCACGAGGCAAAATCGTAACCTTAGTAACAGGATCCGTATGATGCAAGGCAGCAGCAACGAGCGCGTGACCACCTTCGTGATACGCAGTGTTACGCAACTCATCCAAAGCCATGCCCTTAGACTTCTTTCTAGGACCAGCCTGAACGCGATCAATCGCCTCGTCAATAGCGCGATTGTCAATAAGCTGAGCGCCAGAACGAGCGCAAAGCAAAGCCGCCTCATTAAGCACATTAGCCAAATCCGCGCCCGTAAAACCAGGAGTTCGAACAGCAACCATATGAAGATCAACGTCTGGAACAAAAGGCTTGCCTTTAGCGTGAACCTTAAGAATCGCCTCGCGACCTTCCAAATCTGGAGCTTCCACAGCAACCTGACGATCAAATCGTCCTGGTCGCAAAAGCGCAGAATCAAGCACATCTGGGCGGTTCGTAGCAGCGATAATAATCAAATTAGTGTCGTTATCGAAGCCGTCCATCTCTACAAGCAGCTGATTAAGCGTTTGCTCGCGCTCATCGTGACCGCCAGTCATACCGCTACCGCGGCGTCGTCCAACTGCATCAATCTCATCAATAAAGATGATTGCTGGAGCGTTCTTCTTAGCCTCATCAAACAGCTCGCGCACACGAGAAGCACCAAGACCAACAAACATCTCAACAAAGTCCGAACCAGCCATAGCATAGAACGGCACACCAGCTTCGCCTGCAATAGCACGCGCAAGAAGAGTCTTACCAGTTCCTGGAGGACCATAAAGCAGCACACCGCGCGGAATACGCGCGCCCAAAGCCTTGTAGCGAGAAGGATCCTTAAGAAATTCCTTAATTTCCTCAACTTCTTCTACAGCAGACTGTTCACCTGCAACATCCGCAAACTTAGTCTTAGGTGTTTGACCTTCCAAAAGCTTTCCGCGACCACGGCCGCCACCCATTCCAAGCATTCCGCCGCCAGCGCTTGCCATTCTGCCAAACATGAACCAAACAAGCCCAAGCAGAATCAAAATCGGCAGCATAGATGTGATCAGATAAGAAATTATGCTAGAAGACTGCATGCTAACAGTCCAACCATTAACTGGCTTAGCTTTTTCGATATCCTGAACAACAGTCTTACTCTGAGCAATCGTATAGTAGAATTGCACGTCTTTTCCATAATCGTGCTTCTGCTTATCGCGCTTATCGAGCTTAACATACTTCTTGTCAAGCGTAAGCTTTACAAGCTGTTTGTTGTCAATAACCTCCACATAATTTGCACTACGCTTATGAAGCAACTCCAAGCCATCTTGCGTATCAATTGTCTGTGTACCGTTATGCACAAACATCTGGAATCCTGCTACAGACAATATCACAAGAAGAACAATCCAAGTCCAAGGAGATTTAAAGAACTTACGACGAGAATCAGGATTATTATCATTCTGCGAATCATTACCATTCTGATTCTTATTGCCGTTCTTGTTTTTATTGTTCTTATTATTCCCACTATTCCTATCTGGATTTTTTCCAAAATTAGGCGGAAGGAACGGATTATTCCCGTTACCTCCCAAAGGACTTTTCATAGGTCCACCCATAGGTCCGCGAGGCGACATTGGAGAAGCGCCCATATAATCAGGCTCCTTTCAGGATCCTTCTGAAGGCTCCTTACATAGAAATATGCTTAAAACTAGGATTAAATCCTACTATTTGGTTTCTATTATCCAGTACTTAATTATTCAAGATTACCTAAAATTAATCAAGATTTTTTAAGACTAACCAAAGTTTCTTAAGATTACTACTCAAAATCAATAAAGAATACTTAAGATTCATACACAGATGGCTTAAGAACCGCGATAGAATCAAGATTCCTATACTTTTCGTCGTAATCCATTCCAAAACCAACTACAAAAGCATCTGGAATCTCGAATCCAACGTAAGTAATATCAACTTCAACTTCGCGACGAGCAGGTTTAGTTAGAAGCGCAAACACCTTCACACTCGCAGCGCCTCTGCTCTTAAGCTCTTTAACGAGCCAATCCAAAGTCTTGCCAGAATCAACAATATCTTCAACAATAAGCACGTTTCGTCCGCGAACATCTGTAGTTAAGTCCTCGCGAACCGTAATCTGACCACTGCTTTTAGTGCCACTGCCATAACTGGAAAGACTCATAAAGTCCATCGGCGCGTTAAGACTAAGCTCCTGCGAGAAAACAGCAAGCGTGTTAACAGCACCCTTAAGCGCTGCAACAAGCAAAATATCGCGGTTCTCGTAGTCTTTACTAACTTGAGCCGCAACCTCACGAATACGCTTCATAAGTTCTTCGTGACTGATCAATTCGTAATCAATATCATCTCTTATATCAGCAATCTGCATGCTAACTATGATTGCATAAACGAATGACGGACGTGTTACAACTTACGCATTATGATTTAGACTATAAGCATGGTTTACTCACCTAGTTGGCGTAAAGGAATTGGCGAAGTAAAACGCTGCTTCGATAATCTTGGGCTAGAAGTGCAAGGTCCACAATTCTTGCAGCACGGGCAACATTTGGCTTTACCAAACGCACCAATCGTGCTGGTAGCATGCTCTGGAGGACGCGATTCGCTAGCATTAACAGCACTGGCAGTCAAAGTGTGCGCAAGCAGAGGTATTCGATGTGCAGCGATTATAGTGAACCACAACATGCAAGAAGGATCCGCAAAAGTTGCACAAAACGCTGCTAATACTGTTGCAAGTTTAGGAGTAGACAAATCACTTATATTCGTTGAGTCCGTGCAAGTTAAAGATGGCGAAAAAGGAGAAGAATCTGCAGCAAGAGACGCTAGATACGCTGCTATTATTAACGCGGCTAAGGATTTGGGTGCATCCGCAGTTCTTTTAGCGCACACGGCTGACGACCAAGCAGAAACAGTGATTATAGGTTTACGAGACTCTGCAGGTCTTGAGGCTGTAGCTGGAATGAAAAATATTACGGTTCGAAGTGGAATACGTTTTGCTAGACCGCTAATTAACCTTAGAAGGCTTGAAACAACCAATATTTGCAAAGATTTGGGCATTGAGTGGTGGGATGATCCAACAAACGGCGATTTAACACCAAGCGATGTTGAACTACCAAAGTCATACCCTCTTCGCTCAAGAATAAGACATACTCTAATGCCTTATATTTCACGGTTTTTTGCTACAGATATGACTTTACTACTTGCCAAAGGTGCCAAATTTGCACAAGACGATTTAGATTACATTAATTCTCAAGTTGACATAATAGAAAGAGAGACGATTTTAAAGCAAAATTATGATTCTTGCGCACACGAAGTAAAAATAGCAATATCACCTTTAACAAAACAACACACTTCGATAAGACGCAGAATAATCGCCCGCGCTTTAACCGCCGCTGGAATACGTTTTTCGTCAAATCATATAGAATCAATCGACGAGCTAATTACAAACTGGCACGGTCAAAAACCTGTAGCGCTTCCTGGCGGATATGCGGCAAGCAGAAAATCACAGACTATAACTATTTGCGAACGCTAGCGATTTCCCGATTTTGTTGCTGATTTTTCCATTTTGAACAACATTCTCGGTAAGTCGCTCGCGCGTTACAGCGCGCGAACGTCTTCGCCGCACAGAAGCAGTGCTTCTGCATTAAGCGGCTCAGCACTCCGAATTACCTTTTCGCGCTACGCTCTAAGCGAAAAGGCAGGTCGTCGCGCACTAAAGATTAGTCAGCTCGGCCATCATCTTATTAATGCCAACATAAGTGTAGTTAACATCTCCAGGAGGATTAACAACAACCGCAAAGGTTAGCGCGCCTCCCGACTTTCTAGAAACATTGCCAACCATAGATGACACATCACCCAGAAAACCAGTTTTAACACGCAGCAAGCCAGCTGCCGAAGGATCTGACAAACGATGGCGTGCCGAAGTGCACCATACACCAGGTAAAGCTAAGCCTTCTGCTGCTGCAGCACCTTTACCGATTTTAAGATTCTGAGCCTGAACTTGCACAAGAGTCACAGCACGAACAGCGGATTTAGGCGAAAGCCCAGAACAATCAGACATGTGTAATCCGTTTATATCAACGCCTAAATCGCGCAAAACGTCGCGTACAGCATCTGTGGCACCTTCTGGAGAATTACTTTTACGCATAGCGAGCGCAGTAAGACGACCAAATTCTTCCGCAATAGAATTGTCCGAATGCCTTAGCATATATGCCATAATTTCGTTAAGTGGAGCAGAAGAAACGCGGGCTATTTGCTTAAAATCAGAGGAAATCATCGGTTTTCTAGAGCTAACATATATGGATGATAATCCATCAATCTTGGAAGTTTTGCCAATTTTTGCAGAATCAGTGCTCCAAGTTCTCACGTCAATACCAAATTTTTTGAGTAGATTCGCAAAAATTAATCCCGTACTTACAGCTGGATGCCGATCTAAAAGTGGATAATCATCTGGGTCATCAGCATCATTGCCAGCAGCCACCCATGCTGCAAAATTACGATCTCTGCCTTCATCAACAGCTAAAGACGATGTTGGCGCATAAAAACGTCCTTCTTCATCATTTTCATGAATCAAATCAGGATAGCGTTTCTCTCCAAACAAGGAATCATCAACAGCAAGCTCAACAACTTTTACACCTTGTTTTTTAAGCGAATTCACAGTATTGCTAGCAAGGGTTTCAAGACCAGCTCTACCATTTACATGATTTGGATCATTGGTTGCAGCACCCATCAGCATATCGCCGCCGCCATGAAGAACGAGCCTAGCAAAACCATTTTTCACTCCAGATACAGCAGAATCAGCATTTCTAGAGCTTCCAACATAGTTTGCGTAAACTGTTGTAGAAAGAGTCGATCCCATGTCTAGAACATGCGAGGCAGCTAGAGCCGTAAGCGTTTTCATAGTAGACGCCGGCTGCAAAGCAAGATTTTCATTTTTAGCAGCTATAATCTTTCCGTTTGCATCAGCAATAACAGCTGAAGCATTAGGACCAAGACCTGGATATTCAAAAAATTCCTTCAAAATCTTTTCCGCAGATGACTTGTCAACAGGCTTATTCTTATCCACCTGCTTAATCAAGCTAGCATATTTAGCTAATCTCTTAGGTTTGGGGCTAGTTAACTTTTGAAAAATCTTATGATCACGCGCAGCAATTTCAAACTGATTAATAAAACGATTTTGCAAAATATCTTGGCAATCAAACAGAATATAGCCACCCATTAAAGAAATTACGCCAATTACCGATATTAAGCAGACTAGAAAACGGTTTTTTAGCCTAGAGCCATTGGCGTGGTTTTCTACACTAAGTTCGGTTGCTGGCGATTCATCCAATGTTTCGGCTTGCTTTTTTTGCGATACTGTTGGCGAGGGTGCTTTTTGCGATATTGTTTGCAAACTGGACTTAAAACCAGCTTTTTCCCTAGCCTCTTTCGACGTGAAAGCATCTTCTGGAATCTCGACTATGTTATCTAGATTCTTAAGGTCTTCATCGTCTTGCATGCGCACGCCGCCTATGTGTATGTACTTAAGTTGTATGTGTATGTACTTAAGTTAATTGCAATTCTTTACAACTATACAAACTATACACTTGCATATGCCGAGAGTAAGTTTGTGTGCATAATATAGTTTTTTATAGAGGCGTGCGCATTAATGCTCAAGCAGTAATCGAGGCAAATCTGCGCAAGTTTTCTACAATACGAATCATGCGCTTATCCATTACTTTGCCACTAATAATTACGCCAACAACCAACACAACAAATCCGTTTACTACAAACAGAATGAATGCAATCCACAGCAGTTGCGGCGCAAGAAGCAAAAACACAATCACAGCCGCAGCCGAAGGAATCATGCAAACTACAGAAAGAAGCATAAAGCCGATAGCTGCAAAACTTCGCCCGCCAGCACTTCCTTGCGGCCTAGAAAATGGCTTTTCGATTGACGCTACAGGGTACATTGCAATGCACGAAGAAATTAAGCCAATGCCTATGGTCGCAAAAGCTACTCCAATTGGAGAAAGAGTTTGGAACATAACTGCATTCATATTTTGCTGAACATTTGCTACAAAGAAAAGGAAAACGTAAACCCCTATTCCAAGAATTGCAAAGTACACAGCGCAAATCACGGACCAAACTATTGCGTGCGCTAAACGATCGTGCACGCCTTTTACTCCAATAATCGCGTGCATAGTAAAAGCTGTGCCATCGTATGCAATATTGTTTCCAACAACCATGCCCATAAGCAAAGCAGCATACATCATCCAGCTAGAAACGCCTATGTCCTGTGCTATAGAACCAAATCCTTTAGCATTAAAACTAGTTCCTCCTGCAACTATCAGCATAAAAAGCGGCGTAAGAAGCAAAAACAGTTGACGCATGTCTCTTCTCATAACGCTAATAATTCGCGCAATAATCGCACCAACTGTGTTGTCTGGAACTGCTGCAAATAAGCCGATTCCTTTAGTTTTAACAACTGTTTTTTGCTCGCCGCGAAGTAGCTTCGGCTCTAATTTTGCGCAAAATACGGATATTGCAAAGCAAACAGCAATCGTTACAACGCAAATAAAGAAGCGAATAACAAGCGCAAGCCAATTGCCATTAATGGCGTCAAGAGGCAAAGCCATAGCCGCACTTAACGGCGTAAAAGCAGACGCAGCGCAGAAACTTGAGCCGAGCACAATTCCGCTTGGATTTTTGTTACCAATATTCACAGTGGCAACAAAAATCATGTACGCTATAAAAATGGCAAAGTAGAAAATGTTTCTTGAATGCTTGTTTATTAAAATAGTATCCAAAAGTTCAATAAGCATTTTGCTTAAAGACACGATTGTTGCAACGTAAAGCGGAGCTGCAATTACGCTGACTAAAACCGGCACAATTCCAAAGCTTCTGTACGCTAAAGATCACAAAGCAAGCGCGATTGTGCAGCTTATTGAAAATGCTCCAAAAAGAGAGCCAAGAAGCATGCCAGCTTGCTGCTTTACGTAAGGAATGCCATAAAGCGCAAAACTGCGCGATTTTAGTGTTGTGTCGCTGCCTAACATAAACAGGTTTATAAACAGCGTAAAAATTGACACAATCGACATAACCATTATTGGAGCAAGTTGGAATTCCTGCCAATTTTTAGCGTCTGCAAGCATTCCTGGATCAATGTACTTGCCAGTTTGCCAGCCGGCAAAACCAAGAGCGCATATAATCGCAAGCCCAAAAACAATGACTATACCAAAGCCAATTTTTTGCCACATTGACTTTCGCATAACAGAAAAAGTAAGCGCCCAGCGAAGGCGAACCATTGTGAAAATCATAGACATTACGGCTCTCCTTTTTTAAGCGTTGAGATCGGTGGAAGATGCAGGAGCATTATCAGATTTACCGCCATTAAGCCAGTCGATGCGTGCAGCAGCGTGACGTCCGCCAACAAGCTCCATAAAGCGATCTTCAAGATCTTTGCCCTGAGCCACCTCTTCAAGAGTGCCAGAAGCTGCAACATGACCTTCGTTAATGATTGCCACGTGCGAGCACATTTTTTCAACCAATTCCATAACGTGCGAAGAAATAATAACCGTACCGCCAGTAGAAACATACTCGGCGAGAATATCCTTCAAATTTGCGCTAGAAACAGGATCCACTGCCTCAAAAGGCTCATCGAGCACAAGCACGCGCGGGCTGTGAATCATAGCTGTTGCAAGGCAAATCTTCTTAGTCATACCAGTTGAATAGTCAGAAACAATAGTATTTGCAGCTTCTGTTAAATCGAAAGCAGAAAGCAAGTCGTTTGCACGCTTTACGGATTCCGCGCGACTCATATCGCGAAGCATGCCAGCGTAAGTTAAAAGCTGAAGACCAGTAATCGTCTTAAAAATCTCATCTGCTTGTGGCATTAAACCGATTGAGCGCTTAGCGCTATTTACGTCGCTCCAAACGTCGTTGCCAAAAATCGAAGCCGAGCCAGCATCTGGCATAAGCAAGCCCGTAAGCATTTTAATCGTAGTGGTTTTGCCAGCACCGTTCGGACCTACCAATCCGTAGAAAGAGCCTGCTGGAATGTCTAAAGAAAGATTATCTACAGCAACTTTTTTTCCAAAAGTCTTAACAAATCCGCGAATAGAAACCGCTGGAACTTCTTCATTAGTAGCGTCGTAAGCGTTTACGCCAAAAACTGGAACACTGCCAGACGCATTTGCAGAAGGAACAGAATCTACCATAAAAACCTCGCAATACACAGATAAACGCACGTATTGCGCCACATTATTGCGCAATCGCACGTTTACATCAAGGCTTCTATTATCTCATATATTGCGTATGAACGCACTACGAGATTGCATAAATTACACCGAGCTAGGTAGAGATTCGAGATTTTTCGCAGCGGATGAAGCGAACCTCAGCATCTTTGATGGTGATTCGCTGAAGCAGCAAGAAAAATCGAGAATCTCAGTGATTAAGCAATACGCAATTGTTCAAGTACGTAGGAGGGCTGGGTGATTCTTGGTCGAACAATATAAGAGCGGCAGCCGATACCAAATAATCCAAATGATCAACCACTACAAACAAACTTCAACCAAAAAACAAAATCAAAACCAAATCGGAACAACCGCAACAACAAACTACACGTAAGAGGCGAAGCGTTGTGAGACAAGAAACACCCAGCCCTCCTACACACCAAACAGGAAGTAGCGCAACACCAAACAGAGAATTTCGCGCGCTCGCTCCGATTTACCGACCCGTGTGATGAATCGGCTTCCACTCGCTCTTAGAGAACACAGCTTGGAACGCAATCGGCACGTACGAAAGCATAAAAATAGGGAAGCTTAGTGCGTACGCAAAAAGCTCTTTGTTAGTGGCTCCAAGCTTATCGTGTTCTACAAGAATGGTAAGCGAAACAAACACCATCATACCTAAAACGCTTGTGACAGTAGTGGTTATAAAGTTAAGCGTCGAGTCAATCTGGCTTGTCCAAGTGACGAATCCAAACGCGGCAAAAATAAATCCGAGTATGAGTCGCACAATCGCAAGCACCATAAACGGGCATAGCATAAGCGTAAAGTCAACTGACGAAAAATCGCGTTCGCGGATTCCGTGACGTATAAGAGCTGCTCCGTAATAGCGGAACACTTGCAAGAAGCCTTTACTCCAGCGCAACCTCTGTCTCCAGCTTTGCCTAAACGATACTGGCTGCTCGTCGTAGAGAACCGCCGATCCGCAATAACCCACTTTGTCGCCGTGCAAAATCGAGTCCATTGTAAACTCAAGGTCTTCTGTAAGCAGATGGAATTTCCACCCGCGATTTCTGTGCATGATTTCGCGCGAAAACATGAATCCTGTTCCGCCTGCATGGCAGCTAGACCCAAAAAGCATGCGCGAATTGTTGGTAAATCGCGATTCGCGTATAAACCACAATGCCGACCCAGAAGACACCCAATTATCCGATAAATTCACTGAGTTTCGGTAGCTTGTTAGAATCTGGTATCCTGCATGGAATCCTTTGTTCATCTCTTCAAAATAGTGCAAATCCAGCTTATTATCGGCATCGAAAACAAAGTACGCGTCGTAATCTTTGTCTTTTCCAAGCTCCATTATGTGATCCAGCAGGTAGCTTAAAGCGTAGCCTTTGCCAATATGCTGCTTGTCGAATCGCTCTATAACATTGCACCCGTACTCTCTTCCAACTTGCGCCGTGCTGTCGGTGCAATTGTCGGCGACTAGCCAAATGTCGATTAATTTTTGATCGTAAGTTTGGGATTGTATGCATTTTATGAGGTTTCCTATTACAGCTTCCTCATTGCGCGCGGATATTAGAACGGCGTAATGCTTGTCCATTGGTGCTTGCGGAAACACAATAGGCTTTGCTACAAGCGATGCGACTGCGCAAACACCTTGATATACAACGCTACTTACGCCAATTATGATTACTAAAACGTCGAAAATAGACAAAAGAATCATTTATTCCACCCACTTCGTGGATTACTATTTGAGTTTGTTGCTTTTTTATTTTCTTTTTTATTTTCGTTTGGAATTGTACCAAATTTATTTGTTTTTGACTTTAGTTCTTCCTTATCTTGATCGGTTGCTTGCGACTTATCCGAATCTGAATTTTCTGCGCGCTTTTTAGCAATATCCTTATTTACAGCGTCTAAAATATCGCGTGAAATTGCCATAGTTTCAACATACCCAGAATCGTCAACTGAATTTTCATTTTCAATAGTTTCGTCTGAAGAATTATAGGCTTGCTTATACCAATACATAATGTCTTCGTTAATAGATACTCGAGATGAAGAGCCTTTCATAACTCTAAGCACACTATCTTTAACAGGTTTAACAAAACTGTTTCTTATAGTTTCAACACTCGTAACCATAATTGATTTACGATTAGGCTTTGGATCGTCCATTAAAGGTGAAGAAACTAGATTGTATTGTTTTGTACAAACTTTGAGAATTGCCTGCAAACTAGCGGTTACTGGAAGTGCTAAGAATGCACCGAGAGCACCAAACACAGCACCCATAATCAACACCGATAAAAAGGCTACGGCAGGATTTAAGTCCATGGTTTTTTCGGAAATCTTAGGTGAAATCACCATGTTTTCAATCTGCTGATAAATTGTCACAAAAATCAAAACTGCTATAGCTGATCCAAAACCATTAGATCCCCACGCAAATAAAATTGGCAGTGCTCCACCTAAATATGTTCCTATTGTCGGAACAAATTGCGAAACGATTCCACAAAACAGTGAAAGCGGAAGCCAATATGGAACATTCATGAATATTAGGAAAATCGCAGTACCCGTTGCGTTAATAGCTGCCAAAATTGTGCGCGAAAATAGGAAGCTTGATATCTGCTCCTGTACAACGGACCAGATAAATAAAAATCGCCTCTGAGACTTAGGATTCAACAGCCTACACACACTTCTGCGCATAGAAGGACCAGCTGCAGAAATGTAATAGGTCACCATAAGAATAGTGAGTAAATCAAGCAAAACCGCCAATAATCCCCACGTTGTATTAATTGCTTGTCCAGCAAAATCTACAACCCAAGAGGTTTGAACGTGTTTAAGAATTTCCATGCCGAGTTGCTCAATGTTTGGCATTTTGAAACCAGTGGAATTTAGTACAAAATGGGCAAACTGGTTGTATAAATCAGGTAGACCTAAAACCATGGAAACTGCTTGTTGCACAAAAAGATTACCAAAAAGCACAAGAAGCAAAATAACTATTACAAGCAGCCCAAACAAGCTTGCCAAAGATGCAAAAGCTCTACTCCACCCGTGTTTTATGAGCCGCACAACAAGAGGTTCAATTGCCAACGCTATAAAAATGGATACTACAACATCGAAGACTATAAAGGCGATATTTCCCCAAGCAAACCATACAAAAATCGCTACGAACGCTGCAATAACAGCATACATAAGCGCGCGGCTAAGCCAATCTGGCGGGCGCCTATCATCCCCTTTGGCTGGGAAAATCGCGGATAAATCAAGCTTTGCACTTGTGCTGTGATTATCTATACTGCCTTCATGTTGTTCTTTATTATTCATAAAATACATTGTACTTTATAACGTGGGAGCACGAGCCGCTTGCATGTTTTGTGCATATAAACACAAATAAGTAGCGTGTAACACAATCGTAACCAGATAGTCGAGTCGCTGAAATCCAAAATCTTATGCAACAATCTAAACTATTTACTGAGATTTTTACGAAAGGATTGTGCATGACCACTTTACAAACTAAAGAAGATGCCGAAGCTTTGATTAAGCAAGAAGGCATTGAATACGTATCAGTTCGATTTACCGATTTGATTGGCGTTCAGCAGCATTTTACTGTGCCTGCAAGCGAGTTCTTAAACAGCGCTTTTACAGATGGGATGGCTTTCGACGGCTCTTCTATGCAAGGATTCCAAGCTATTAACGAGTCCGATATGAAGCTGATTCCAGACGTAGACACCGCATACATTGACCCATTCCGCAAGCATAAGACTTTGAATGTTGCTTTTTCGATTGTGGATCCTGTAACAGACGAGCCTTATTCTAGGGACCCTCGCCAAGTGGCAATTAAAGCCGAAGCCTACTTAAAGGCAACTGGCATTGCCGATACCGCAAGCTTTGCTCCAGAAGCCGAGTTCTTCATTTTTGACAAGGTGCGTTTTGCAAACGACATGCAACGCTCCTTCTACGAGGTGGATTCCAACGAAGCTCCATGGAATTCTGGCATTGATACTGAAGATGATGGCAGCAACAACATTGGTTTTAAGAATCGCGTAAAGCACGGCTACTTCCCTGTTCCACCTGTTGATCATAATCAAGACTTGCGCGACGACATGGTTTACAACCTTCAAAAGGTTGGCTTGATTCTTGAGCGTTCTCACCATGAGGTTGGCGGCGCAGGTCAGCAGGAAATCAACTACCGTTACAATACGCTTGTTCATGCTGGCGACGACTTAATGAAATACAAGTACGTTGTTCACGAGACTGCTGCTTTGGCTGGTAAGGCTGCAACATTTATGCCTAAGCCAATTGCTGGAGATAACGGCACTGGCATGCACTGCCATCAGTCGCTTTGGAAGGATGGTAAGCCATTGTTCTATGCGGAAACTGGTTATGCTCAGCTTTCCGATATTGCGCGCTGGTACATTGGCGGCTTAATTAAGCACGCGTCTTCTGTGCTCGCTTTTACAAATCCTTCACTTAACTCTTACCACCGCCTTGTTCCAGGATACGAAGCCCCAGTCAACTTGGTTTACTCTGCTCGTAACCGTTCTGCAGCTATTCGTATTCCTCTTGCTGGAGAGGCTCCTTCTGCTAAGCGCATTGAGTTCCGCGCTCCGGATCCTTCCTGCAATCCATTCTTAGCGTTCTCTGCTCAGCTTATGGCTGGCTTAGACGGCATTATGAACCACATTGAGCCTCCTGCTCCTGTTGATAAAGATCTCTACGAGCTTCCTCCAGAAGAGCATGACGGCATTAAGCAAGTTCCTTCTTCACTTGGTGAGGCTTTGCAAGCTTTGGAAGAAGATCACGACTTCCTTATGCAAGGAGATGTGTTTACTAGCGACTTGATTGAAACTTGGCTTAATCTAAAGCATGAAGAGATGGATATGGCTCGTTTGGCTCCAACGCCACTCGAGTATGAGCTTTACTTCCATATCTGATATTTGTGATTAATAAAATCCCCCGCAAGAAAACTTGTGGGGGATTTTATTTTGCATTCGTCTTTTATTTTAAATCGCAAAACCGAGTGTTCTAGCAGCAGTTACAGGAACAGCCTCATCAGCCCAATAATCCTCAAGATTTTCATCTGTAGAAAGCGAGCGCATCTCAGCACGATCAATATAAAGCTCTCCGCGTAAATGATCTGTTTCATGCTGGAAGATTCGCGCTGGCCAACCATGTAAACGTTCAGAATGCTGCTTACCATCTTCATCTTGCCATGTAGCTTGAATATCTAACCAACGCTGACGAACCGCCTGATATCCTGCAACACTCAAGCATCCTTCGTAAAAACTGCGTGTTTGTGTTCCAATTGGTTCATAGTGGGGATTTATGATCGCCCTAAATGGCAATTCTGCAATATCCCTAGGATCATCTGCATCGTCTCGAACATGGTCTTCTACAACAGCAATTGCAAGACCTAAACCAATTTGCGGAGCAGCTAAGCCAACTCCTGGTGCATCTAACATAGTGCTGTGCATAAGCGAAATAAGCTTATTAAGAGTAGCACGCGTTAGCTGACCATCGTAAGCCACTGTTCGTTGTCTTAACACAGGCTCTCCTGCTTGAACTATAGATAGCACGCCATCGTCTGTAGCGGAATCTAAAAGGCGCTCCACCGCGCGGCTAAGCTTAGTATCAACACTTGCGTGATGCGTAAACATAGGGCTCCTTTACCAAGGCTAATTCTACAAAACTTCTAAAGTAATTTACAAAGCCAACTTTGATTATTGTTGCTAAATCACATACGCTCAAACAACAATACCAAAAGGATTAGTATATCAAGGTTATCTGTTTTTTGTAGCTGTAAACGGCGTGTCTAACAACATTCTCAGGAAATCGCTCGCGCGTTACAGCGCGCTCACGTCTTCGCCGCGCAGAAGCAGTGCTTCTGATCTAAGCGGCTCAGCGCTCCGAATTACCTTTTCGCGCTACGCTCTAAGCGAAAAGGTAGGTCGTCGCGCGCTACAGCTTAAGATTATCAGTTACAACTTGCGCAAGTCGTGCACAAACCTCATCTGCTTGCTCTTGCGTTGCAGCTTCACACATAACGCGCACAAGTGGTTCTGTTCCGCTTGGTCGAAGAAGAACGCGCCCCGTATCTCCCAAAAGCGCGCTTTCTTTTTCTACCGCTTTAAGAACAGCAGCATTAGTTTTAGCTGCCATCTTATCTACATTCGGCACATTGACTAAGCATTGCGGAAGCTGAGGGAAGTCGGCAGCCATTTGCGAAAGCTTCTTGCCTTCGCGCACAACCTCGCGACACAGCGTAAGTGCTGTAAGTGTGCCATCTCCCGTGGTTGCAAACTCGCGATTAATCACATGACCCGACTGTTCACCGCCAAGAGAATAATCGCCTCTAAGCATCTCTTCTAGAACGTAGCGGTCTCCGACGCTTGTTTGAACAGTGGAAATACCCATGTCTTTTAGCGCAAGCTTTAATCCAAGATTGCTCATTACTGTAACAACAAGAGTATTGTGATTCAGCTTTCCTTCGGCTTTCTTAGAACGCGCAAGAATGCCCATAATTTGGTCGCCATTAACCATGTTTCCATTTTCGTCTACAGCTAGGCAACGGTCTGCATCACCATCGAAAGCTACTCCTAAATCGGCGTTAGACGCCTTAACCATAGCTTGCAATTGTTCTGGATGTGTGGAACCAGCGTGGTCGTTAATATTGTATCCATCTGGAGAAGCGTTAATTACTATTACTTCTGCGCCTGCTCTGCGCAATGCTTCTGGTGCTACTACAGACGTTGCACCATTTGCGCAGTCTGCCACAACTCTTAATCCCGAAAGAGGTTTTGGACGTGTTGATGTTTCGCTGTTTAATGGAGCAACAGAAGAAACGAGGTGATCGATGTAAAGGTTTGTTGCGGTAATAGTGTCATGGCTGATTCGTCCAACGCCGCTGCCTGTAGGACGCTGCCATTCTTTGCCTAAAACAGCCTCAATCTCGTCTTCTTTGCTATCTGGAAGTTTGAAGCCTCCGCGTGCAAAGAACTTAATGCCGTTATCTGGCATTGGGTTATGCGAAGCAGAGATCACAGCTCCCATTTCTACATTGAGCACAGAAGTTAGAAAAGCCACGCCAGGAGTTGGTATTATGCCAGCATCAATCACATCAAAACCGCCCGCACTCATTCCAGCAGCCAAAGCCGATGCTAAAAAGTCTCCAGAAACTCTAGTATCTCGCCCAACCAACGCTCTGCGTCGAGCATGCATTTTCTTCCCTGCATCTTCGTTATGCGACTCGCTACTATGCGTTGCTTCACCTAAAACACGTACTGCAGCATCTCCTAAATCCAACGCAAGCTGCGCGGTTAAATCTCGATTGGCTAATCCCCTAACACCATCTGTTCCGAACATATTTGGCATAACCAGCCTCTTTCGTCTAACTAATAGTCATTGCTATTTACACATTTTGTATATTATCTACAAATAATCTTGTAAACACACGCTGTTCATTATTTTACCCTGCATGCCACTAAACGCGCCACTGACCACTGACATAATCTTATTTCTTATTTGCAATTAACTTTGGTTGAATTACGGGTAATCGGGGTAATCGCTACCCTGAAATCACTACTTGCAACAAGACATTGATAATCAAAAAGCCACTTAGCAAACTAAGTGGCTTAGAATTTGTACCCCCTAAGAGAGTCGAACTCTTGTTGTCAGATTGAAAGTCTGGTGTCCTAACCGTTAGACGAAGGGGGCTTTAACCAAACCATATGATATTAACACTCATAAACTCACATAGCAAATTACGGCGTGTTGAATCATTTTGTCACTCATTTAGCAACATAAGTCAAATCGTGAATTTTTCTACCTGCTTCTAATCCTTTACGCTCAAAATTCGTCAAAACCCTACCTTCAAATCTTACAGATTCCGCGAAATCAGCATGAGGTAAATCTTTAGCATCTTGAGCATTGCCCTTACCAACATGCTCAATCGGCAAACTTACTTGTAACTTTCCAGTATTTTCAAAATCTTCTCGTTCATCCATAACTTCATGAACATGTAGTGCATAATCCTCAATATCCGTAGCAATTCTCCAAACGCCTTTATCAATAAGTGCGTTATGCACCGCATCTGCCAAAGACGGCTGCACAATCCTACGCTTGTGATGTCTCATTTTAGGCCATGGATCTGGGAAGAAAGTCCAAACTTCTTTCAAAACACCATTAGAGCATGAAGCTAGAAAATCAGGTGCATTAACTTGCGCTATTCTAAGATTTTCTACACCCTGTTTTCCAGCTAATAGCATTGTGTGTGCCACTCCTGGATCATAAACTTCTAGTGCAAGAAAATTAATATTTGGATTTGATTCGGCTGCGGCTACAATATTTTCTCCCTGACCAGATCCTATTTCTACAATAAGAGGATTCGAATTACCCCAATTTTTAGCAACCCAGTTGGAGTCTACCAGCAAATCGCTTTTTACACGTAAAGACCCTAAACTATCTTCAACATTTAATAAATATTGGCTTGAATATCGCTCTTTTGCTCGCTCAAGACGCGCGTCCAAACGAGCAGACCTTCTTGCAAAAGAAAGAATTACTCTAGCAGAACCATTGTCTTTATCATCTTTATTGTTTTTATGCTTATTCATACAATTCAATTCATCAGATTCCAAAATATTGGATTCTAATTCGTCAGATTGCAAATTTACTATTTGAGATTCTTCCACTTTATTCCACTTCTATTCACATAAAATTGTTCAACTACGACTCATAATATCAACTCATCGTATGGTATCAAAGCAGCAAAACAGGGTGAGGATGGATAATGTAGGTAAGACGCAAAAACAAAAAGCGCTAGAAGCAATCAAACACTTCTAACGCTTATTTTGACAGTGGCTCCGAGCGGGATCGATCCGCTGACCTAACGATTTTCAGTCGTTCGCTCTACCAACTGAGCTACAGAGCCATGATGAATAAAAAACCCGGCGAACCGGGTATTCTATTAATCGCGACCCCGGCCGGACTTGAACCGGTGACCTCCGCCGTGACAGGGCGGCGCTCTAACCAACTGAGCTACGGGGCCGTGGCTTTGTTCTCTCGAACAGCCGAGTCACTATCTTACAGAATCCTTAGCAAAATGCAAGTGCCGCGCGTGTTCGGCGTGTTGCAGCACAAAATCAAGCTATTATTCAAGCTCAGCAGCTCCAGTGCAAAGCTGATAATACTCCCCACGTTTTGCCAATAATTCCTCATGCGAACCGCGTTCAATAATGCGACCGTGATCCAGCACCATAATCACATCAGAATTGCGCACTGTGGACAGTCTGTGAGCGATTACAAATACAGTGCGCCCTTCCATCAAAGAATCCATTCCACGCTGAACTAATTCTTCAGTATGCGTGTCAATCGATGAAGTTGCTTCATCGAGAATCAACACAGGCGGATTTTCTACTGCAGCACGAGCAATAGAAATAAGCTGCTTCTGACCTTGAGAAAGCCCTTCACCGCCATTGTTAAGCTGCGTATTGTATCCGTCAGGAAGATGAGAAATAAACGCGTCAGCATGAGCCAATTTTGCAGCTTGAATACAATCTTCGTCGCTAGCATCAAGATTTCCATAACGAATATTGTCCATTATTGTGCCAGTAAATAAATTCACATCTTGCAAAACAGTGCCAATAGCGTGACGCAAATCCGTTTTGCAAATATCGCGCACGTCAATGCCATCATACAAAATTTGCCCATCATCAATGTCGTAAAAACGCGTAAGAAGGTTAGCAATAGTAGTTTTTCCAGCACCTGTAGCTCCAACAAGAGCAACTTTTTGACCAGGTTTTGCAAACCACGTAATATCGTGCAAAACTGGATGATCTTCTTTGTAGCCAAACACAACATCCGTAAAACGCACGTCGCCTCGAAGCAAAGTATAGTGGCCATCCTTAGAAGTGCGAGCATCTCGCTTTGCATGGCACACAATCTCTTGAGCCATTTCACTTAAGTTTTGAGCGCACTTTTTAGCTTTAGTGCCATTATCTTGCTTTGACCTTTTCCAAGCCCAATAAATATTGTTTCCTTCAGATTGTTCGTCTACTTCTTCAAGCACATCAAATGCTGATTTTTCTCCAAGATCTTCAGCAGACTGAAGTACACGCACTTTAACTAATTGCACACTGCCAGAATCAAGTTCTGGCTTTTCATCAAGTAACTCAAAAATACGATAAGCTCCTGCAAGAGCCATCATAAGTGCGTTAGCTTGCATTGTAATTTCGCCAATAGGGTTAATAAATGCGCGCGAAAGTGCCAGCAAAGATATAAGCGTACCTAATGTAAGAGTACTAGATCCAGATAATCCCAGCGTTGGCAAACCAGCTGAAGCAGCCCACGCACCAAGTAAAGCAATTAATACATAAAGCAAATAGCTTGCATTACTAATAACAGGCATTACATTATTCGCATAAGAATTGGCACTTGCAGAAATTTTTTGCACTTTTTCTATGCAATTATCTAATTTTTCAATAGAATCTGTCTCATGATTAAAAATTTTAATCACTTTGCTGCCTGTTGCAGATTCTTCAACAAACTCATTTAACTCGCCTAATGCATGCTGGAATTGCTCAAATAAACTGCCAGATTTCTTTAGCATAAAACGCACTAAATAAAGCAACATTGCAGTAAATATAGCTACAAAAACTGCAGCCGGAAGCGATAGGCACATAATAGATATAAACGCTGCCAAAATCGACATTAGTGCAGAAAAAGAGTCCGGAAATGCCCACGAAATTGCCTCACGAAGAACCTCAGTATCGTTTGTGTAACGGCTCATAATATCGCCGTAACCTTGAGAATCTAAGTAACGCAATGAAAGCTTCTGCTGATGCTTAAACATAGAATCTCGCAAATCACGCATAACACTTTCAGATATATTCGCAACAAGCCTGCTCCAAAGCCAAGAACAAAACACACCAACAGCGTAAACACTTGCCATCAGAATAATCATGCGAACAAGAGGCGTCCAATCCTGATTATGCTTACCGACAAGCGGAAGAATATACGAGTCAACAAGAGATTGCAAAAACATTGCGCTTGCAGCTTGCACGATTGCGCTAACTATTATTGATGCAATAATTACGCAAATTTTAACTCGATACACAAGCACATAAGAGGCAAGTCTGCTAAGAGTTTTCCAACTAATAGCTGAATCATTTTTAGAAGAGTGAGCCGTTTTATTATTAGCCATTGTTATTTAGCTCCTTCTTCTTTAGTTGCGCTAGTTATTCGACTTTTTTCTTGAGAAACCGCCATATTTCTGTAAATTTCACAAGATTTAAATAATTCATCATGCGAACCGTTAGCAACAACACGACCATCTTTAAGAACAACAATAATATCCGCATGTTCGATTGAAGATATGCGCTGAGCAACGATAATTTGCGTAGAATCAGGCATAAACTTTTTCAAGCCATCGCGAATTTTACTATCCGTTTTCATATCAACCGCACTCATCGAGTCGTCGAGGATTAAAATTTTCGGCTTCCTCAAAAGTGCGCGCGCAATGCACAAACGCTGTCGCTGACCACCGGAAACATTCTTACCACCCTGGTCAATATGCGTATTGTAGCCGTCTGGTAAATCTTTAATAAACTCATCAGCACAAGCAATTTCGCAAGCTTGACGCAAATCATTATCGCTTGCTTCCGCCCTACCCCAGCGAAGATTTTCTGCAATTGTGCCACTAAACAAAATATTTTTTTGTAGAACAACACCAACTTCTTCACGCAAACTAGAAGAATCATAATCGCGAATATCTTTTCCGCCTACAAAAAGAGCACCAGAAGTTACGTCATAAAGTCTTGCAATTAATTGCACTAAACTTGATTTTCCAGATCCCGTTGCACCAACAACGCCAACAGTTGCTCCAGAAGGAATAGATATATTTATATCATGTAAAATTTCCTGTTCTGCTGGAGTGGATTCATCTGTATTATCTGATTGAGGATAGCGTAACGAAACATTTTCAAAACGCACAGAAGCGTCAGAAAGCTTTGTAAGTGGATGCTTGGAAACAACTTCAGTATTTCGAGATTGCAAAACATGTGAAATACGATGCATCGAAGCTCGAGCTGTTAACGACATTACAAAAACTGCAACTAAATTCGCTAAAGCAAACAAAATTTGCAAAGCATACACTACTAATGCAGCAAGATTTCCCGTTGTTAAACCAAAAGCAGGATTATTTCCTGAAGCCACAATTTCGTGCGAAGCCAACCACGCAATAAGTAGCATGCCAGAATAAAAACATAAGTTAAACAAAGGAATACTACAATTTAACACATACTCAGCTTTAATAAAATAATCATAGATTTTATGCGAAATACGCATAAAACGACTTATTTCATAATCAGAACGCACATAAGACTTTACGACGCGAATATTATGCAAATTCTCGCCAACTCTATTATTCATCTCGTCAATCATTCGATAAATTCGAGAAAATGCTGGAGCAACTATACTCGCACCAAAAACGCCAATTGCACCAACAATAGGCACAAATGAAAGAAAAACCCACGAGATAGCAGGGCTAATTGAAAAAGTAAACCACCAAGCAGTGATGATAATCATAACGCTGCGAACACCAGAGCGAATAATCATTTGGTAAGCAAATTGCACATTTGACACATCACTAGTCATACGTGTAACAACAGTACCGCTAGAAAACTTATCTAAATCAGAAAAACTTAAACTTTGTAAGCGTGAAAACATGTTGTGACGTAAATTTTTACCAAAACCAGCACTAGAATGAGCGCAACAAATACCAGAAACAACGCCTGCAATCATTGCAATTGCAGCAAAAATAAGCAATTGCAAACCATAATATTGCACAGCTTCTTGAGAACGTGACATAATACCAAAATCAATAAGATTTGACATTACTGTAGGGATCTCAATTTGCATAGCAGCTTCTATGCAAATTGCGAAAGACGTTAGCACTCCAAGAAGACGATATCGCTTTAAGGATGCCATCACTGTGCGGAACGCATGAGAAGCGTAATCCTTAGGTTTTTGCTGCGATTTTGCTGTCATGCGACCTCTCTGATAAGTGTAATGTATACGCTTAATCATATCACCTCTGACTTGTAGCACTTTTGTACCACGACACGCCGTATTTTGAGTACAAACGCACTACAAGAAAAATCGAGAATCTCGGTGTTTAAGCGATACGCAATTGTTCTAGCATGTAATAGGGCTGGGTGATTCTTGGTCGAACAGTATAAGAGCGGCAGCCGATACCAAACAATCCAATGAGTCACCACTACAAACAAACATCAACACAAAAAACAAAATCAAAGCCAAAACGGAACAACCGCAACAACAGACTACACGTAATAGGCAGAGCGTTGTGAGACAAGAATTAGCCAGCCCTCTCGCAACGCTAAGTAGGAAAATCGCTCGCGCGGTCTAAGCGCGCTCGCGTCTTCGCCGCACGTAAAGTCCACTGGACTTTACGTTTGAGCGGCTCAGCGAATCGAAGTACATTCGCGCGCTACGCTCTAAGCGCTCATGCAAGTCGATTCGCCTTTTGCACGATCCTTGCCGTAGATTGATGGAATAAAACGCTCTTGATCGTGAAGCTTTTCCCAGATTACAGGCGGATTTTGTGGATTTTCCAGCGACTTTGGCACGTCGATAATTCGCTGATTACTAGACCCACGGAATTGCAATAGCGAATCGTGAAGATTCTTCATATATCGCCCGTCAACAAGAATGTCAATGTATCGCAATAACTCAAGCTTGTCAGGAGTCTCGCCCGGTCGCATAAGCTCTTCCCAGGTGTAACCAGTCCAACTCCAAATATCTTTTGTATTGCCAAATTCGCTTCTAATACGCTCACATAGTGGAATCAATATGCCAGTGTTAAGCAGCGGCTCACCGCCAAGAAGCGTCAATCCTTGTACATATGGTTGCGCTAAATCTTCCATAATTTGGTCTTCGAGCTTTTGAGTATAAGGGTGACCAGCGCGAAAATCCCAAATTGACTCGTTATAGCATTCAACGCAATGGAATGGGCAGCCAGAAACGTAAAGCGAGCAGCGAATTCCCTCGCCGTCTGTCATAAGAAATCGCTTATAATCAGCCACCATTCCCTTGCTCATGCGCTCACTGGACCACTGCCCTGCGCGAGGATTGTTAGAAAGAGAGGTTGGAATCCACGGTCCACGGTTAACATCTGATGGAGCAAAATCATGTAAACTTATGCGAGCCATAGTCCACCTCCTCTAGCTTTAAATATTTTATTAAATAATCTTAAATAAACTTTTGTTAGATTGTATTAACTTTTGTTAAATAAAATAAAATCCAGCCGTCAAAAAATGCGATCAACATTTTCTAACGGCTAGATATATTACATATCACCAAATAATAAACACAAACTAAAACGTTATTTCACGCTATTCCGCTACTACTTGGTCTCCTCGTACCATTCACGAGACTCACCGTTGTTAAGAACAACATGACCAGTTTCTCCAGACATGTGCTTAACGCGATGAGCGATTTCCTCGTGACGTCCGTGAACCATTGGACGCTGAACAGGATTACCCAAGTAGCCACAAGTGCGCTTAGTAACATTGCACTTATCTGGGTCACTGTTTCCGCACTCTGGGCAGCGGAAGCCTTCTTTAGTCGGTTCAAAATCGCCCTGGAATCCGCAAACGAAGCAATGGTCAATCGGAGTGTTCGTACCCAAGTAGCCAATACCAATCTTGTAAGCATAATCCCAAACAGCCTCCAAAGCTTTAGGATTTGCCTGCAAGCATGGGAACTCGCAATAGTTAATAAAGCCGCCAGAAGCAAGATACGGGAAGTCAACCTCGTAGCGGAGCTTCTCCATAGGAGTTGGCTGCAGCCAAACCGGATAGTGGAAGGAATTGGTGTAGAAGTCGTGATCGGTAACGCCTTCAATACGACCAAACTTCTGACGATCCATGCGGTTAAAGCGATCCGTCAAAGACTCAGCAGGAGTTGAGTAAACGGAATAATGGTAGCCTTCAGCCTTTGACCACTGCTGGCAAAGCTGATTCATTCGGCGAACCATAGAAAGCGCAAATTGCTTGCCATCTTCGTTCCAACTGTGATCTTGCATCCAATCCTTGCCAAAGAACACGGATGTAGCCTCATACAAGCCAATGTAGCCCAAAGACACCGTTGCACGCTCGTTGCGGAACAGCTGATCCACGCTTTCGTTAGCTTCCAAACGACCAAAAGCACCGTAGCGGAACAGCGTTGGAGCATTCACAGGGGTTGCCTGCTTGCAACGCATAATGCGGAATCGCAGAGCCTGATGAGCCACTTCCATACGCTCGTTAAAAAGCTTCCAGAATCGGTTCACGTCTCCATGAGACTCCAGCGCAATACGCGGCACGTTAACTGTCACAACGCCAAGATTCATACGACCGTCTTCCACGTCTTTGCCAGTCTTTGGATCAATCCAACCCTGAAGGAAGGATCGGCAGCCCATAGGAGCCTTAAAGGAGCCAGTAATCTTAATAATATTCTCGTAGAACACAACATCTGGATACATGCGCTTAGTAGAGCACTCAAGCGCAAGCTGCTTCAAATCGTAGTTCGGATCGCCAGCATCTGCGTTTACACCATGCTTAATAGTAAACACAAGCTTAGGGAAGATTGCAGTATGACGATCTTTGCCGAGTCCACGAATACGGTTAAGTAAGATAGCGCGTTGAATTTCGCGAGCAAACCAAGAAGTACCCAAACCAAATCCAACAGTTACGAACGGAGTCTGACCGTTAGAAACGCGGTTGGAATTAATCTGATATTCCATTGTTTGCATAGCATCGTAAATCGCCTTGCGCGTCATAATCTTTGCGTAAATTTCACGAATCTGATCAAGCTCACTCAAGTTTTCATCAAAAGGAGTATCAGCAGGAAGCGGATCCCTATCCGAACAATGAAGATTCTTAGGCTCCTGAGCTTTCAAACCGTCAATCATATCTTTGGCAACTTCGATCGGCGTAGAATCAGGAATCATGGCATGAGCCATAGCAAGATTCTTATCATAATCGCACTTAGCATAAGGCTCAAGCATCTCGTCTGCACGATTAACTGTTTGACCGCCGTACTGTGCGCCTGCAATATCCTTAATAATCTGCGTAACCTGAGTTGCAGCAGTGCCAATAGACTTTGGGCTATCCATCATTGCGTTACCAAGAGCAAATCCCTTAGCGAGCATATCACCAAAATCTGGGAGCGAGCAGTTGCTCATGCAAGTAAATGGCGAATAATCAGCATCATGGAAGTGAATATCACCCTTCATATGCGCGTTAGAAACTGCATGAGGAAGCATAGAAAACGCGGAAGCCTTGGAAACAGCGCCTGCAAGAAGATCGCGCTGAGTGGCGTAAACATTGGAATCCTTGTTGGCGTTTTCGCGAACAAGCGACTCATCTCGGTTTACAAGACGATTTACTGCTTCGTTAATATCGGTTGCCTTAGCGCGGTCAATATCTCGGTTTAGACGATAGCTTGTGTAGCAACGCGCAACTTCGTAAAGGTGATTTTCAATAAGACCATGCTCGACAAGAGTCTGAATATCTTCAATCTTTGCAGGTCCATTGTAACGATCCTGAATTTCAGCTTCTATATGGTCCGTAATATCGCGAATCATCTGCTCTTCTTGAGGACCGACTTCTTTGCGCAAGTCCTTAAAAGCGGCTTTAATTGCCATAATAATGTTCATTTGATCAAAATCGACAACGCGACCATCACGCTTTTCGACCTGCACACGAGACTTCTTAGAAGAATCACTATCCGAGATAGAATCAGCCATTTCTACATCAACATCGCTTAGCTGCGATTCTAAAGTCATGTCTTCTAAAGTCGTACCAGAGACCTGCATCCTACAGACCTTTCTTACATCTACAGTTTATTTATCCTGTTATCCATCCTGTTTTGAATAATGACCATTATTCAAAACAACTTGCTCAACTATAACCCAACCTCTGCACAATATCTAGGGAACTTTATTCAAAAAACAAACTATATATAGTGATTTTGGATATTTTCGCGATTTTTGAGGCGTGTCTCGATGCAACCGGAATATATATGCATTCCGTTATCAAGAAACACGCACTAAACTTAAAAATCGCACAAATTCGTGGCACTTTGATATATTGAGTCACGTGGAACAGACAGCTTTTCAACATGCAGAAGAATTTGGCTTCCAACCTGGAGATATCGTACAGCAGTGGCTGTGGGACGATGACGTTGACGATGCAATCTGCGACAATATCGAAAATCTTACTGGAGAAGATCTGGTAGATGAAGATTACGACTCATCTGTTGACGGCGTCATTATTTGGTGGCGCGATGGCGACGATGAGGATGAGTTGGCAGACACGATTATGGATGCCACAAACATGTTAGACGACGAAGCTCCAATGTGGGTTCTAACACCTAAGCCTGGTCGCGAAGGCTCTCCAAGCTCCAGCACAGTGCAATCCGCTGCTAAAACAGCTGGCATGAATGCTGCAACTCCTTTAACCGTAAGCGAAGATTGGAACGGAATCCGCTTGCGCGCATTCGGCAAGGGTCAGAGCAAATAGCGCAAATAGTCGTCGCTTAGTTAGTTGACGGGTTTTGTACCAAATTTGACCTAAATCACGTACATTCTCGGGAAAAGTTGACGCACTTTGTAGCGATTTACGGCGTGTTGAACAACAAAAAGCAGAAAACAACTCCGCACTTTGTACCAAATTCGACCTAAATCACGTACATAAAGCGTAAAATCGTTCGCGCGCTACAGCGCGCTCACGTCTTCGCTTGCGTTGAAAGCACACCGTGCTTTCAACCTTAAGCAAGCTCAGCGCTCCGAGTTGCCTTCGCGCGCTACGCTTTAAGCGCTCAGGCAGTTCGGAGCGCGCGTTTGCGCAAACCATTGCGAGAATCACGCGAACTGTGAAAATCACGCGAACGTCCGCGCCCTCTGCTTCTTCCTCTGCCTCTGCGCTTTGGCTGCTCTGGCTCTGGCATACTCCAGCCCTCTTGCAAATCCGCCAAATCCCCAACAATTTCTTGCAAAACAGGCGAATCTGGCTTAATGTCTTCTGCCTTAGCATGAATTCCAGCGCGTCGAAGCATAGTGTTCGCCATGCGCTTTTGATTCGGCAACACAAGAGTTACGACATCGCCAGACTCCCCAGCGCGCGCAGTACGCCCAGATCTATGCAAGAACGATTTTGGATCCTCTGGAGGCTCGGTTTGCACCACAAGCGCCACATCGCTAATATCAATGCCTCTAGCCGCAACATCTGTAGCAACTAGAACGCGCACTAGCCCATCAGAAAACACAGCCAAGTGCCTATCTCTCTGATTCTGAGACAAATTTCCTTGCAAATCGACGGCTGGAATACCCTGACTAATGAACTTTTTAGCCATGTTCTTGGCTTGGTATTTTGTGCGAGTAAAGAATATAGAGCGTTTTTTACCAGACGCTAATTTACGTAGAACCTCATACTTATCTCCTGCAGACACTCCAAACACATGATGAGTCATTGTATCTACCTGAGAATCCGCATCATCCACAGCGTGCACAACAGCATTTGGCAAGAAGCGATTTACTATAGCAGCAACTTGCTTATCCAAAGTTGCAGAAAACAGCATTCTTTGACCATTAGGATTTGTCTGCTCTAAAAGCCTTGTTACAGCTGGCAAGAACCCCATATCAGCCATTTCGTCAGCCTCATCTAAAACACTGACTTCTATGTTTTCAAGCGTTAATGCGCCTTGTTTTAGTAAATCTTCTAATCGCCCTGGGCACGCTACTATAATCTGAGCACCTTGCTTTAACGGAGCAATTTGTCTCTGATATCTTACTCCGCCGTAAATAGTAACAGTATGCATCCCATATGCTGCTGCAAGAGGAGCAATCACCTCATCAATCTGATGCACAAGTTCTCGCGTCGGAGCCAAAATCATCGCATGAGGTGCTGGAATATTACTATCTTCGCGATTTTTGTTTTTTCTAGAAGTACGACCAGAATTTATTAAATCAACAAAGTTTTCAGCTAATCTTGCTACAAGAGGAATCGAGAATGCTAAAGTTTTACCACTTCCTGTACGCCCTCTACCAAGTATGTTTGCACCCTGTAAAGAGTCTGGCAGAGTGGCCTGCTGAATTGGAAAAGCTGTGTTTTTACCGTCTGCACGCAAAACGTTAACCAATGGTTCTGGAACGCCAAGCTGTGCAAAAGTAACATCATCACTATAGTTTTCTCGAGATTCCACAGCTGTATCTGGAATCATTACGGAATTTTTTGTAATTTCTAGATTTTTCTTTATTGAAGACTCAGTATCAATAGTCGTCGGTTGCTGGCGACTTGTCTGGTGTCTATTGTGGCGACTATCTCTACTCTTCTTCATATTGCGATTGTCAAAATCAAAATCGCGCTTTTTTAAATCGCGTTTGCCAAAATCTTGTTCAGCTTCTTGAATTGCAATCTCTTCATATTGCAAAGCCTTTTCACGAGCACGACTTCTAGCTTTGTCTGCCTTGCGATTACGTGCTTTACGCGCATTAAATTCGTTATTCTTACGATTTCCCTGATATTCAAATGGGTTTCTATTAGACTTATAGCCTTTTTTAGAAAAATTCTTATTAGCTCCCTGACTTACAGCAGATTTTTTACCAGCAGATTTCTTAGCACCTTGCGTTTTAGCAGACGCAGCATAATGAGTATGTGGCACAATAGCCTTTCGTAAATTACTTCAACATAGTTGACATATAATGTTGACAATGCGTAATTACGAACATTCAAAGGCGCAATTACAAATGTAATTGCACAAAATTAATCTACAGACTGCAAAGCAGCAAAAGTGCGCAAAACAAGCAAACCGTGAATCGCAAGCATAAGCCGCGCAACTTTAATGTGTAATCACTACAAAGTCATGAACTAACTGAGCCTAACACAAGCCCCACACAATACGCAATAAGTAATGCAATACTGATCTACAAGCTACTCTTCTTCCAAAGAATCTATTGTAGGAGCAAGAACCAAATTTTTAACAAGCTCACGCGTGCGAAGCTGAGAATCCGCATCCAGACAATCATCTGTAATAACAGTATCCACTTGGTCGAAGCGAGCAAACAGTGAAAGCGATGTGCAAGTCCATTTAGTGTGATCTGTTAAAATAATCGTACGATCCGCAATATCCATCAAAGCCATATCTGTAGCAGCTTCAAGAGAATTAGGCATTAGGAATCCACGAGGTAGGCTCACGGAATGAGTGCCCAAAAACACGGTGTTTACGCGCAAAGACGCAACAACCTTATCCGCAATAGGACCAACCAGAGAATTAGATCTAGTAATAACTCCGCCAGTAACAATAACCTCAATATCTTTAGACTCAAGCGCCTGAACAAGCTCTGCAACAGGAATCGAATTGGTTAAAATCGTAATACCAGAAGCTCTGCGAGACTCAAGTAGATGCTGAGCAAATACATAAGCAGTGGTGCCACCACCAATAGCTATAACATCTCCAGGCTGAACATAATCCACAGCTTTGCTGGCGATTGCGTCCTTTAAGCCCATATCCATCTGCGACTTTACCGAAAACAGAGGCTCAGAAAGAAGAGTGTTAGTTGTAACAGCACCACCATGAACTCTTTTTAAAAGACCTTTGTCTGAAAGCTCGGCGATATCCCTACGAATAGTCATTGCCGAAACACTTAGCTCTTTAGAAAGAGCAGTAATACGCACAGCCCCTCTAGTGCGAAGACGGCTTAAAATCAACTGCTGACGCTGAGAAGAAATCATGTGAACATTATCGCACAACTAAACGCAAAAAACAAACTCAAATGAGCGTTTCTATGTGAAAAACGTTAGGTAGTTAACAAAATTCATAAGAAAATTTTGCAAAATTCAACAAAACGAACAAATGATTATGCAAAATTTACCAATACCAAGTTAGGTAGAGATTCGAGATTTTTCACACTGAATGAGATGTATCGCTCGCGCGTTACAGCGCGCTCACGTCTTCGCTTGCGTTGAAAGCACACTGTGCTTTCAACTTTGAGCAAGCTCAGCGAATCGAAGTGCATTCGCGCGCTACGCTATTCCTCACGGCTATTAGTAGCCGTTCGGCTGATTTGGCGCATAAAGTCCACTGGACTTTATGCATTAAGCCAAATCACGCTTTGAAGGAGCTTGAAATGCGTTATGGAATTTCAAGCTCAGTCAAAGCGCTCATGCAAGTCGATTCGCAGTCCTCCGATGGTGATTCATCGAATGAAGAAGAAAAATCGAGAATCTCGGTGATTAAGATATACGCAATTGTTCTAGATATTCAGAAAGTTTGATGTATTTCTCTACGAGCAATAAATAGCGCCAACCTAAAACATTAGAATATTAACGTTCACAAGATATCCGTAAAGGTGCGCGTCACTTGCGAGGAGAGAAATACTCAAACTTCGCGCAATACCAAGTAAAGAATAATGCGCTATAACAAGCGAGCATAGAAACACCCAGCCCTCCTACAACACCAAACAAGGAAGATGCACAATACCAAACAAGAAAGCGCGCAACAGCAAACAAGTCAAAGAGCGTGCAATATATCAGTATTGATGATGCGTGTGATCGTGCATAACGTCTTTATGCTCCGACGCATGAGGAATATGCAAAACGCGCATACGATCAATCGCCTTACGCGCAAGCTGATGAGCAGAACCAGCCCCATCACCTTTAACCCCAAAAATCACAATTAAAGCCATAACAGCCGTAATAATCGCACTAATTCTCAAAGTCCATTGAACACCAAAAATGCTGGCTGCCAAATTATCTGCAGAACCAACTCCAGTAAGCATATGATACCACTGAGTAAAAGTAGCCATAGTAACAACAAGTACTGGAGCACCAATAGCACCCCAAAGCTGTCTCATTGTATTAGTGACTGCAGAACCATCGCCCAACTCACTAGGTTGCAAGCAATTTAAAGACCATGTTGTAACAGGCATAAGCAAAAATCCCATGCCGATTTGTCGCGTAAACTGCCAGATTGAAATCCACCAAATCCATGTGTCTTTATCGATAAGGCTCATCATAACTGTGCCAAAAAGCAAAATAAGAGAGCCTGCCATTGCTACAGGTCGCACACCAAAACGATCGAGCATACGCCCACCAAAATATTGCGAAATTGCCATTCCAAACGCGCCAGGCAACAATACCAGACCACTCATAGTAGCTGAAAAACCACGATCTGATTGAATATACAGCGGAATAACCACCATAATTGAGCTAAACGCAAAGAATGTTAAACATGCGCAAGCGGTGCCAATCGTAAAATAGCGATTCTTCAACACGCTTATTCCAAGCAACGGCTGCTTTCCTTTAACTCGCGCACGCAATTGTCTAATCACAAACCACGTTATTCCACATGCTCCAACAACCATAGGTGACCACGAAAGCGGATTTGAAATACCATAAGACTCAATGTTTGTGAAACCAAACATAACTCCACCAAAGCCAACAATTGAAAGTCCAACGGAGAAAAAATCCGCCTTAGCAGAGCGATCATGTTCACCGAAATTATGTAAGAAAAGTATGGAAAGAATAATAGAAATTACGCCGATAATTGTAAGAGATAAGAATATAGAACGCCAACCATTAAAATCAGTTTGCATACCACCAACTGTTGGTCCAATTGCTGGAGCAATGCTCATTGCCATACCAACGCTACCCATAGCCATTCCTCTACGAGTAACTGGGTATACAGAAAACACAGTAATCTGTAGAACAGGCCACATAACTCCAGTGCCAATAGCCTCTAGAGTTCGCCCAGCTAACGCCATAATAAAATCATTACTCAGCCACGCCATAACTGAGCCTAGAGTAAAAAGAATCATGGAAGTAATAACAATTTGACGAGTAGAAAATCGTCTAGTCAAAAATGCTGTTAGCGGCACCATAATAGCCATAATCAGCTGAAAAATAGACGTAAGCCACTGTCCCGTAGTAACACTTATGTTAAACTCACGCACAATAGTAGGTAATGCAGCAGTGAGCTGCAATTGCGCAAAATTGCCAATAAAAGTTATAAAAGTTAGAATCGCCAGAGAAACCAAGGCTGCACGCGTGAGACGATTGTTTTTATACGCTTCTTCACCAACAAGAGCATGACTAAGTTTAGACAAGTTCACGAAAGACTTGCAGCTAGCATGCTCACTAGCAAATTCATCACCCTTATTAAACCATGATTTTCTAGGCAATATTGTCACTTAAATTTCCTTCCATATTCACACAACACGCATAAAATAATCAGCGATTATCGTAAAACCAAGAAACATACTTGACTCTACGATAATCGCCTTAAAACAAATCTATAAGTACACACTATGAGTCTGTGCGTCTATAAATCTATAATCCTCACAAACTTACAATTGCCGCAAAATTCATAATAGTAGCAAGTATAATACAAATCAGTAGCTTCTATGAGACAACCAATGCCTGTAGGCACCCTGAATGGAACCGTAACGACCATTGCAATAATTCCAGAACCAACGAAGCTGAGTCTGATAATTAGTCGCCCAGTCAGCACCCATAGAAGACATCTTTCTTCCAGGCAGAGCCTGAGGCAAACCGTATGCTCCAGAAGGATTCATAGCATTTACGCGCCAACCTGATTCATGTGAAATAATAAACACTGTAGCAGTAAAATCAGCTTCACTGTAACCGTTAGAAAGAAGCCAAGAATGCGCCCACTCCTGCATTTCACCAGCAGGAACTGTAGTACCAATAGAAGATGCAAAATCTGAATCTACGCTAGCTCCACCTGTGCCAACAAGAATGACCTTATCTTTTGGAGCCTGCTTAACAAACGATACAAAAACGTTAGACGAAACAACTTTATCACCTGCGCGAGTAACAATCTTACTTGTTTCCATCACGCCAGGAGCACCCTGATCCTTAACCTTTTCCGTGCCCTTTGGAAGAGCTGCAGTTTCCTTCTTAACCGTGTTAAAAGCAATCGGTTCATCAGAAGTTTCAAGCTTTGCGCCTGCACGCTTAATGTTGATAACTGTCGATTCAGTTACCTTGGAATCAAGTGCAGGCTCTACAACATCATTAGGCCCAAGAGTAATATCTCCAGCTTCTAGAACAGACTTAACGTTTGTAAAATCCGTGCCAAGAACAGTACGATGACTCCCATTGATATTCACAGTTATGTAAGAAGTAGCGCCTTTTTTAACACTTTTAAGCGAATTACGATACATACCACGCGAAACCTGATTAGAGGAATCTGTAGCAGAATAAGCAGTTATGTAAGGCTTCGCAGAATGATTCTTTGATGCCGAATAAAAGTTCCTAGACGCAATACCAAGAGTTACTACAGACACAAAACCAACAAAAATCGCTACAATTCTTGCCCACTGACGAACACTCAATGAGGTAAGTGTAACAGTTTTCCTTCGGTGACTTGTCATAACTCTCCTTGGTAGAAGTTAATGCACAAAGCGTAAATCTAAAAAATAAATAATCCTCATACAGCTTTTTGCACAAAGTATGTATAATTGTAGACTCATGCAAAGAGAATGGCTTAAAATCAAGGTTCTTACTACTATTCCCCATCATTTTCAGATTCACTTGATTCGCTTACAGAATTACCTTCATCATCTTTACTAGGATCGTAAGCCTTAGCTTGATTGACTAAATCTTCTAAATCGGCTGGCAACAAAGCACCAGCCTGACGATAAATAACATCTCCACGTTTGATAACCATAACCGTTGGAACCGCTTTAATCGCCGCAGCACTTGCCAAATCAGGAGACTGGTCTATGTCTACCTTAACGAATGGAACATCGTCAAACTTTTCGCTAACTTGTTCAAAAATAGGACCAAAAGCTCGGCATGGTCCGCACCAAGTTGCCCAAAAATCAACAACAACTATTTCATTAGTACCAGCAATTTTCTCAAAATTATCTTGCGTAGCATGAATAACCGCCATTTTTACCCCTTTTAGTGTAATCACTTATTCATGCCATTATATATGTATCTGTCGCCTTGCGGCACTAGGCTAGAAAACATGCTTGATATCCAATTTATTCGTGAACATGCCGACGTAGTTAAGGAATCGCAGCGCAAGCGTGGCGAGTCCGTTGAGCTCGTCGATGAGGTGCTTCGTGCAGACGACTTGCGCCGCAACAGTTTAAAGGCTTTTGAAGCAGCCAGAGCAGAGCAGAAAGCAATAGGAAAAAAGGTTGCAGCTGCTCAAGATAGCGAGAAAGCCACACTTATTGCTCAGACTAAAGAACTTGCTCAAAAGGTTGCAGAATACAAGGCTGAATCTGAGCAGGCTACTGCCGACTACACTACAGCAATGTGGAAGCTTTCTAACATCGTTGAAGATGAAGCGCCAGAAGGCGGAGAAGACGACTATGTTGTAGTTAAGAAAGTTGGAACACCTCGCGACTTTGCTGCAGAAGGCTTTGAGCCAAAGGATCATTTGACTCTTGGAACTGGCGTTGCTGGAATTGATATGCGCAGAGGCGTAAAGGTTGCAGGCTCTCGCTTCTACTTCTTGCGCGGTGCTGTGGCTAGATTGCAAATCGCAATGCTTACTATGGCTGTAGATCAAGCCGAAGAGCACGGTTTTACGCTTGCGATTACTCCAACGCTTGTGCGTCCAGAAGTAATGCGCGGAACTGGCTTCTTGAATTCTCACGCGGACGAGATTTATCGCCTTCGTGAGCCAGATGATCAGTATTTGGTTGGCACATCCGAGGTTGCGCTCGCTGGTATGCACGAGGATGAGATTCTTGACCTAAGCAATGGTGCTTTGCGTTATTGCGGTTGGTCGAGCTGCTACCGTCGTGAAGCTGGTGCTGCTGGAAAGGATACTTCTGGTATCATTCGCGTGCATCAGTTCGATAAGGTAGAAATGTTCGTTTATTGCAAGCAGGAAGATTCTCGCGCTGAGCATCAGAAGTTACTTGGTATGGAGCAGGAAATGCTTGCTAAGGTGGAAGTGCCTTACCGCATTATTGATACTGCTGCTGGTGACCTTGGTTCTTCTGCCGCTCGTAAGTTTGATTGCGAAGCTTGGGTTCCAACTCAGGGTCGTTACCGTGAGCTTACTTCTACTTCTAACTGCACTGAGTATCAGGCTCGCCGCTTGAATGTTCGCGAACGCATGGAAGATGGCGGAACTCGCCCAGTTAGCACGCTTAATGGCACTTTGGCTACTACTCGCTGGCTTGTGGCTATTTTGGAAAATCATCAGCATGAAGATGGTTCGATTGATATTCCAAAGGCTATGCAGGCTTATATGGGTGGCAAAGAAGTTATTGAGCCTACTAAGTGGGAAGCGTGACTTTACTATAGTTTGAGTCTAAATTTTGTATCTTGACACGCGAGATCATTTAGTTTAGTACCAAATAATCTTCTCCTTTTGGGTTATATGTCAAAAAGTGTATAAAACTGTTCTGATGTATGTTCTTGAAATAGAATTTAGTCAGTTTAGTTTCATACACTTTTTGATGTATAGCTCTTTATTTTTATTTATTTTTATTAATTTATATTTTGCATTTAGTGAGCAATAAGTGGCGCTACTTGCGATTCGTAAGCGCGCAAAGCCATATCAATCACGTTGTGCATATCGTAATAGCTGTAAGTGCCCAAACGTCCACCGAAAACAGTGTTAGGCTGCGCCTCAGCAAGCTCTGCATAGCGCGCATATAATGCTTTATCTTCCTCCGTATTCACTGGATAGTAAGGCTCATCTTCGCGAGTTGCAGCGCGAGAATACTCCTGCCAAACCACAGTCTCCCCAGCTTTAACGCTTTTGCCTGGCATGAAAGTTGCGCAATCGCCAGCTTCACCACTAGCAACGCCCTCAACCTCCTCGCGCTCTGGATTAAAGTTCTTAAACTCAATTGCGCGCGTAAACGGAACATCTGCATCCGAATAGTTCATAACTGGGCAGCCAAAGTGGTCGCTCTCCTGGTAACGCACTTCCTTAAAGTCCACAGTGCGCCACTTCAACTCGCCGAGCGCATAGTCAAAATACCTATCAACCGGACCGGTATAAACAACCGGCACTCCAGCCTCCGCCAACGCGTGCTTATTAAACGGCTGCGATTCGTCGAAAAAGTCCACGCCAAGCGAAATGTGAATACGCGGATCGTCAATCATGCGCTGCATCCAAGCTGTGTAGCCGTCCGTTGGCAATCCTTCCCAAGTGTCTTTAAAGTAGCGATTATTGTAGTTAAATCGCACAGGCAAGCGCTTGATAATTCCAGCAGGCAGCTTAGAAGGATCCGTTTGCCACTGCTTTGCCGTGTAATTCTTAATAAACGCTTCATAAAGCGGGCGCCCGATTAAACTAATGCCTTTATCGTTCAAATTCTGCGGATCTTTGCCAGCAAACTCCCCCGCTTGGCTTGCAATCAAAGCCTTAGCTTCTTCTGGCGTATAATGCGCGTGGAAGAATTGGTTAATTGTACCTAAGTTGATTGGCAACGAATACACTTCGCCGTCGTGAGTTGCGTAAACGCGATGCACGTAGTTAGTAAACGTTGTAAAGCGGTTCACGTAATCCCACACGTGCTTGTTGCTTGTGTGAAAAAGATGTGCGCCATACTTGTGAATTTCAATTCCCGTTCGCTCGTCAAAATACGAGTAAGCATTTCCGCCAATGTGACTACGCACGTCAATAATTTCAACGCTTGCGCCAGCGCGTTCTGCAGCCTGCTGAGCTACAGTTAAGCCAAACAATCCTGCTCCAACAACTACTAAATCTGGGTATTCGCTCATTTTCCCACTCATTTCTTGCTTTCTGATTTGCACTTACTCTTCGATTTTTAATTGCATTACTTCATATTTTTGATTTTGTAATCGTAGATTATTTTTTCAAGATTTCTCACACACGCCATAGTAAAACATTGCGCGCGCTGCAAAATCGTAAGCTTTTTAACAGCTGATTTAGCAAATTCTACGTCTTTAACATAATTTTTTTCGTATATTTTTTGGATTTCTGCGTCGCTACTTTTTCCGCCATTAAGCGTATTTTCTCCGCTTTTCAGCGCGCATCGCTCATACCTTAAGTTTCCAACCATTGTGTAGTAGCTTCTTGCTGGCACAACATTGTGCTTTAAGCACAAATCCCAATTTGCTCGAACTGCATCTATATGATCGTGATAAAAGCCCGCGTCTCGCATTTTATGCGTTACGGAATCCTCGCGTTGCAGCCAGTAATACAGCACTTCATCCACATGTGCCACGCAATTCATGCGCGAGTACAGCACGCTTGCCATCGCCGTGTCTTGCGCAAACTTTCCTTCGGGGAATCGCACTCCCTGCCAGATTTCTCGCTTGTAAAGCCTGCACCAATTCGCTTCGTTAAAGTAGCGCGCTTCGCTGTTTTTGCCCAGCTTATTTCCGATTATTCTAAATATTTTGCAAAATACAGTTTGATACGCTTTTAGAGGATTTTTTACGATTTTTATTTGAGTCGCGTTCTCTAAACGCGCGGTTACTTGCGACTTTTCCGCACCCAATCCGCGCGCACCCAAACCAGCTTCTTTTTTAATCTGCTCTAAGCTACTTAGCCCAAATTGACGCCATTTTGCTTTGCTCATACTAGCTCCGCTTTGCAAAATAGCGTTTAGTAAAATCTCAATATTTTTGCAATCTAGAATATCGTCATTGTCTGCAAACGCTATAAATTCCCCACTCACTGCATCAAGCCCTGCGTTCTGCGCACGCGATATTCCGCCGTTTTGTTGGTGTATTACTTTAACTCGCGAATCTTTTGATGCATACGAATCGCAAATTTTACCCGAGTCGTCTTTTGATCCATCGTCTACCAAAATCAGCTCTATGTTTTTGTACGTTTGCGCAAGAATCGAGTCCACGCATCCGCTCAAATATTTTGCAGAATTGTAGACTGGCACGATTATAGAAACTAGCGGATTTTCGTTTTTAGCGTAATTTTCCATTGCTATCCTTTCAAACCGCGTTCTGTTCTGCTTTGCGCATTTGACGAATCTTTTGCTGCCCATCCTTAAATCCGCGTATCATCGCGCGAATTTTCGCAAATTTATTCTTTTCCCACAGCGCAACGAAAATCATATCTCGCACAACTGCACGCAACGACTTAGCATACGAGTATGTTCCCATTTTGTAATCCACTACTTGCATATTTCGCGCTATATAGTACTTGCGATTTGCATTGTGATTCCACACGATTGGGTGTTTTATAATCAAGTTTATTGAGCGCGCTTTGCCGATTTGGTGTTCCATTATAACGTTTTGGCACTCTACGATTTGCCAGCCAGCACGCGCAAGTCGCCTTGAAAAGTCGAAGTCTACTCCGTCGATTTCTAGCCATTCGTCAAATCCGCCGATTTTCTGCCACGCTTCTACGCTTGTTAAGCTTCCAGACGTTATGCATTCGTCTTCGTGGCATTTGCTGTGTAAAATCGTGCCGTCTAAACGGTTTTTTAGCAAAGAGCATACAATTGCGATTTTGGAATTTTTTGAATTTTTTTGATTTACAAGACTTCCCTGATTTTCCAGGATTTTCTTGTATTCGCTAATCATGTTGCTTGGCACAACAGAATCGTCGTTAAGCGTTAGAACCCAGTTGAAACCTTGCGATTTTGCCCATTCAAACACTTGCGTTAATGCTTTTGCAAAACCAATATTTTGACTGTTTTTAACTAAAGTCACGTTTGCGTATTTGCTTACAACTTCTTGCAAACTTTTAACATTTTTAGACGCATTGTCTACGATTATTACACGCTCTACTTGATTGCATAGCGCTTCTAAACACGTGCTTACGTCTGTTAAAGTTGGATTATAGGTGATTATTCCAGAACAAATACGCATGTTAGTCCAAACTGCGATTCTTGCTGCCGATTTTCACCCAACATTTACTCACAAAACCAACAATCAAGTTTGTAAAACGCTTGAGTATTACAGAAAGCACAAGAATCACCGCAAACTCTGCGATTAGCAATCCGTATGCTTGCCAGCGATTAAGCCACACTGGATATATTACTGTAAACACTTGCATTATCAACACATGGTGTACCAAAAAAATCGGGTACGAATATGCGGATATAAATTTTGTACACGCGCTTAATGGCTTAAAACTTTTAACAAGTTCACCAATATAAGAAAGCAGCAAAAATGCTAATATTCCTACAATCGTAACGGCAATATTTCCTTGTAAAACATGCGTTAATTGTTGCAATGCAAGAATCACAAAAGATACTGCAGCAAGCCAACAAGGCACTTTTTTAATAAACTTTACAAAAATCATGCCAAATACTAATTCTGGCAATCTTGTTGTTAAAAGAATATCAGACGGTACTCGCGGAATCTGGTAAAAAGTAAAGAACACAACTGTTGCAGCGTATAGAGCCAACACAACGCACACAGTTGTTATTGGCATTTTATTTACGCCAACTCTTAAAAGTGGAAACACTATGTAAAACAGTATTATGAACCCTAAGAACCATTCGCCTAGAACATAAAAAGTACCTACGCCGAATGCAGAAGCATAACCATCCATTCCAAAAAGCGAAAAAATTGCTGTTATTTTATGCCTTGGTACAAAAATATATCCATTATTGCGAATAAACAATAAAATATTCGCCACTATGAATGCTACCCAAAACATTGGGTATAGTGTTTTTGCGCGCTTTGTGTAGAATGTGCGCAAATCCAGGCTTTCTCTATCGCCATAGTTGTACATAAGAGCAGCGCCAGAAATAATCAAAAATAGCGATACTCCTAATCCACCAATGTAGATTCCAAACGGTCTATTTACGAAGAACCGCATTGGCTCCAAATATGGATTGTTAAAATGAGTTACAACAATCAAAATCGCAGCTATTGCGCGAATCCAATCCAAGTAGAAAAGTCGCGGTTTTTTTGCGCGCGTAAGATTTGCTGCAGCTGTATTTACGCTTATATCACTCATCTTCTTTACCTTTACGACCAATGTGCACAATTCTTTGACCTATGTACAGTGTTTTATAGAAAACTCGCTTTGCAATACTCTTTAATACTCTTAAAGCAGCGTAACGGAATCGTTTTCCGCGCATTACTTCTCTACAAGTTTCTTCCAAATTGCGTTTAATCCATGGCGTGCTAACAGATTTTGATAGTTCTCGAACATCGAATTCTAGGTTAGTCATTTCTATTCGCGCAAAGTGATCCGAGAATATGTATGCGTCATAATATCCGTTGTATTGCGGCACATACCCGTATGCTCGCTCTATAAAGTGCAACAACGTTCCGTCTATTTTTAGCGGTTCTGCTGGAAAATCTTCGTAAGTCCACTTTCTATCCAATAGCCCACGCATAGCTTTTGTACGGAACCAAAACATTGTGCCAAGCGGAGCTATAGCGTCTTTGTTTTCGTCTAGCGGAACGCTAATTCCTAACGTTTTTTCTAGGAATTTCTTTGTGCCTTCAAAGTTTGGACCCCAAGTGTATGTAAATCCTGGGAAGTAGTCTGCATGATTTGGCGGCGTTGGCATTGCCATTCCAAGTCGCGGATGCGTTTCAAACAGATTTATAACGTTTTGCACATACTCTTTACTTGCAAGAATATTTTCAAAACACTTGTAAGCAAATCCGTCGCCTATGCTTCGAGGCGATAATTGCGTGACTTTTTTATCGTGAGCAAAGCATACGTAATCGTACTTCATAAGATCTGCGCCGCCGCCCACTAAGAATGCGCTCACGTCTCTACCGCGATTTTCAATTAACCGCACGTCTACGTCATATGGAAGATGTTCCACACGCTGTTTCACAATTTGCTGGTTTTCTTTCGATCCTACAGTTAAAATAACGTCACATCCTTGCGGCATAGACTGAATATAGTGCAAACTTTTATCTAGCAAATCCATGTAATACAAGTGCATACACAACGCGACTTTTGGCTTAGCCGTAGATTCTGATGTAGCTGTTGACGAGTTTTCTACAACATGATTTTGCGGCAAAATGTATCGCAAATGAAGATTCTTCATCAAATCTGCCATATTCATGCTTCGCAAAGCATTTTCCCAAATCAAATCCGTGTTGTAATCTGTGTGGTCTTTCAAATACTCGTATAAGTCTAATGCTTGGTTTCCAACAGATTGCGTAGAAACGTCGGAGTAATCGTGGAAGAAAGACCTGCGCTTAAAAATCGGGCATCGCTTGTATTCCACAATCTGCCTTGCAGCATACGTTATTGGGCCATAAGAATAGCCTTCTAAATCACTCGTATCAACGTATACAGACCACTTGTATCCCTTATCTGCAAATCGCTTTGTAAATACTGATTCATGCAATCCAACAGACTCAAAGTAGCTGTTGATTGGTGGAAGATTGTTCCAATAATCCTGAAAATCTTTGGATTGAACAAAGCTTTTCCTGTATGCGTGAAAATGCGATTGAATATGCTCTGGCAAATATCCGTACGGACTGTATCCAAACGGATCTCCATTAACTTTATGGAACTTTGTTATGCCCCAAAAATCAAGGTCTTTTGCGTTCATAGCGTTAAACATTTCGCTAAACGGATAAACTGGACCCATAATCGTAGCGTTAAATAGCACTACTTCGTCAAACTTTTCCAACTCTGCCCAACCGTAAGAGTCCATTGCAGTTTTGTACGCCCACACGTCAAAACCCTTGTTTTCGCGCAAAATAAACTTGTTCGCGTAACCTTTAAGCATCGCTTTGCTTGACTCGTCGATTTTGCCATTAACTACAATCGCAAGCTCGTTAAAGAATGGTTTGAATCCGTCAAGCAGCGTAGACACATAATGGTCTGCGTGACCTTGCGCATCGTAGAAGAAGAAAATGCCCAAGCGCTTTGGATTTTCCAAAATCATGTTATCTCCTGATTTACCCTTAATTATCCTTGATTATTCTATTGTGTAATTTTGTATTTTGTTTAATCTCAAATTTATTTTTTAGACTTTATTTATCATTCTTTGATTTAGTTAAGTTTTTAACCATATTTTTTATCTTTTTTGCAAAACGCTTATACACTGGCATTGCATCGTAACGTTTTTGCGCTTCAATTTGCAAACGTTTCTGTTCTTCTTCATATTTTTGCTGATGAACCTGCATAATATGCAAAGACATTAAGTCTACTTGCTTATCGTAAGTTGTGTTTTGCGGATCTTTAAAACTATCTGGTTTAATATTTCTATAAACGTTAAGAAGAACATCACACACTGAACCGTGTTTTATTATGCAATCGCCTTCTACAACTTGATTCATAAGGTCTACAAGCTCTTCGAGCACAATCAAGCACGCGCGCTCTAATCCCCATGCTTCAATAACAGCGTTTATGGCTTCTTGAAAATCCTCGACTTTTAGTCTTGTCAAGAACTCATCTTTTACTATTTTTAATCCACGATTATCAAACCAGCGTGAGGCTTCTTCAATGGTTTGCTTGCGACTTTTCATCGAAGGCTCTTTAGCAAAATCATTAGCAAAATCGTAAACAGCGCTTACAACATCTTTAACACTTCGTTGTTCTACAGTAAATTTTTCAACGCTTATCTTAGATCTTCCAGAAATTCCTCTGCCAATATGGTATTTAAGCGCGCGAAACGCTGTTAAGTCTTTTAAAGTTTGAGCAAAGGCTGCAATAGCGAAATATTCGTAAGCATCTTCTGCTTTAGAAAGTCGTGTTGAAACTGTTTTTTTAAACGCATCTCGAACTAAGTCACCTTTAAAAAGCGCTGTTATAACATTCCAAGGTGTCCAATGCGGAAAATCACTAGAAAACGTTGATTTAATAATATTATCGCCAGTTTGATCACCATTATTTTGCGCATACATTTGATCGTAGCTGTATGCAAAATCTTCATCTGATTTGCCTTCTGGGTGAATAGAAACACCAAAATGCAATATATCTGCAGGATTATTAGTAACGTATGAGTAGAGAACTTCGCAAGCTTTAAGATCAATCTCATCATCTGCGTCAACAAAAAGAACGTAATCACCGCTAGTCGACTGAACACCAGTTTTACGCGCAACATGCCTACCGCAATTATGATCTTTAACAATAATTTTTACTCTAGAATCTTTATGCTCATAATCGCGCAAAATTTGCAAAGTATTATCCGTACTAGCATCGTCAACAACAATAATCTCAATGTTTTTAAAAGTTTGATTAACAAGTGAATCCATGCACTGCTTAATATACGGCTCCTTGTTGTATGCAGGAACCACCACGGAAATTGCAGGATTCATAAATCGTCTCCATTGCACACTAATCGGTAAAATAGCACAAATCATATCTATTGTACTACTAGACACAATCAGTTTTTAGATTGTTGTCACGCATTAAAATCTTATAGTATATTTTTTAGTAACGAGTAGCACATGCATGTTAAACGCATAGAAGGGTTGTAGTATGAATCAAGCAGACTCTAGTTGTATTAAAGAATTAAACACTAATCAACTACAAGATTCAGCTACACTTGCAAAATGCGGCAAAAAAAGCAACTCAACTAGCACAACTAGAGCAATTATAGAAAAAACGTATTCCTTTAAAGACTTCATTGATTTTTGCAAATCTAATGTTGCAGAACTTGCAATAAGCGCGATTTTTTTGATTATTGCATACGGTCAAAAAGCTTTTTCTAACACTTTTTCTATAGACACAGAAGAAATAATCTCTAGATCTAAGGCTCTTTACAATTCTTGGATTCGCCTAGAACGCTTTGGATTGCTAGCTTTTAAGTACGTTACAGGAAGATACTGGTATAACAATTCATTAGCTGGAATCTTAATGATTCTTGCGCTTTTTGCTTCTGCAACAACATGGGCATACTTGTTTAGCAAAGCGCACAATTTGGGCGCAAAATTCCACCCAGCTTTATTTATGATTCCTTTTATAAGCGCTCCTATTCTTGCAGAAATGCTTGGATTCTTGCTTATGGGAGATGACGTAGCTTGTGCGCTAATGTTTGTTAGCATATCGCTTATGTGCGCGCATAATGCGTACCAAAATCGTAAAGAACTTAAGACTCTTTTAGCATACGCATTAATGGCACTTATTTTTGCAATTTTTGGTTTTACTCTCTACTTAGCAATGACTACTGTTTTTGTTGCCGGAACAGTCATGATTGCACTAATAATTAAGGGCGACTATGCGTGCAAATTTAAGAACATAGTAAGCTACATTTTTACGTATATTTGCGTGTTTATAGCAAGCTATGCATGCTATGTGATTTTGAATAAAATTGTTATCGCTACCAACCACACCTTCACGGATCCGTACATTAAAGAACAAATGCGTTGGGGTAAAGACCCTATAACAAAAATTATTCATACTATATTTTTGCATGCAAAAAACATGTACCTAGGAAGAACAATATTCCATAGCGTATTTATAACAATTGCATTAATCGCTTTAGTGTTATTAACTATTGTTCAAGTGATTCGTAAAGAGCTTAACGCTTTTACTATTATTTTTGCTATTGCTATAGTTGCAAGCCCTATGATGATGAGCGTAATACTCGGCACAGCAGGCACGGCTAGAACGGAACTAACATACCCGCTTGCTGGCGCTTTTTCATGCATGTATTTGTTGCATTACATTATGCAATTTAGCAAAAAGACTTTAACAACGATTATTGCGTGCGTTCTTCTTGCAATTATTGGATTAAGTCAGTCGTTTACAGTAAACCGCTTGTATTACACGGAATACATGACTTACAACCGAGACTATTACATTGCTCAAGATGTTGCTAGAAGAATAGAAGTACTACAAGCAAATCATAAAAAACCACTTAAAGTAATATTTGTTGGCAATCACATAGCAGACCACAATCCTAGTGAATTTAAGTCAAATCATCTTGAACTTATTGGACGATCAATGTTTGAGATTGGATTCTCAACTCTTCACGGCACATGGGTAAAAGCTGGTTTTATACGCTCAACTACTGGATTTAAAATGAAAAATCCTGTATTAGAATCCGTTTATATAAACGCAGAAAAGGCCGCACAAAATCTGCCTTCTTGGCCTTCGGATAAATGCACTACTGTTTTAGATAACAAGTATATAGTCGTAAAATTCTCTGAACCAATGCAAAATAAGCACTAAATAGTAGTTAAGAATTTAGATACCTAAATATATAAATATCTAAATAGTAGTTTCAATCTCGTAACGTGGGCGATGCTTAGATTCCATGTAAATCTTTCCAATATATTCGCCCACAATGCCGATTGAAAGCATAATCAATCCACCAATAAACCACATTGAGAACATAACAGAGCCCCAGCCAGCAACTGCTTTTCCTTGCACAACAGAAGCTATTACATAAACAAATACGCATAGTGAAACTAAAATAGACGCGAATCCTGCAAATGTTACAAAACTCAAAGGCTTAGTAGAAAAAGATGTAATGCCATCTATAGCAAACGAAATCATCTTTTTAAGCGGATACTTAGACACACCAGCTTTGCGCTTACCACGCACATACTCAACTTTTGTTGAGTTAAAGCCAATAGATGGCACTATACCACGCAAGAAAAGATTAACTTCTTTATATTCCAAAAGAGCCTTCAACGCACTCTTGCCCATAAGTCTATAATCGGCATGATTCGGAACTGTTTCTGCGCCCATCCATCTGAAAACACTGTAAAAAGCTAATGCAGTGTTGCGCTTAAACCACGTGTCTGTTTCTCTAGACGAGCGAACGCCATACACAACCTCGTAGCCTTCCACATATTTTGCAATAAATTGATCAACAACATCAACATCGTCTTGCAAATCGGCGTCCATGGAAATTGCAGCATCGCAACCCGATTTATATGCTGTAGTTAAGCCAGCAAGCAAAGCATTTTGATGACCACGATTATGCGCAAGCTTTACACCGCCAAAAAGCGAAGGATTCGACTGGTGTAAATCGCAAATAATATTCCAAGTCGAATCTCTAGAACCATCATCCACAAAAAGAATACGGCTATAATCCGAAATAATCTTATTTTCAATAAGAAAAGTAACTTTGCTTAAAATAATACTAGAAGTCTGCGAAAGAACAGGCTCCTCGTTGTAGCAAGGAAGAACAAAATATATGCATGGGCACTTGCTGTTTTGCAATGTTTCACGCAATGTTAATCCTTTCTAAAAACCATAATTTAGCATTAAAAATCCAGAAAAGTTACGATTTGCAATAACTATTTTAGAAAATCACTCATAATCTTTTGGATTTTGCTATTATCTCCCCAAACTGCTGGAGAATCGTAAGGCCTATCTGGGAATGCGCCATACTCAAGCGAAATATCAAGATTATTCTCGCGAATGTAACGTTCAACGCGGTCTGCAAGCGAAACAGGCTCCCCCGTGCAGCAATTAATTACGCCATTTACTTTATCTTGTAAAACGGTTGCAGCAATTTGCTTAGCTAACACGTCTACATTAATAAAGTCGTATTTGTTTTTGCCAGTAGTAAACGGAAAAGTCTTCTTTCCTTCTTGAGCAGCTTGAAGAAGCTTAGAGAAAATAGAGTTTCCACGAGCGTCGTCGCCAACAATGTAGTATGCGCGAATCCATTGAACAGTTGCATCATACTCTTTACCTAAAAGCAAAGTAGCTTCGCGCAAAGCATTCTTAGAAATGCCATACATAGAAGCTGGCTTGCAAGGCGTGTTCTCGTCAATAGCACCCTCCCAGTAGCCAACTTCGTGCATAGAACCCATAACAGCAATCTGCTTTAAGCCACCTTGAAGCATAATACGAATAAAGCGGTAATGGTTCGATAAATCTTCCATATGCGTGTCTGCAGCATGCTTAAAACCGTTGCGCCAAGCCATGTGCAAGCAAACGTCTGGAGACCCAAGCTTTGCAAACAAATCAGCATCATCGCTAAAAATATTCGCTTCAATACGCGTTGCGCGCTCATCAACACCATCTAAACGCAAGTCGGAAGCAATTACGCTAGCACCTGCATCTAAAAGAGCTTTAACAACGTGACGACCAATATACCCACCAGCACCAGTAACAAGAATTCGCTTACTCATAATTTTTCAGTTTAGCAGCGTATAAAAACTTTCAAACATGCCAAAATAAATAGAACAATATAATCACATAAAAATCACAAAATAATCACAAAATAATCACATTAACAACTAATCTAAAAGCTAAAATTATTACATATAATGATGAACATAATATCTCGCATAATACTGCTCACAATACTGCGCATAATTTAACCAAATATTTAGCCAAATATTGAATCAAATCAATCCCCAAATGTAAACTTAACAAAGTTATATGTGCATACACACTGCAAATTTTGCAAGAAAGGCAGCGATGACAACAAAGTCTGACGCCATCTATCACCCTGGTAGAAGCAAAGGTTTGATAGACATTCCAAGGTACCTTTATTTGCTTGACTTACTTGTAAAAAAAGAAGTACGAATAAGATATCGCGGTTCGTGGCTCGGTATGGCTTGGACGTACGTAAAGCCAATAACGCAATTTGTAGTGTTCTACGTTGCAATGGGAATTTTCTTAGGACTTGGCCGCGGAGGCGGAATTCAAGCCTACCCACTGTACCTTTTTAGTGGAATTATAGTAACAAACTTTTTTGTAGAAGCATTCTCTAATTGCACAAGATCAATACTTTCTAATGCTGGCTTAATACAAAAAATCTATCTTCCTAGAGAACTATTCCCACTTGCATCGCTACGAGTTGCTTTTGTGCACTTTTTCCCACAAGTAATCGTGCTTATAATCGGAGCTTTATGCATGGGGTGGATTCCAGATTTTGCAGGCGTAATAGTGGCAATAATCGGATTTATTAGCGTGTGTACGTTTGCGTTTGGTCTTGGATTATTCTTTGGAGCAATAAACGTTTTTTACAGAGATGCAGAAAATATTACAGACTTAGTAGCAATGGTTGCCGTATGGCTTGCGCCGTGCTTCTACACATGGCAAATGGTTGCAGCCCACGCACCACGATGGGTTTTAGAGATGTATTATGCAAATCCTATTGCAATAAGCGTTGAAGCATTCCACCGCGGATTCTGGCTAAATGCCACAGATCGCACTTTCCAATTTGCAGGAGCTTGGTCTTTAAGACTTTGCGAAAGCCTTGTAGTCGCATTTGCTGTACTACTTATTGGCGAAGTTACATTTAGACATCTTGAAGGCAAGTTTGCTCAAGAAATTTAAGCTTACTAAGATTTTGTGGATTTTACTTTTAAGAGCAGCAGGAGTTATATATGAATAAGCCTTATAACACACTTCCAGAAGACGTTGTGTTAAGCGTTTCCAACGTTACTAAACGATTCTCGCTGCGAGCAAATCATTCGATTAAAGAGTCGATTGTAAACTTGCTAACACCGCCGTCTAAAAAGCACGAGACACAAAACTTTACAGCTTTAAGCAATGTTAGTTTTACTATTAAACGCGGCGAAACTGTTGGACTAATAGGCATGAATGGATCTGGAAAATCTACTATGCTTAAAATGCTTTCTGGAGTTATGCAACCAGATGAAGGCGAAGTTTGTGCGCGCGGAAGAATCGCAGGACTAATCGAAGTTGGAGCAGGATTTGCTGCCGACTTAACTGGTCGCGAAAACGTGTATCTTAACGGCGCAATTCTTGGAATGACAAAAGAAGAAATAGACGATAAATACCAATCAATAGTAGACTTTAGCGAAATAGAGCCTTTTATGGATACAGAAGTTAAGTTCTACTCTTCTGGAATGTTCTTACGATTGGCGTTTTCTGTAGCAGCGCACAGCGATCCAGACATATTCTTAATCGACGAAATTCTTGCAGTTGGAGATGAAGCTTTCCAACACAAGTGTATTACTAGGCTTAAAGAGCAGCAAAAACGAGGGCAAACAATGGTAATTGTTTCGCACAGCGAAGATCAAATTAAGCAACTTTGTTCTCGCTGCATAGTGCTGTCTCATTCACACATGATTTACGACGGTCAAGCCGAGCCAGCATTTAACGCAATGCGAGAAAGCTTAAACAATAAAGCATAAACAACAATCTTAAACAATAATCAAAACTAAAAAGCAAAAGGCATATAAGAGGATATTATGGAAAACATGAGTAACACAACAAACTTTGAGCCAAAAAACATAATTGTAACTGGCGGATGCGGCTTTATTGGGTCTAATTTTGTGCACTACGTAGTGAACAATCACCCAGAAACGCACGTAACGGTACTAGACGCGTTAACGTACGCCGGAAATATTGAAAACATTGCAGGATTGCCAGAAGATAGAGTTGACTTTGTTCACGGCAATATTTGCGATGCAGAGCTTTTAGATAAGCTCGTTCCAGGGCACGACGCAATTGTGCACTACGCTGCAGAATCACACAACGACAACAGCATTGCAAACCCAGAACCATTCCTTAAAACCAATGTTGAAGGAACTTTTAGACTACTCGAAGCAGTTAGAAAATACGGAATTCGATACCACCACATTTCCACCGATGAAGTGTACGGAGATTTGGCATTAGACGACCCAGCTAAATTCACAGAAGAAACGCCATACCACCCATCCAGCCCATACAGCTCCACAAAAGCAGCAAGCGATATGCTGGTACGCGCATGGACTCGCACATACGGTTTACACACAACAATCAGCAATTGCTCAAACAACTATGGACCATATCAGCATGTTGAAAAGTTTATTCCGCGACAAATCACAAATATTCTAGAAGGCATTAAGCCAAAGCTATATGGTCAAGGATTAAACGTTCGAGATTGGATTCACACAGAAGACCACAGCAGTGCTGTTTGGACAATCCTCACAAAGGGAGAGCTTGGAAACACGTACTTGATTGGCGCAAATGGCGAGAAAAACAATATAACAGTTCTGCGCATGATTCTAGAAATGATGGGCAAAGATGCAGACGACTTTGAACTTGTAAAAGACCGTCCAGGCCACGACCGCCGCTACGCGATTGACAGCACAAAGCTACAAACGCAGCTTGGATGGAAGCCAAAGCACACAGACTTTACAACAGGCTTAGAGCAAACAATCAAATGGTACACGGAAAATCGCGCATGGTGGGAAGGCGCTAAAAGCGCGACTGAAGCAAAGTACAAAGCTCAAGGGCAGTGAATCGCCTAAAAGTCAAGTCTGCTTGTATACAAATTGTATGCAAATCTAGCCAAAAATAGTCATAAATCTAATCAAAAATAAAGAATTTGTAGGATGCTATGGAATTTGAAAAAGAACTAAGCGTTACAAAAACCAATATTCCAGGTTTAATCGTGTTTGATCTTCCAGTACACGGAGATAACCGCGGATGGTTCAAAGAAAACTGGCAGCGCGCAAAAATGACGGCTCTAGGTCTCCCCGACTTTGGACCCGTACAAAACAACATTTCGTTCAACGAAAAACGCGGAGTAACCAGAGGCATCCACGCAGAGCCATGGGATAAATACATAAGCATTGCTACTGGCGAAGTATTTGGCGCATGGGTGGATTTAAGACCAGGTAAAAGCTTCGGTCAAGTGTACACAACCACACTAAACCCTAGCAAAGCAATCTACGTTCCTAGAGGCGTAGGAAACAGCTTCCAAGCTTTGCAAGATGGCACGGCATACACTTATTTAGTAAACGCACATTGGTCACTAGAGCAAAAGAAAACATACACTTTTGTAAACCTTGCAGACCCAGATTTACACATTAATTGGCCAATACCTTTAGAAGAATCCGAGCGCAGCGAAGCTGACTTACACCACCCAATGCTAAAAAACGCAAAGCCAATGGCACCAAAACGCACTCTTGTAACTGGATGCAACGGTCAACTTGGTCGCGCAATACAAAATTATGCTAAAGAGAATAATTTAGAAGGATTTGAGTACGTAGACTTAGATAGCTTCGATATAGCAAATAAAGACGATTACAGCCGCTACGACTGGGATTTGTACGGAACGATTATTAACACAGCAGCATACACGTCTGTAGATGGCGCGCAAACGCTACAAGGGCGAAGAGCCGCGTGGAATAGCAACGTTAAAGGAGTGGCAAATCTTGCAAAAATAGCGCAAGAACACCACATTACTCTTGTGCACATCTCAAGCGACTATGTTTTCGACGGCACTCAAGAAAATCACAAAGAAAACGAAGACTTTGCACCACTAGGCGTGTACGGCGAAACAAAAGCTGCAGCAGATTCTCTAGTAGCAAACGTTCCACAGCATTATATTATTCGCTCAAGCTGGATTGTCGGAGAAGGACGAAACTTTGTAACGCGCATGATTGACTTTGCAAACCGTTTAAAAAATGGCGAATCTGTTAGTGTTCAAGCGCCAATAGATCAAACTGGCAGACTCACTTTTGCAAGCGACTTAGTAAAAGGCATGTTCCATCTTCTAAACACTCAAGCACAATACGGAACATACAATCTTACAGGTTCAGGAAAAATCGCGTCTTGGCACGATATTGCTCAAAAAGTGTTTACACAACTTAATGTAGACACAAGCAAAATCGAAGCAAATCGCGTAGACGATTACACGCGCATATCTAATGGCTCTCCTAGACCACACAAGTGCGCACTTGACTTACAAAAAATCGAATCCGCTGGATTTACGCCATGCGATTGGGAAGATTTGCTTGAATCTTACGTAAATAGAATTGAACAAAACAACAAGTAAAGGATGTTTCAAAGATGAAAGGCATTATTCTTGCTGGCGGTTCTGGCACACGCCTATACCCACTTACTACAGTAACGTCTAAGCAGCTTTTGCCAGTTTACGATAAGCCAATGGTGTATTACCCTCTTAGCGTGCTTATGATGGCTGGAATCCGAGATATTCTTGTGATTTCTACTCCTCAAGACTTGCCGAATTTTGAAAGGCTACTTGGAAGCGGAGAACAATTTGGAATCAACTTATCTTACAAAGTTCAGCCATCGCCAGACGGTCTTGCTCAAGCATTTATACTCGGAGAAGAGTTTATAAATGGCGATTCTTGCGCGCTCGTGCTTGGAGACAATATATTCTACGGAAATGGCCTAGGAGCTATTTTAAAGCACGCTGCACGCGTAGAACACGGTGCTACAGTATTCGGCTACTACGTAGACGACCCAGAAAGATACGGCGTTGTGGAATTTGATGAAAATCACAAAGCCGTTAGCATAGTAGAAAAACCAGAACACCCAGCATCGAACTATGCTGTTACAGGATTATACTTCTACGATTCCAGAGTTACAGAGTTTGCAAAACAAGTTAAGCCGAGCGCACGCGGCGAGCTTGAGATTACGGACCTTAACAAAATGTACTTAGAAAATGGCTCACTAAACGTTATGACTCTTGGTCGCGGATACGCGTGGCTAGACACTGGCACAATGGACTCGCTTTACGAAGCTGGCGAATTTGTGCGCACAATAGAGCGAGCACAAGGGCTTCCAATCGCAGTGCTTGAGGAGATTGCATACGAAAACCAGTGGATTAGTCGCGAGCGTTTACTTGAGTCGGCAGAAAAATATGGTAAAAGCAATTATGGCAAGCACTTAAAGCAGGTTGCTGAAAATCGCATTATCATATCTAAAGATTTGTTCACGGATTAAAAATCGCAAATCCAATTTTACAAATCAACTAGTTTACTTCTGGTTTACTTAGTTTATTTACTTAGTTTGCCCAAGGAACATAGCTTTTAACTCTGGTAAAAGCGCTCGTAACGCACTACCCCTGTGTGAAATGGCGTTCTTTTCTTCTTGACTAAGCTGAGCACTTGTCAAATCCTGCATTTGAATGCCATTTCTAACAGGCTGATTATCTGGTACAAAAAGCGGATCGTAACCAAAACCATTCTCTCCGCGTGGAACTCTAATCAGTCTACCAACCATTTCTCCAACGCGAACAGTTTCAAAACCATTTGTTTTCCACAGAGTGTTTTCAAGTTCTGTTTCACCACAACCCTTAGGAATAGCTAAAGCTGCAGCACAGCGGAATCGTGCTGTTCTACACTGATCTGGAATGTCTTCAAGCTGTTTAAGCAAAAGCTCATTATTCGCCTTGTCATCTCCATGAACACCGCTCCAACGCGCAGACAATATTCCTGGAGCAGCTCCGAGAACATCCACAATCAAACCTGAATCATCTGCTATTGCAGGCAAACCAGTTCTTAAAGAAACATCTCTAGCTTTGATTAACGCATTTTGCTCAAAAGTCACGCCTGTTTCTACTGGATCTGGAAGCCCCAAAGAGCCAGCAGTAACAAGCTCAATATGCTCCGACATTTCCACAAACTCTTCGTTAAGAATCCGCTTAATTTCAACGAGTTTACCCTCATTATGCGTTGCCACAACAAGTTTCACGCTCGCCACTCCTTAGTAATTTATCGAATAAACAGATATAGATATAAACTTTATTTAATTTTGACTTAAAGCAGCGCGCTGAGCAGCCTGAAGCTCACGATTACCTTTAGCTGCCAAATCAAGCAAAACATTAAGCTCATCGCGATTAAACGGGCGATGTTCCGCAGTGCCTTGAATCTCAATAAAATTGCCAGAACCAGTCATAGCAACATTCATATCTGTCATTGCTTGACTATCTTCTACATACGGCAAATCAAGCATTGGAGTGCCATTAATCACGCCTACAGAAACAGCAGAAACAGAGTCTTTAAGAACGTTTTTAGCACTACGAATATGCTTGTGCTTTTCTGCCCAATTTAGCGCATCTACAAGAGCAACATATGCGCCCGTAATCGAAGCTGTACGCGTGCCGCCATCTGCTTGAAGAACATCGCAATCAATTTGAATCAAACATTCGCCCATTGCCTTCATATCTATAACACCTCTAAGGCAGCGACCAATAAGGCGACTAATCTCGTGCGTGCGGCCGCCGATTTTGCCCTTAACAGACTCGCGATCAGTGCGCTCGGCAGTGGCTCTTGGAAGCATTGAGTATTCGGCTGTAACCCAACCTAAACCAGTGTCTCGTCTCCAACGCGGAACTCCAATAGTAAAAGTGGCAGTGCACATAACGCGCGTGTTACCACACTCGATTAAAACGGAGCCTTCTGGCACGTTTGTAAAATTGCGCGTGATTTTTACTGGTCGCAACTCGTCTACATCTCTGCCATCAAAGCGAATAGGTTTTACAGATTCCAACATATCCTTAATTTGAGCCATAATTCAACAATCTAGCACGCGGCATTAACTAGCATGCAGCATTAATCTTGAGCAAAATCGCAATGCAAAAACTGTAGACTTTTGCATCAAATTTGCTCACTAAGCGCAAGCCACTCTTCTTCTAACGCGCTCGACTCACTTTGATTCGCCTGTAACTTCTCGTTAAGCTCTTGCAAGCCAACAAAATCGCTAGGATCATGGCTAGCCATTTTTTGCTCAATCTCGCTTTTTTCTTCCTCAAGCTTTTCTAGTTTTCGCTCTATTGCTGAAACTCTTCTAGTAGCATCGTAGTAAGCTTTTCCGCTTAATTTTGCTTCATATTTTTGATTGGATTTTTCCGCAGAATCCGCATCTGACGAATCGCCAGCAACCGCCCTAGAACTCGCCTCAAAATCTGCCTTAGATTCTTGCATATTTGCGCGCTCATAGTCTTCCATAATCTTTAAATACTCGTCAACTCCGCCTGGAAGATGGCGAATCTTGCCGTCAATCAATGCAAATTGCTGATCAGTCACTCGCTCAAGCAAGTATCTGTCGTGAGATACAACAATCAAAGTGCCTGGCCATGTGTCTAGTAAATCTTCCATAACTGCAAGCATGTCGGTGTCTAGATCGTTTCCAGGCTCGTCCATTATCAACACATTTGGCTCGTTTAGAAGAATCAAAAGCAATTGCATGCGGCGTTTCTGGCCGCCTGAAAGATCTGCAATTGGTGTCATAAGCTGCTCTGGCTTAAAACCAAGCCTCTCCATAAGTTGACCAGGAGTCACTTCTTTGCCGTCGATTATGTAACTTGGCTTATATCTACTCAAAACCTCTTTGACTTTATATTTTCCAAGCTTTTCCAGCTCTTCTAATCGTTGAGAAAGCACAGCAAATTTTACAGTTTTACCAATGTTTACGTGCCCTTTAGTTGGACGCAAAGAGCCGTCGATTATGCTTAAAAGTGTTGATTTTCCAGCGCCATTAGCTCCTACTATGCCGAATCGGTCTCCAGGTCCTATTAGCCACGTTTGATTGTCTAAAATCATGCGGCCGCTAATCGTTTTTTGTAATGCTGCACACGTTTCTTTTAATGACGATTCTTCTTGCGATAGTTGCGATTCTTGCGACTGTGCGGCTGCTTGCGATTCGTCTACAGAAATCGTAACGCTACCAACATGTGTAGGCTGAGAAAATGGTGATTTTACAATATCTGCATCGGCTCCAGCAGGATTTGACGAATCTTCAAAAATTTGCGTAACATCAATCAAATCAACAACTTGCTTACCAAGACGAGAAGTTGCCATTCTCTTCAACTCAAGAGTATCTCGCATTGGCGGAACGTCTGCTATAAGCTCGCGAGCCTGCTTAACGTGAAACTTTTGCTTAGTAGAACGCGCGCGAGCACCCCTAGAAAGCCACGCAAGCTCTTTACGCGCCAAATTCCGCCTGCGCTCCTCGCGAACATCCGCCTGACGTTCGCGCTCAACGCGCTGCATCATGTACGCACTGTATCCGCCTTCAAACGGGTCGATTGCTCCATCGTGAACTTCCCACATAGAAGAGCAAACTTCGTCTAAAAACCACCTGTCGTGCGTAACGAGCAAAAGCGCGCCCTGCCCGTCTTGCCACCTGTGCAAAAGATGCTCTGCGAGCCAATGAATTGTAAGCACATCAAGATGATTCGTAGGCTCATCCAAAGCCAAAATATCCCAATCATGCAACAGCAACCTAGCCAAATCCGCACGCCTACGCTGACCTCCAGAAAGCGTACCAACTTTAGCTTCAAGATTGATTCCGCCCAAAAGAGCCTCAACAATTTCGCGAGACTTTGAATCAGCAGCCCACTCATAATCCTGGCGATTCTCCAATGCAGCTTGGCGAACTGTAGCATTATCGTCCAGTGGATCTCGCTGGCTTAAAATGCCAAATGTCAAGCCGCTTCTACGCGTAACTCTGCCAGAATCTGGGTCCATACTACCCTCAAGAAGCTTAAGAAGCGTGGATTTTCCGTCTCCGTTTTTTCCAACAATTCCTATACGGTCTCCCTCAAAAACGCCTTGAGTCACATTTCTAAAAATAGTTTTTGTTGCAAATTCAAGCGATACGCGTTCTAGTCCCAAATCATAAGTAGGCATAACTCACAAATATAGCTGTGCTACTATACTACGCGCGGTAAAGCGCTTAGACCGCGCGAACGACAGGACCTGCCCGAGATTGTACGTGATTTAGATCAAATTTGGTACAAACTCGGAAAAACAACTCCGCATTTTGTAGCTCAACACACCAAAATCAACAACAAAAAGCGGAAAGTCGCATAATATTGAATGTCGTATAATATTGAGTTATGGGTTATGTATCTGAAAATTCTTTACACAATGCTGTGAACAAAGCTGCAACAGACTTATTCACCTTTAGCTATAAGCATGTAATTAAGCCGCACTTAGTGTTTAACATTCCACCAGACGAAGCTCACGATCGCATGATTGCTTTCTGCAAGACGAGTGAGCGCATTCCTGGATTAATGTGGCTTTTGCGGCAAATGCTCAATTACACGGATCCAGTTTTAGAAACGCGAGTTATGGGAGTGGATTTTGCGAATCCATTTGGATTAAGCGCAGGACTCGATAAAAACTGCGATTTGTGCACAGTTCTAGACAACGCTGGCTTTGGTTTTGAAACAGTTGGCTCCACAACTGCCCGCCCATGCGAAGGAAACGCTAAACCTTGGTATCATAGGCTTCCGCAATATGATTCTCTTCTTGTTCATGCGGGTCTTGCTAACGATGGCAGCGAGTTTGTGATTCCTAGAGTGGAAAAAGCGTGGACTAATGCTAAAAGCATGCGCGTTTCTGTGAGCATTGCGCGCACCAATGATAATCTTGTTGGTGACTTAGACGAAGGTATTGAAGATTATCGCATATCTATGGAGCGAGCAAGTGGCAAAAACTCCATGATTGAGGTTAACATTTCTTGTCCAAACACTATGGCTGGCGAGCCTTTTAGCGAGCCAGAAGCTTTAGATAAGCTTTTTAATGTTTTAGATAAAGTTGATCGTCCTCAGCCAACTCTTGTAAAAATGCCTTTGAATCTAAAAGGCGGATGGCCTCAATTTAAGTCTTTGTTAGACGTTTTAAGCGCACATAAGGTTGATGGCGTGAGCATTGCAAATCTGCGAAAGAACCGCGAAGGATTGAATATTCCAGCAGATTGGAAGGGTGGAATTTCTGGTGCGCCTACATTCGCCGCGAGTAATGATCTTATTAAAAATACTCGTAAAGAGTTTGGCAACAGGTTTGCTATTGCTGGAATAGGTGGCGTATTTACTGCAAAACAAGCTTATGAAAAGATTAGAAGTGGAGCTGACCTAGTGATGTTCGTTTCTTCTCTTATGTATAGAGGTCCTCAACAAATAACTGTTCTAAAGCGCGGACTTGCTGATTTACTCAGAAAAGATGGGTTTGAAACAGTTAAAGATGCAGTTTCAGCTGATGTAGATTAAAAAAAAAACCAGAATAGATAACAATAAATTACAATAAATCAGCTGGTATCGAAGTATTCGCACAATACCTCAATGCCAGCTGATTTTTTAATAATATTTTCAACTAACCAGATGAAGCTTAATTATCGTCAGAAGATGCGTCTCCTGTTCCATCCGTATTACCGTACGTAGAACCAGAAGATGTACTCGTTCTTCCATCGCCAGTAACCGACGATCCACCAGTCGCAGGATCTGTCGAAGCCGCACCCTGATTTGCCTGAGCCTGAGCCTGATCTTGAGCCGCCTGTCTACGAGCATCCTCATCGCGCTTACGCTGTTGCTCTGCAGAATCTTCCTGACGCATTTGCGGAGTTAATGACGGCATCTTTCCACCAGCCATATACTTTGAATCTGGCTTACCATATTCATTGTCGATAGGAACGTTTGCCGCTTTTAGATAATCGTCCATAAACTTTTTCCAAGCTGGAGTTGCAATGTAAACACCGTACCAAGCGCTTCGATAAACACCATTAATTCTCATGTTGTTGAAGCTCTTTTGCACTTCAGCGTTTCCAATTGCAACAAAAGCACTAATCTTATTTGGCACGAATCCTGCAGTAGTCATGTAATACTGTTCGTTAGTACCAGTTTTTGCAAAAGTTTTACGACCACCAGCTAATTGAGCAGCATGCGCAACACCACTAGGTTGAGCAACACCTTGATTTATAGCATAGGCTACAGTTTGAGCAATTTTTTTCGGTATAGCCTGATGACAATTAGCGCTTGGTACTCGCAAACGTCTACCGTTTTTATCAATAACACGCTTGATTGCAATAGGGTCACATTGAACACCATTAGCACCCAATGTTGCGTAAATATTTGCCATTGTTAGTGGAGAAGCCTGAACTGCACCAATCACCATAGGAGGATTTAGAGAATTCTTAGAAAATACGTCTTCCTGGCCTATTGGAGAATTGTGATATCCAAGTGTTTTCGCAGCCTCTGCCACTGCACACAGCTTAAGCTGAGCACCCATAGCAGCCTGAATCGTGTTGTGAGAATGCACCAAACCCATTAACGGTGTTTCTGGATTAACAGTTCCACCATCTGAATTTCTCACAGACCAACGCCCTATACCTTTATATCTTGCGCACGAAAATTCAGTATTGTTATAGAACGTGTTTGTTCGTACAGGCTGATTAATTGATTTTCCAGCAAGCATCCATGCAACAAGATTGATTGGCTTCCAAGTAGAACCAATCTGCCAGCCTAAGCCACCACCGTCTTGTTCATCTACAGCGTAGTTAATAGCTGTGTGAGTAGGGTCAGACCTCGCCGCATCGGTCGCATCATAAATACGATTGCTTCCAAAACCAAGAACTTCACCAGTACCAGGCTTTATAGCAGCTATAGAGACTTCAAAACCACTAGGATCATTAACAGGGATAGTGGCCCTAGCTGTATTCATGGCGGTTGTGTTAGCTGTTATATCCATTGTAGTGTAAATATCCAAGCCACCTTCATTAAGCAGCTTCTGCCTTGCTACAGTTGTTTTGCCAAATTCTCTAGAATTCAAGATTTTCTTAGTAACATAATCACAGAAGAATGCTGCATCTCCAGCAGCCTGGCAACCGACGTTAGCAACTTCATGCTGAATATTAAGAGTGCTTTTAATTGGTGTTGTAACCGCATCATCATGTTCTTTTTGACTTATAAAGTTTTGTCGAAGCATTAAATCAAGAACTATATTTCTTTGCTTCTGCGATTCAGGCTGATTTTCTTCAATAGAAGGATCGTACCTAGAAGGATTCTTTGTGATTGATGCAATAGTCGCAGCTTGAACAAGATTAAGATTGGCTGCAGTGGTATTAAAATAGCGTTTTGCAGCAGTTTCTACACCGTAAAGATTATTACTACCAAACTGTGCAACGTTTAAATATCCCTGTAAAATCTCTAGCTTAGAGTATTTTTTCTCCATTTGTATTGCGATTAACATTTCTCGCAATTTTCTAGCAACAGTACTTTCTGCAGCATGATATTCCGAAATAGGATCATTGTCTTCTCTAGCTTTGATCATAAGAACATTCTTAACGTATTGCTGTGTTAAAGACGATCCACCTTGCATATCAGACTTTTTAATAAACGTTTGCACAAACGCACGCATAACGCCTTGCACATCAACGCCTGAATGTTCAAAGAACCTACGATCCTCACGCGCAACCATTGCCTGCTGCATGTATTGCGATATGCGTCTTAATGGCACAACAGTGCGATTTTGAGCATAAAATGTTGCTATAACTGTTTTGCCATCAGAAGCGTATAAACGCGACTTTTGAGGTAAAGCCGTAACGTCAAAATCAATGCCATCAACTCTAAGAGAAGGCACAACAGACTTGACCACGCTGTTTACGCTCATCACTCCTGGCACAAATAAAATACTTGATACTACACCACCTGCAACACACAATGTGATGTACGTAAGGAACAGTGCTAACACGCGACGAGTTGTGAGGGATTTCTTCTTAGGCATGCGAACTATTCTAGAGGTTTGCCTCTACGTTGCGGCACGCAAAAATCGCGATTTATCTTTCTGCTCTGCGAATCAACATTCCAGGTTGGTAAATAATAATTGACCTACCGTGCCTTTTAATCCAACCCCTCTGAGCAAAATCCATCAACGCTTTATTAACTGTTTCTCTAGAAGACCCAACAAGTTGAGCAAGTTCTTCTTGTGTTAAATCGTGAGGAACAAGCACACCTTCCCTAACAGGTTCTCCAAACCTAGAAGCAAGGTTTAAAAGCGTTTTAGCCAATCTAGCTGGAACGTCCATAAAAACAAGATCAGAAATATGTTCATTATTTGCTCTTAAACGTGCAGCTAAAACCTGAAGCATGTCTACAGCAACCCTAGGATGATGGCCAAGCCACTTAAAAAGAACTTCGTTTTCTAGCCATAATACGCGAGTTCTATCTGTAATTGCTATTGCAGAAGCTGTACGCGGACCGCCGAACGGGTCAAAAACAGGAATCTCTCCAAGAATCTCACCGTGCGTGTGGATACTAAGCAATTGCACACGATTATCCCTTGAATGGCGTACAAGCTTAACCCGTCCACGCTCAAGCAGATACATGCGGCGATCAGTATCTCCTTCGTTAAAAATCGCCTGCCCCTTAGAAAAAACCGACTCATGCAAATGCTCGAGAAGCTCCCTCGCTTGATCGAGTGGCACTTGCTTAAATAACGCTGTATGCGTTAAAGGAAGGTCTTCCGTGTAGGGCTTATCTGGCTTAATTCTTACCACAATCAGCCTCCAATGTGTTTTAAAAATATTCTACGAAATACCCATGGCATCTAAACACCATGCGTTTTCATAGCAAACTTCCTCCCACTTTTTATACCTGCCAGAGCTTCCACCGTGACCGCCATCTGTTTCAATGCGCGCAATCGCGTCCGCGCCTGCAGCCTGCAAGCGAGCAAGCCACTTAAGAGGCTCCGTAACAAGAACGCGAGTGTCGTTAATCGAAGAAGTTATAAGAATCTTTGGAAACTCACCTGGCTCAACATGTTCAGGCACATTCTCGTAAGGCGTGTACGACTTTAGATACGCGTAATCTTGCGCATCATGCAATGGGTCTCCCCATTCGTCCCACTCTGTAACAGTAAGCGGCAGCGAGTCGTCTAGCATAGACGTAAGCGCATCAACAAACGGAACATCCGCTTCGATTCCCGCGTAGTATTGCGGAGCCATATTTGCTACAGCTCCCATAAGAAGACCGCCTGCAGAACCGCCATTTGCAACAGTCTGATTTGCCGAAGCATAACCCGCTTGTTGCAAAGCGCGCGTAACGTCTACAAAATCTTCAAACGTGTGTTTTTTGTTGCGACGCCTACCATTCTCATACCACGCACGACCCATTTCTCCACCGCCTCGCACATGCACTTGTACGAACAGCACTCCTCTATCCAGCATGCTTAGGCGCGCCACAGAAAAATACGGATCGCTGCTTATTTCATAAGCTCCGTAAGCGGTGATGAACATTGCTTGTGATTTAGCCACAGTGTTTTTACGCCACACTAGGGATACGGGTACGCACTCTCCATCTCGGACAGTAATCCACACTCGTTTTTCTGCGTAGTCATTTTCGTTAAAATCGCCTAGAATTTTCCCACGCTTAAGCAAAACGTTTTTGCCTGTAATAGGATCTATTTCACGCAAAGACCCTAGTGTCGCATAGCTTGAACAAGAATAACGCATTCTTGGAGCTTCGTAAGAAGGATTACCAGTTGCTCCAATAAGGTAAACACGACTATTTTTAGCTTGTTCATTGGTTATTTTAGATAGTTCAATTCGAGCAGTGTTTTGATTTTGATTTTGGATAGATAAATTAGATAAATCAGACAAATTATCTTTTACAACATCGGTTGGTTGCCACTCTTCCGCTGTTTCTTTTATAAAACCTTCTGCCCCAACCCTAATAAAACGCCAAGGTCGCCCAGCATTAAAATCTTCAACAGCATTGCTTTTAGGCATAACAGCAAGCTGAGGCAAGCCATTCGCTCGGAAAGAAAGAGCCACATAATTCTTATAAACGCTTAAACCATCAATACTCAATCCGCAAGTTCCCTGTAAAATCTTAGGATTCTTGCTGTTATAATACGGTTCACTAACTGCTTTTTTGCTGGCTCCTGGTTCTAATAAATCACCATTTTTGCAGCCGTAAGGAGATCCCTGAACAACACAATCGCCTTCGCCAATGTTAAATGGCATTGATTCCATAGATCGCTTTCGCAAATCTATAACATCAATCTGAAAATTAGGATTTTTAAGATTGTGGCTTACAAACATGAGTGGAATATCTTTACCATCATCTCCAGCATTCTCAAAGCATGCGAAAGAAACATCGTATTCCACGTTTTTTATAGGCTTTAACACCATCTTAAAATCTGCTTCTGGAGTGCTTAATGGAAGCATTAATACGCGCGAAGTCGTTTTGGAGCTGCTGTTTATCATAATGCTACGTTCGTCGAAACTTTCGTAAACGCTAACAAAAAATCTCGCATCCAATTCTTCAAAAACTTTTACATCATCTTCTACAGAAGTTCCAATTTTATGTCTAAACACTTGGTATGGTCGCCATGCGCTGTCTAAAGTCACATAAAAAACCCATTTTCCGTCTGGTGTTAAAAGCGCAGAAGATATGCCTTTTATGCAATCTCGAAGCGTTATAAAATCATTGCTACTTTTGCAAAAATCACGAATATAAAAATCGAATCTTTCATCACCCTTAGTATCGACACCAAACAACATTCTCGTGCCGTCTAAACTAATATCCATTCCTCCGAGTTGGAAGAAATCTCCACCAAATTCCGATGCCTCTTTGTTGGCGTCAAAAATAACTTCTTCGCCTTCTGTTTCTCCAGGATTTGCGCGTTCATCTATAACTGGCGGATCCCAATCATTCTCGTTTTTAACAGGCATTCGGCATTGAATCCCGTACTGTTTACCTTCTACGGTACGCACATAATACCAATATCCGTCCATTCTCGTTGGAACAGACATATCCGTTTCTTGAATACGCGATTTCATCTCATTAAACAGTTGTTTACGTAAAGAATCTAACCTAGAAACGCGTTGTTCAGTGTACTTGTTTTGAGAATCAATATATTCACGAAGTCTTTTGCTCTCTTTGTCTTTCATCCAAGCATATTCATCTACAAACACATCATTGTGAAACTCACGAACATAATCAATTTTTGTAGCGGTCATAGGCTTACAACCAGCAGCCTTATTTAAAGAATCAAACTCACCGACTTTTAGCGAACTATCTTGCATTTATAACCTTTACAACACATAGAAAACATAAAAATTCTGCACAATTACACAATATCAACTACACAACATTAAACAGCATCCATAATAAATGGAATCATAATATCTTTCAAAGATTCACCATCTGGAGCTGCAAAAAATGGGACACCTTCAAAAGTTCCAGCAGCACCCTTAGCATTAACAAAATTACCATCACCAACGCTTGCAATTCTAGAAGACGCAAGAGTAACCCCAAAATCCTTAGACATTGCTCTCCTAAAATCGGTCATAGTTGAATTGACCTTAAGCTGTCTTATGCCTACCGCTAAAACTCGATTAGGGAATTTTTTTATAATACTCGCATAAGTAGCTGGATCC